>JAEWZE010000156.1 GCA_023395465.1 Pseudomonadota bacterium
GCTCGCGCGAGGACGACGAGGACGGCAGCGTCAGCGTCGGCGGACTGCGCATCGACGGCGCCGCGCACCGCGTGTTCGCCAACGACCAGCCGGTCAGCATCGGGCCAACCGAATACCGGCTGCTGCATTTCTTCATGACCCACCCCGAGCGCGTCTACAGCCGCACCCAGTTGCTCGACCACGTCTGGGGTGGCAGCGTCTATGTCGAGGAGCGGACGGTCGACGTGCACATCCGGCGCCTGCGCAAGACCCTGGAGCCGTCCGGCTTCGACGGCATGGTGCAGACGGTGCGCGGCGCCGGCTACCGCTTCTCGGCCGCGGTGTGAGCAGGCCGTCCCGGCCGGGACAGCCGCGGCAGGGCCCGGCGGGCTTGTCCCGCGCGGCGCGGACAGGCATGGTCGACGACAGCCTGCCCCTCGTCGTGATGCCGCGGGGGACGGGCCGCCACACCGGCCCGGTCTGACCCGGGCCAGCGCCCGCCTCCACGCGACCCACCCGAATCCGCCCGACCCGCCACTTGATTCCCATGCCGCCCAGCGCCCGTTCCGCGTGGATCCGCACCCTGTGCCAGCTCGGCCTGGTGCTGGCGGCCGCGCTCGCGGTCGGACTGCTGCTGGGCCAGACCGGACTGGCGCTCGCGATTGGCGCGCTGTGCGTGCTGGCGTGGCACTACTGGCGCCTGCGGCGCCTGCTCGCCCGGCTCGGCGCGCGGCAGCGCCAGCCGGAAGTGTTCGGCAACGGCGTGTGGAACGAACTCGAACGCCAGCTGCGCGCCAACCAGGACGGCATGCGCGCGCGCAAGCGCCGCCTGATCGCGATGCTGCGCGCCTATCGCGCGGTCGCCGCGGCGCTGCCCGATGCGGTGGTGGTGGTGGAACGCAACAGCCAGCGCGTGCAGTGGTTCAACGACGCCGCCACGCGCCTGCTCGGGCTGCGCTACCCGGCCGACGTCGGCCAGCCGCTGGGCGACCGGCTGCAGCCGCTGCGGATCTCGCACTGGCTCGCGGCAGGCCGCAACGCCGAACCGCTGCTCGACGCGCCCTCGCCGGTGGCGCCCGAGATCCGCCTGACCCTGCGCCTGATCCCGTATTCGGACGACCTGTGGCTGGTGGTCGCGCGCGACGTGACCAAGATGATGCGGCTCGAGCAGATGCGCCGCGATTTCGTCGCCAACGTCTCCCATGAACTGCGCACGCCGCTGACCGTGGTGCATGGCTACCTCGACATACTCGATGCCGACGAGCACCCCGAATGGGCGCCGATGCTGGGCGAGATGCAGGTGCAGTCGCAGCGCATGACGCAGCTGGTGGAAGACCTGCTCACGCTGTCGCGGCTCGAAGCCCAGGACGGCGTGGAAAGCGAGCCGGTGGCCATGTCCTCGATGCTGGGCACGCTGCGCCGGGAGGCCATGGCGCTGAGCCAGGGACGCCACCTGGTGACCGTCGAGGACAGCGCCGGCGTCGACCTGGACGGCTCCACCCGCGAGCTGCACAGCGCGTTCTCGAACCTGGTGAGCAACGCGGTGCGCTACACCCCGGCCGGCGGCACCGTCGCGATCGATTTCGCACGCGACGGCGACGGCGCGGTGCTGTCGGTGCGCGACAGCGGCTACGGCATCCCGCCGGCGCACCTGCCGCGCCTGACCGAGCGCTTCTACCGCGTTTCGACCAGCCGCTCGCGCGAATCGGGCGGCACCGGCCTGGGCCTGGCCATCGTCAAGCACGTGCTCAACCTGCACCAGGCGCGGCTGGAGATCGCCAGCGAGGTCGGGCGCGGCAGCGTGTTTTCCTGTCATTTCGGCGCCGACCGCATCCTGCCGCGCGACGGCGACTGTCCTGGAGCTGTTCCGTGAACCGATCCGGCAAGGCGGCCACGCCGCGCAAGCCGCGCAAGACCGCTCCAGCCGCGCCGCTGCCGCCGGCGCCGGACGCGGCGATGCCCGATCCGCTGTGCGAGCCCTCGCTGTACTTCAACCGCGAGATGTCGCAGCTGGACTTCAACTTCCGCGTGCTGGCCCAGGCGCTGGACGAGTCCGTGCCGCTGCTGGAGCGGCTGCGCTACCTGTGCATCTCCTGCACCAACCTCGACGAGTTCTTCGAGATCCGCGCGGCCACCGTGCGCCACGCCCAGGATTTCGGCACGGTGCCCACGCCGCCCGACGGCCTGGCGCCGGCGACGGTGCTCAAGCGCATCCACGATCGTGCCGCCGAACTGGTCGATGCCCAGTACCGGTGCTGGAACGAGGTGCTGCGCCCGGCGCTGACCGACAACGGCGTGCGCGTGATCGGCCGCGGCCAGTGGAGCGCGCGCCAGACCCGCTGGCTACGCGCCTACTTCCGCGACGAGATCATGCCGGTGCTCTCGCCGCTGGGCCTGGATCCGGCGCATCCGTTCCCGAAGATCCTCAACAAGTCGCTCAACATCGTGGTGGTGCTGAAAGGCCGGGACGCGTTCGGACGCGTCGGCAACCTCGCCATCGTCCGCGCCCCGCGCTCTTTGCCCCGCATCATCCAGCTGCCGGAGAAGGCGTCCGGCGGCGAGAACGACTTCGTGTTCCTGTCGGCGGTGCTGTCGGAATTCGTGCACGAACTGTTCCCGGGCATGGAGGTCAAGGGCGCCTACCAGTTCCGCGTCACCCGCAACTCCGAGCTGATCGTGGACGAGGACGAGGTCGAGAACCTGGCCCTGGCGCTGCGCGACGAGCTGCGCGGGCGCGGCTACCTGCGCGCGATGCGGCTGGAGATCGCCGCCAACTGCCCGCAGTCGATCGTGCGCACCCTGCTGCGCAACTTCGAGCTGCCCGAGAACGCGGTCTACCGCATCGACGGTCCGGTCAACCTCAACCGGGTGATCCAGGTCTACGACCTGGTGCAGCGGCCGGACCTGAAGTTCCCGCCGTTCCAGCCGCGCGCGCTCAAGCACGACGACGCGATGTTCGACCTGCTCGCCACCGGCGACGTGCTGCTGCACCACCCCTTCGATGCGTTCTCCCCGGTCCTGGAACTGATCAAGCAGGCGGCCGAGGACCCCAACGTCCTGGCGATCAAGCAGACGCTGTACCGCACCGGGGCCGACTCGCCGATCGTCGAGCACCTGGTCCAGGCCGCGCGCAACGGCAAGGACGTGACCGTGGTGGTCGAGCTGCGCGCGCGCTTCGACGAGGAAGCCAACCTCGGCCTGGCCGACCGGCTGCAGGAGGCCGGCGTGCAGGTGGTGTACGGCGTGGTCGGCTTCAAGACCCACGCCAAGATGCTGCTGGTGGTGAGGCGCGAAGGCCGCAAGCTGCGCCGCTACGTGCACCTGGGCACCGGCAACTACCATTCCGGCACGGCCCGCGTGTACACCGACATCGGCCTGATCAGCGCCGATCCGGACATCGGCAACGACGTGCACCTGATCTTCCAGCAGCTGTCCGGCCTGGCGCCGGCGATCTCGCTCAAGCGCCTGCTGCAGTCACCGTTCACGCTGCACGCGGGCATCCTCGAACGCATCGAGCGCGAGGCCGCGCATGCGCGCGCCGGCCGCCCGGCGCGGATCATCGCCAAGATGAACGCGCTCAACGAACCGCAGGTGATGCGCGCGCTGTACGCGGCCTCGCAGGCGGGCGTGTCGATCGACCTGATCGTACGCGGCGCCTGCTCGCTGCGACCCGGCGTCCCCGGGGTGTCCGAGAACATCCGCGTGCGCTCGATCGTCGGCCGCTTCCTCGAGCACCATCGCGTCTACTGGTTCGGCAACGACGGCCAGCCCGACCTGCTGTGCTCCAGCGCCGACTGGCTCGAGCGCAATCTTTTGCGGCGGGTGGAGACCTGTTTCCCCATTCTCGATCCCGTGCTCGCCGCACGGGTCAAGGAAGAGGCCCTCGACAACTACCTGGCCGACAACCTCAACGCCTGGGAATTGCACGAGGACGGCGTTTACCGCAAGCTTGCGCCGGACGAGGATTCCCTGCCGCATTCGGCGCAAACCTTCCTGCTGGCCAGACTCTGCGGATGATGGATGCGCTTGCCCGTGCCGGAACATTGACCTCGCCACTGCGCGATGGCGACATGCTGGCCGCGATCGACCTGGGGTCCAACAGCTTCCACATGGTGGTGGCCACCTACACGCTGGGCCAGCTGCGCATCGTCGACCGGCTGCGCGAGACCGTGCGCCTGGCCGAAGGCCTGGACGGCAAGGGCGCGCTGTCGGCGGAAGTGCGCCAGCGCGCGCTGACCTGCCTGGCACGCTTCGGACAGCGGATCCGCGAAATCCCGCCGCAGCGCGTGCGCGCGCTGGCGACCAACACCGTGCGCCTGCTGGCCGCGCCGCAATCGTTCCTGGTCCCGGCCGAGACCGCGCTGGGCCACGGCATCGAAGTGATCTCCGGCCGCGAGGAGGCGCGCCTGATCTACCTTGGCGTCGCCCACGCGCAGCGGCCCCGCCCCGGCAGCCTGCGCCTGGTGGTCGACATCGGCGGCGGTTCGACCGAATGCATCATCGGCCGCGGCTTCCAGGCGGTCGAACGCGAAAGCCTGCAGGTCGGCTGCATCGCGACGACACGCCGCTTCTTCGGCAACGGCAAGCTGTCGAAGAAGAAGTGGCGCGAAGCGGTGATCGAAGTCGGCGCCGAGTTCCAGCAGTTCGCCAACACCTATCGCGCGCTGGGCTGGAACGAGGCGATCGGGGCCTCCGGCACCAACAAGGCGATCGGCGAGATCTGCGCCGCGATGAAGCTGACCAAGGGTGCCGTCACCGCCGAGGCGCTGCCGCAGGTGCGCGACCGGCTGCTGCAGGCCGGCCACATCGACGACATCGACCTGCCCGGCCTGTCGGCCGACCGGCGGCCGATCATCGCCGGCGGCATCGTGGTCCTGGAGGCGGCCTTCGCCGCGCTTGGGCTGACCCGCATGGCGGTGAGCAAGGCCGCCATGCGCGAAGGCGTGCTGTACGACATGCTGGGCCGCGGCGGCGAACACGACCCGCGCGAGGCCTCGATCCTCGCCCTCACCCAGCGCTACGGCATCGACGTGGCCCAGGCTGCGCGCGTGGAAACCACGGCGATCCGCCTGTTCGAACAGGCCGCCCCCGCCTGGAAACTCGATTCGGACGACCTGCTGATGCTGGCCTGGGCGGCGCGGCTGCACGAGGTGGGCCTGGTCATCGCGCACAGCCAGTACCAGGTGCACGGCGCCTACGTCATCGAGCATTCCGACATCGCCGGCTTCTCCCGCCAGGAGCAGCAGTTCCTCGGTGCGCTGGTGCGCACCCACCGGCGCCGCGTACCCAAGTCCGCCTTCGATGCCCTGCCCGACCGCCTGCTCGACTCAGCGCGGCGCAGCGCGGCGCTGCTGCGGATTTCCGCCCTGCTGCACCGCGCGCGCGATGCCGACGAGATCCCGCGCCTGGACCTGGAGGTGGCCGGATCCAGGCTCATCCTGCGGATGGATCGCCGCTGGCTGGAGATGCGGCCGCTGCTGCGCGCCGACCTGGAAAGCGAACCCGCGGACATCGCCTCGCTCGGGCTCCAGCTCGAGATCGCGGCAGACTGAAAGACCGCCTGCAGCGGATCGACGCGCACCGCAAGGCCTGCGCGAAGCGGCGGTTGCACTGTGAACACCGGCTCCGACCAGAGCGCGGGGTGACGCGCTTGAGAACCGATCCGGTGCGCGAAGCGGCCTGCCCACCCCGCGTCCACCCCGCGTCGCCTCCGTCACCGCGCGGTCATCCGCCCGCCATCGGGGTTTCATCCGCCAGGGGCAGCATGGGCCAAACGCGGAGGCCGCATGCACTACGCCATCGTCACCGAGACGTACCCGCCCGAGGTCAACGGCGTGGCGTTGACCGTGCAGTCGCTGGTCACCGGCTTGCGGGCGCGCGGCCACCGGGTCTCGCTGGTGCGGCCGCGCCAGCAGGAGGCAGGCCCAGCCGATCCGGAACAGACGCTCGTGCCCGGCTTCGCGCTGCCCCGCTATCCGGGCCTGCGCGCGGGCCTGCCGGCTGCGCGGTTGCTGGGCCGCACCTGGCGCTGCGCTCGACCGGACGCGATCTACATCGCCACGGAAGGCCCGCTGGGCTGGTCGGCCCTGCGCGCCGCCCGCAGGCACGGGATCCCGATCGCCACCGGCTTCCACACCCGCTTCGACGAGTACATGCGCGACTACCGCATGCCCTGGCTCGAGCCGGTCGCACTGGAGTGGATGCGCCGCTTCCACAACCGGGCCGATGCGACCCTGGTACCGACGCGCGAACTGGAAACCACTCTCCGCAGCAGCGGCTTCCGCCACGTGCGCCGGCTGCCGCGGGCGGTCGATACCGCCCTGTTCGACCCGTCCCGCCGCAGCGACGCGGTGCGTGCCGCGCTGGCGGTCGCGGCCGGTGCGCCGCTGGTGATCCATGTCGGGCGGCTGGCGCCGGAGAAAAACCTGCCGCTGGCGCTGCGCGCCTTCCGCCGGCTGCAGGCACAGCGGCCCGACGCACGCATGGTCTGGGTGGGCGATGGTCCGCTGCGCGAGCGCCTGCAGCGCGAGAATCCCGATTGCGCCTTCACCGGCGTGCTGCGCGGCGAGGCGCTGGCGCGCATGTTCGCGAGCGCCGACCTGTTCCTGTTCCCGAGCCGGAGCGAGACTTTCGGCAACGTGACCCTCGAATCGATGGCCAGCGGCGTGCCGGTCGTCGCCTACGACTACGGTGCGGCGCGCGAACACCTGCGCGACGGCTTTCATGGCGCCGCTGTCCCCTGCGACGACGAAGACGCGTTCCTCGCTGCCGCAGTGGCCCTGGGTCGCGACCCCGACCGGCTGCGGGCCCAGGGATTCGCGGCGCGCGAGGCCGTGCTTGGGCTCTCGCAACAACAGGTGGCGGCGGACTTCGACCGGCTGCTGGCAGGACTTCGCGAACCGGAGCACGCGCATGTCGACGACGCCGCAGCCTAGCTGGTGGGTGCAGAACGATTCGGGCTGGTGCCTGCGCGCCAACCGCGCCGGCGCGCGGCGCGGGATCCGCAGCGGCTTCGCCCTGGTCAGCCGCCTGGGCGACGGGGTGTTCTGGTACCTGCTGATGGCGACGATGATCCTCGCCGACGGCCTGGACGGCCTCGCCGCCAGCGCGCACCTGGCGGCGACCGGCGTGGTGGCGCTCAGCCTGTACAAGTTCCTCAAACGCTGGACGCGGCGGCCGCGCCCGTTCGCCGCCGACTGCCGCATCCATGCCTGGGTGGCGCCTCTGGACGAGTTCAGCTTCCCCTCCGGCCACACCCTGCACGCGGTGGCCTTCACCGTCGTGGCGCTGGCCTACTACCCGGCGCTGGCCTGGCTGCTCCTGCCGTTCACCATGGCGGTGGCCGCCTCGCGCGTGGTGCTGGGCCTGCACTACCCCAGCGACGTATTCGCCGCCACCGCCATCGGCGGTGCGCTGGCCGGTCTCTCGCTATGGATCGGCACGCTGCTGTAGGCAGCGCTTCACGGCCTGCCGCTGCGCGCTTCAGTCCAGTCGTTCGACCCGGGCGCTGGCGACCCCCGGGAGCGACTGGCCGCGCCAGTCGCGATCGTTGGCCACCTGGGCGTGTGCGCGCGAATCCTCCAGCGCCGCGAAATCGAGTTCGGCCACGGCCCATTGCGCGTCGCCCACGGTGGCTGCGACCACGCCATCGGCCGGCCAGCCGGCGTCCATCGGCGCATGGAGGGCCGCCTCACCGGTATTCACGTCCAGCGCAGGGTTCCAGGGCGCCTCACCCGCGGTCACCGCCCGTGCCACGAAGCAGCGGTTCTCCAGCGCGCGCGCCAGGCAGCCCACGCGGACGCGGGTCGCGCCGGCCGCGGTGTCGGTGCAGCTGGGCACCAGCAGCAGCCGCGCGCCAGCCTCGTACTGCGCGCGCACCGGCAGCGGGAACTCGATGTCGTAGCACACCGCCAGGCCCAGCCGCAGCCCGCCCACGTCGAACACCTTCAGCGCGTCGCCGCCATCGATCAGGCCGGTCGCCTTCTCGAAGCCGGTGAGCTGCAGCTTGTCCTGCCAGGCATGGGCGCCGCCGGGCAGCAGCAGGTCGGCGCGGTTACGGTAGCGTCCGGTTCCGGAGTCGACCAGGAACGTGCCTGCGGCGACGATCATGCCGGTGTCGCGCGCGATCGCCGAGAACAGCGCCAGCCACGGTTCGCGATAGCGCTGGATTGCCGCAAGCGAGGCGTGCAGGTCGCCGGCAATGTCCGGGGCCAGAGTCGAGGCCAGCTCCAGCGACAGGTATTCCGGCAGGACGGCGATGCCGGCGCCCTGCGCCGCGACGCCCTCGAGCAGGCGCCGCTGGCGTTGCGCGAACGCATCGAAGCTGGCGGGCGCCTGGATCGCATATTTCGCGGCGGCGACCTTCATGCCGCCGACTCAAGCGGCCGCGTCCAGAAGGTCAGTGCGTGGCTGCACTCGCCGACGCCGGGCTCGGCCCAGTCCAGCTGCATCGAAAGCCCGGGCCGGCGCGTATAGCCGCGGCCGCGCCACAGTGCCTCGTGGCCACGATGGTCGCCGGGACGCCGGGGATCGCGCGGGTCGCGGTCGATGGCGGCGAACGCGGTCCAGCCGAAACCGCCCAGCCTGCGCGCATGCGCCTCGCGATGATCGAAGAATGCGTGGCCGGCGCCCTGCCCGCGATACGCCGGCAGCAGCACCGATTCGCCGAAATAGAACACCTGCGCCGGATCTGGGTCGCGGCCCGCGAACGGCGCGCGGAACGCCGGCGCATCGTCGACCAGCGGCAGTCCGGTGGACGCACCGACCACGCGTCCGCCAGCGAAGGCCAGCACGAACACGCTGCGCGGCGAGGCCGCGTAGGCGGCGAGGTAGCCGCGTTCGTAGTCCATGTCGCCGGCATAGAGGTAGGGCCAGTCGCGGAACACCTCGATACGCAGCGCGGCGACATCGTCCAGATGCCGCCGCGCGTCGCTGCCGGTCAGGCTGCGGATGGTGAGTGGGGAGTCCTCGCGCATCCGCCGATTCTAGCGCCGGCCTCAGTCCCGGGCCGCAGCCGTGCGCGCCGAGAGCTGGTACCAGTCCACCTTGCGCGTGGCCACCATGATCGCGGACAGGATCAGGAACAGCAGGCCGGCGCCGAGCACCAGCGCGTTGTCCTCGGACACGAGCAGGCCGTAGAGCGCCGCGTACAGCGCCGCCAGCATCGCGGCGAAGCCGAGTCCGCGCGCGGTGCTGCGCAGCACCGCCGACAGGTAGAACGCGATCAGCCCGATGCAGGCCACCGCCGCGGCCAGGTAGGCCAGGCCGAAGGCGACGTGTTCGCTGAGGCTGACCAGCAGCAGGAAGAAGATCGCGATTGCCAGTCCCACCAGCGCGTACTGGATCGGATGGATCGGCAGCCGCTTGAGCAGTTCGAACATGAAGAAACCGACGAAGGTCAGCAGCACGAACAGCAGGCCGTACTTGGTCGCGCGCTCGGCCTGCAGGTAGGGATTGACCGGATCGACCAGGGACACGCTGACGGCGTCGGGCTGCGGCGCCCAGGCCTGGCCCGCGGCCACCTCCGACAGGCCTAGCGAGGGCTGCTGCAGGTAGCGGCGCTGCGCGTTGCTCGCCACGGACGCGAGCTGCCAGCGCGCGCGGAAGCCGCTGCCGTCCATGTCGTGCTGCGGCGAAACGCCCTCGAACTTCGGATGCGGCCAGGACGAGGCCAGGCGCAGGTCGTTGTTGCGCCCGTAGGGCATCATCGCGAAGGCCTCGGTGCCGCGCAGCTGCAGTTCGATGCGCGTGTCCAGCACGATGCGGCCGTCGTCGCCAGGCGCGTCGAGGCGCACGTGCAGGCCGGGGCCATCGGCGTGGCCGATGCCCTGCAGCGGGGTCATCGCGACGCCGCCGGCCAGCAGCCGCGGCGTGCCGCGCAGCCCGCGCACGTCGGCGATGCCGTAGCTCAGCCAGGGCCGCCCGAGCTCGCGGCTGGCCGCCGCGTCCTCCGGTGGCGGCAGCTGCACGTCGAACCTGGCCACGGCCGCACCGTCCCACTGGTAGACGCGCACCTCGTGCAGTCCGCGGCGCCGCGTGTCCGGCAGCAGCGTGCCGTCGATCGACAGCGATTCGGGGAAGAACGTCCAGCTACCCGTCCTGCGCTGCACCACGCGTCGCGATTCGCCGTCGTCCTGCACCACCTCTGCCTCCACCGTCTCGGTGTAGGGCACCACCAGCACCGGCCCGCCGAAGACCTGATGCCCGCCGAAGTTGGCCGCGATGTCGCGCACCGCCTCGTGCCGATAGGCCTGGCGCTCCTGGATCGTGCCGCGGATCAGCAGCAACGGCACCAGGATCGCCAGGGTCATGCCCGCCACCATCAGGATCTTCAGCCACAGTCGCATCGCACTTGCTCCTCGTCCGGATACAGCCGGCACGATGCGCATCCGATGCGGGGCGACGATGGCGGGACGGTGAAGCGTGGGTGAAGCGGCGCGGCGCGCACGACCGTTCCGGGTCGGGCGCGAGACCCGGGGCCGGCTGGCGCCGTGCGACGACGCGGCCGATGCGCGCCTGCCAACCCTCAGCCCAGCGGCAGGAGCACGCTGGCGATCGCGCCGCCGCCGGGGCCGTTGCGCAGGTCGGCCTCGCCGCCGTGGAGCGACGCGACCTCGCGCACGAAGCCCAGCCCCAGGCCACTGCTGCGCGCGCCGCTGCCGGGGCGCGGCAGCGAATAGAAGCGCTCGAACACCCGGCCGGCCGCATAGTCGGGGATGCCCGCCCCCTGGTCCGACACCTCGACGCGCAGGCGCGCACCGTCCATGCGCGCGGCCAGGGTGACCCGCCCGCCGCGCGGCGAGAAGTCGATGGCGTTGTCGAGCAGGTTGCCGAGCATCTGCCGCAGCAGGAAGCGATCGCCCGGCAGCGGCGGCAGCGCACCCGCTGTCGCAATCGCAAGGTCCACGCCGGCCTCGCTGGCGCGCAGCGACGCATCCGCACGCGCATCGGCCAGCAGCGCGCCCACGTCCACGGGCTCGGGATCCTCGATCCTCTGGCGGTGTTCGACCGCCGCAAGCGCCAGCAGCATGTCGATGGTGCGGGTCATGCGTTCGCCCTGCTCGCGAATCGTGGCGGCGAAGTGGGCGCGGTCTGCCTCGGGCAGCGGCCGCTCGAGCAGCTCGGCCGCGCCGCGGATCGCGGTCAGCGGCGATTTCAGTTCATGGGTGAGGCTGTGCACGTAGTGCTCCACGTACTGCTTGCCCTCGAGCCGGTCGCGCATGGTTTCCAGCGCCAGGCCCAGGTCGCGGAACTCCCCGGCCGAGCGCGGCAGCGTCGCGCGCTCGCCCTCGGTCACGGCGCGCGCATAGCGCTGCAGTCCGCCCAGCTGGCGCGACAGCCACCAGGCCGCGAACAGGCCGATGGTCAGGGCCGCACCGAGCAGCACCAGCCCCCAGCGCCGCACGATGCGTTCGCTGCGCTGGATGAACGGTTCGATCGTGCGGTTGGGCTTGGATACGGTCAGCACCCCGATCACGCGCTCGCCATCGCGGATCGGCGCGGCCACGTGCATCACCGAGGACGACTCGTCGGCCGGATCGCTGCGCGTGGAACGCGCGCCGTACTCTCCGCGCAGGGTGCGGTAGACATCGTTCCAGCGCGAATTGTCGCGGCCCAGGTCGCGTCCGGCCGAGTCGAACACGACGATGCCGGCGGCGTCGGTGACGGTGATGCGATAGCTCACGCCGGACTTGTCGAAATCCCAGATGCGCGCGCCCAGCTCGCGTTCGCGCAGCTTGGCGATGCGCGCGGCAAAACGGCCGTCGGCCATGCGCCCGGCGAGCATGTCGTCGGTGGCCAGTTCGGCGAGCACGTTGGCGGTATCGGCCAGCGTGTCCTCCATCGCCTGGCGCACGCCCGGCTTGACCTCCTGCACGAACACGCGCATCAGCAGGAAGCCGGCGATCGCGACGATCACGAAATAGCCGAGCAGGATGCGCAGGCCGATCTTCACTGGCGCGAGCTCAGTCCACGGCCAGCGAATAGCCCAGCCCGCGATGGGTGCGGATCGGGTCGGCGTCGGGGGACACCGCGTGCAGCTTGGCGCGCAGGGTCTTGACGTGGGTGTCGATGGTGCGGTCGCCGCTCTCGAGCGCATCGCCCCAGACCCGGTCCATCAGCTGGGCGCGACTGAGCACCGCGCCGGGGCGCGCCATCAGCGCCGCCAGCAGTCCGTATTCGTAGCGCGTCAGATCGAGCAGCCGTCCGCGGTAGCGGATGCGCATGCCTTCGGCGTCGTGGTCGAAGCCTGCCGCGGGCGGCGCGACCGCGTCGCCGGGCATGGTCGGCTGCACGCGCCGCAGCACCGCGCGCACGCGCGCCACCAGCTCGCGCGGGGAGAACGGCTTGGGCACGTAATCGTCGGCACCCAGCTCGAAGCCCAGGATCCGGTCGGCCTCGTCCTGGCGCGCGGTCAGGAAGATCACCGGCAGGTCGCGCTGCTCGCGCAGCCGGCGGCACAGCGCGAAGCCGCCCAGGTCGGGCAGGCCGACATCGAGGATCGCCAGGTCGAAGGCCTCCGCTGCCGCCTGCTTCAGCGCATCGCCGGCGGTCAGGCAGTGCGTGGCCGCATGGCCCTCCTCGCGCAGGGCATACAGCACCGTGCCGGCAATGGCGGTTTCGTCTTCGACCAGGAGGATGCGTGGCATGGGGGATCGCTAGGCGGAGAAGCAGGAGAAGCGTAGCGACTTGTCGTCCGCCGCGCAGCGGCCAGCGCATGCCGCCGGCGCGCCCGGCGCGGCTGCCGCTGCGCCCGGAGCGACAAACATTTAGGCTGTCCGGTCCCGCATCCGGCTGCCTGCCATGAACTATCGCCACGCCTTCCACGCCGGCAACCACGCCGACGTGCTCAAGCACACCGTGCTGCTTGCGCTGTGCGAAGCGCTGGTGGCCAAGCCCGCGGCGTGCTTCGCGCTCGATACCCACGCCGGACGCGGCCTGTACCGGCTCGATGCCGGCGAGGCGCGTCGCACAGGCGAAGCCGCCACTGGCGTCGAGGCCCTGTTCGCGCGCGGCACCGCAGCGGCGCTGGCGCCGTACCGCGCGGCGGTGGAGGCCTGCCGCGCGCAGCACGGCGCCGCTGCCTATCCGGGTTCTCCCTGGCTGCTCGCGCATGCGCTGCGCGGGCAGGACCGCATCGCCTGCTGCGAGCTGCAGCCGGACGAAGCGGCCGAACTGCGCCGCTGTTTCGCCGGCGATGCGCGCGTGGGCGTGCACCAGCGCGACGGCTATTCGGCCATCGATGGCCTGCTGCCGCCCAGGTCGGGCGACAGCCGCATCGGCCGCGGCCTGGTCCTGGTCGATCCGCCCTACGAGGCGCAGCGCGCGGAGTTCGATCCGATCCTGTCGGCGCTGCGCTCGGGACTGCAGCGCTGGCCGCAGGGCATGTTCGCGCTGTGGTATCCGGTCAAGCAGCGCGCCACGCTGCAGCCGTTCCTGCGTCGCGTGGCGCACCTGCCCGCCAAGTCGGTGCTCGTGGCCGAACTGATGGTGCGTCCGGAGGAATCGGCGCTGCGCATGAATGGCAGCGGCATGCTCCTGTGCAACCCGCCGTGGCGCTTCGAACAGGCGCTGCAGCGGCTGCTGCCCGCGCTGCAGGACGCGCTGGCGCCGGCCGGCGGCGCGCATCGGCTGCAGTGGCTGCGGCAGGAAGCGTCCTGAGCGACGCGGAACACGAAGAAGGATCCTGACTGGCCAGGGCCGCCGCCTGCGCCGGTTCCGCCACCATTCCTCCGCACCGCGCACGCCAAGGCCCCGACGCTGCCGGGGCGTCGCTACTGCCCGGACCGCAGTTCACGGTCCTGCTGGCCCTGCCGCCTGGCGGACGCCGGCCGCTCGCGCCAGCCGGGGTAAAATCGCGCCTTCGTACGCTGGCAACGTCGTTGCCGGCGCGGTCGTGCTTTTCCGGATCCAGATTCGATGCCCGCACAGGACAATCTCCCCACCCTCCTGCCGCGCCCCGGCCAGCCCCGCGCCTGGTGGCGCGTGCCCGCCAGCCGCAGCGCCCTGGCCTGGCACGCCGCCCGGGTCGCGCGCGCGCAACCGGCCCCGCTGCTGCTGATCGCGCGCGACAACCAGGCCGCGCACCAGCTCGAATCCGACCTGCACACCCTGCTGGACGAGGCCGGCGACCTGCCGGTGGTGCCGTTCCCGGACTGGGAAACCCTGCCCTGGGACCGCTTCAGCCCGCACCCGGACATCATCTCGCAGCGCCTGTCCACCCTGCTGCGGCTGCCCTCGCTGCGCCGCCAGGCGATCGTGATCGTGCCGGTGCAGACACTGCTGCAGCGCCTGCCGCCACTGCGCTACGCCGTTGGCAGCGCATTCGACGTGCGCGTCGGGCAGACGCTCGACCTGGAGGCGGAGAAGCGCCGTCTCGACGGCGCCGGCTACCGCAACGTGCCCCAGGTGTTCGATCCGGGCGATTTCGCCGTTCGCGGCGGGCTGCTCGACGTCTACCCGATGGGCGCGGCCGAACCCTACCGCGTCGAGCTGCTGGACGACAGCATCGAGACCATCCGCGCCTTCGATCCGGAAACGCAGCGCTCGCTCGACAGGGTCGAGGCGGTCCGCATGCTGCCCGGCCGCGAAGTGCCCACCGATGCCGACGCGCTGGGCGCCGCGCTCGACGCACTGCGCGACCGTTTCGACGTCGACGCGCGCCGCAGCGCGCTGATGCAGGACCTGCGCGCCGGCATCGCACCGGCCGGCATCGAGTACTACCTGCCGCTGTTCTTCGATGCGACCGCCACGCTGTTCGACTACCTGGCGCCGGGCTTCCTGCCGCTGGTCGACGAGGGCGCGCTGGAAGCGGCCGACCATTTCTGGAAGCAGGCCGGCGACCGCTACGAGCAGCTGCGCCACGACATCGAGCGTCCGATCCTGCCGCCGTCCGAACTGTGGATGTCGCCCGAGGCGCTGCGCGAGCGGCTCAACGCCGGCCAGCGCATCGAACTGTGCCCGGCCTCGCACCCGCGCCATGCGCAGGCCGCCGCGCTGGGCGACCAGCCCGCGCCTTCGCTGCCGCTGGCCCTGCGCGACAGCGAGCCGGGCGCCGCGCTCAGGCGCTTCCTGTCCAGCTATGGCGGCCGGGTGCTGGTGGCCGCCGACTCGGCGGGCCGCCGCGAGGCGCTGATGGAAATGCTGGACGCGGCCGACCTGAAGCCGGCGGTGCTGCCGGGCTTCACCGCGTTCCATCCGCATCCGGCCGTCCGCGCCGAGGCCGCCGCGGACGGCGCGCGGTTCGCGATCGCGGTGGCGCCGCTCGAGGACGGTTTCGCCCTGGACCCCGGGGCCACCGGCGACGGGCCCATCGCGGTCCTCACCGAGCGCCAGCTGTTCCCCGAGCGCGCCGCGCAGCCGCGCCGCCGCAAGCGCGCCGGACGCGAGCCCGAGGCGATCATCCGCGACCTGGGCGAGCTGAGCGAAGGCGCGCCGATCGTGCACGAGGACCACGGCGTCGGCCGCTACCGGGGCCTGGTGACCCTGGAGGCCGGCGGACAGCCGGGCGAGTACCTCGACATCGAGTACGCCAAGGGCGATCGCCTGTACGTGCCGGTCGCGCAGCTGCACCTGGTGAGCCGCTATTCGGGCGCCTCGCCGGAAACCGCGCCGCTGCACAACCTCGGCGGCGAGCAGTGGACCCGCGCCAAGCGCAAGGCGCAGGAGAAGGTGCGCGACGTCGCCGCCGAACTGCTGGAGATCCAGGCCAAGCGCCAGGCCCGCGCCGGATTGGCGCTGCAGGTCGACCGCGCCATGTACGAACCCTTCGCCGCGGCGTTCCCATTCGAGGAGACGCCCGACCAGCACGCCGCGATCGAGGCGGTGATCGGCGACCTCGGCTCCAGCCAGCCGATGGACCGCGTAGTCTGCGGCGACGTCGGCTTCGGCAAGACCGAGGTCGCGGTGCGCGCGGCCTTCGTCGCCGCCGCGGCCGGCAAGCAGGTCGCGGTACTGGTGCCCACCACGCTGCTGGCCGAACAGCACTACCGCAACTTCCGCGACCGCTTCGCCGACTGGCCGCTCAAGGTGGAGGTGCTGTCGCGCTTCAAGAGCAGCAAGGAGATCAAGGCCGAGATCGACAAGATCGCCGAAGGCACGCTCGACGTCATCGTCGGCACCCACCGGCTGTTGCAGAAGGACGTGAAGTTCAAGGACCTGGGCCTGGTCATCGTCGACGAGGAGCAGCGTTTCGGCGTGCGCCAGAAGGAGGCGCTCAAGGCGCTGCGCGCCAACGTGCACCTGCTCACGCTCACCGCCACGCCGATCCCTCGCACGCTCAACATGGCCATGGCCGGGCTGCGCGACCTGTCGATCATCGCCACCCCGCCGGCGCACCGCCTGGCGGTGCAGACCTTCGTCCACGCCTGGGACGATGCGATGCTGCGCGAAGCCTTCCAGCGCGAGCTCTCGCGCGGTGGCCAGGTCTACTTCCTGCACAACGACGTGGAAAGCATCGGCCGCATGCAGCGCCAGCTGCAGGAGCTGGTGCCCGACGCCCGCATCGGCATCGCCCACGGCCAGATGCCCGAGCGCGAGCTGGAACGGGTGATGCTCGACTTCCACAAGCAGCGCTTCAACGTGCTGCTGTGCTCGACCATCATCGAATCGGGCATCGACATCCCCAACGCCAACACCATCATCATCAACCGCGCCGACAAGTTCGGCCTGGCCCAGCTGCACCAGCTGCGCGGCCGCGTCGGCCGCTCCCACCACCGCGCCTACGCCTACCTGGTGGTGCCGGACGCGCGCTCGATCACCGGCGATGCGCAGAAGCGGCTGGATGCGATCGCCTCGATGGACGAGCTGGGCGCGGGCTTCACCCTGGCCACGCACGACCTGGAGATCCGCGGCGCCGGCGAACTGCTGGGCGAGGACCAGAGTGGGCAGATGGCCGAGGTCGGCTTCAGCCTCTACACCGAACTGCTCGAGCGCGCGGTGCGCAGCATCCGCCAGGGCAAGCTGCCCGACGCGGACGAACCCGCGTACCGCGGCGCGGAGGTGGAACTGCACGTCCCGGCGCTGATCCCCGAGGATTACCTGCCCGACGTGCACACACGCCTGACCCTGTACAAGCGCATCAGCTCGGCGCGCGATGCCGACGCGCTGCGCGAACTACAGGTGGAGATGATCGACCGCTTCGGGCTGCTGCCGGATCCGGCCCGGCATCTGTTCGCGATTGCCGAACTCAAGCAGCAGGCCACCGCGCTGGGCATCCGCAAGCTCGACCTGGGCGAGGCCGGCGGGCGCCTGCAGTTCACCGAACAGCCCGCGATCGACCCGATGGGCGTGATCCGCCTGATCCAGGGACAGCCGAAACACTACCGGATGGACGGGCCGGACAAGCTGCGCATCAGCCTGGACCTGCCCGACTTCGACACGCGCTCCAAGGCCGCGCGCGGCCTGCTGCTGGCGCTCGCGCCTTCCGGCGCGCCAGCCGGAGGACGCCGATGAGCCCCGATGTTGCGAACCGCAGGCCTGGCCCGTCCCGCGGCAGCTGTACCACGTGGCGGCACGCACTGCCGGCGCTGCTGGCCGTGGTCATGCTGCTGGCCTGCGCCAGTCCGCCACCGGAGCGCGCCGCTGCCGGGGGCGTCGTGTTCGTGGTCGTGCGGCATGCGGAAAAGGCGGACGCCAGCGCTGATCCCGAACTGAGCGCCGCCGGCCACGCGCGCGCCCGGAAGCTAGCCACCCGGCTGGCAGGCGAACCGCTGGTCGCGATCTACACCACCGACCTGCACCGCACCCGGCAGACCGTCGCGCCCGTGGCGGCGGCGCAGAGGCTGCAGCCGGTGCCCTACGATCCGCGCGAACCCGCCGCCAGCTTCATCGCGCGGCTCAGGGCAGCGCACCCCGGGGGCACGGTGCTGGTGGCCGGGCACAGCAATACCGTCCCCGATCTCGTCGCCACGCTTTGCGCCTGCGACGTCGAACCGATGCCCGAGCACGAATTCGACCGCATCAGCACCGTGCGCATCGACGCGCATGGCGATGCGCGCCTGGAAGTGGCCCGCTACTGACAGCCGCCGCGGCCGGACAGACGGCTGCTCCCGCCGGGCGGCCACATGCAAATGGAGACGGCCGTCACTTTTGGTGCATTGCATCATGGGACTGGCCGTGGCATGGTCGGGACGTCCCCCTTGCATGGACCGCTCGATGATCAAGCGCTGGATTCCGTTCGCCGCCCTGCTCCTGCCCCTGCAGGCCCTGGCACAGTCGGGCGCGTGCCCGGAGCTGCCGCCGGCCAGCGGGCTGGCGTGGGAAGTTTCCGAAGGCGCGGATTTCCTCTACTGCCGCGCCGTGCACCAGGCCGACGGCGCCCAGGCGTTCTCGGTGATGCTGCGCGAAGAGTCGCCGATGCGCGAGCGCATGTCGCTGCGCGAGGAGCGCGGCGAGATCGACGGACACGAAATCCGCTGGTATCGCGGTGATGTAGCGACCACGAACGCGATCGTGCGCGAAACCGCCATCGAACTGGACGACGACCTGGTCGCCCACATCGTGCTGCGCGCGGTCAGCGAAGAGCAGCTGGCCGAGAGCCGGCGCCTGGCCGAAGGCCTGCGCTTCGCCGATACCCGGCTGGGCAGCCACTAGCCCGCGGTAGCGCAGCCGGCATCCGCCGGCTACGTACAGTCCTTTCCGGGCCTCGGCGCCCGGGCGGCTCAGTCGCCGCCGACCGCGGTTGCGCGGAAGCGCATGGCCTCGGCCAGTTGCTGGTTGCGCGCCAGCAGTTCCTCGGAATCGGCGCGCACCACGATATGGGCATTGCTGCTTCGCCCCAGCTCCACCAGCGTCTCGCGCACATGCACGTCGCGGCGCGTAGCCACGTCACCGCGATACCAGCGCACCTTGTGGCCGTCGATCACGCCACCGTCCTCGCGCAGCGCACGCTCGGGCCGGAACGCGGGATCGGGTCCCAGCAGCACCGAAAACGCCTGGTTGCCGTCGGCCTCGCTGATGGCCTTGCAGAACACGAAGTCCGGTCCATGCACCACCTCCCAGCCCAAGGCTGCGCCCGCCGGCAGTTCGGGGCAATTCTCTTCGGCCGCCTGCGCGGTCGCATGGCCCGACCACAGCAGGCCGGCCAACAGCAGGATCATCGTTCTCATCGGAAATAGCTCCATGTAGCGAAGGGACCACGAGGTCACAGTCCTGCATGGGGGAGGTGCCGCACCGCAACAGCTCCGTGGATGGCGCCGTCTGCCTTGGGGGGCGAAGTCCGTTTCCGGGGACCACTATACCCACGGCTCGCGCAGGCGCCTGCTGCAGCGCCGCATCGCCCTTTCGGGGGCCACGGTGACGGCAGGGATGGCGGCAGTTCGGCTGATGGGCGAGACCCGCATCGCGAAGAAGCCGGGCAATGCCCGGCTTCCATGTCGACGCAGCGCTGGCGCGCCCTGTCAGAAGCGGCCTTCCTGGTAATCGACGAAGGCCTGCATGATCTCCTGCCGTGTGTTCATCACGAACGGGCCATGGCGGGCCACCGGCTCGCGCAGCGGACGCCCTGCGACCAGGATCAGGCGTGCGCCCTGGGCGCCGGCGCGCAGGCTGAGCACGTCGCCGCCGCCCAGGACAGCCATCTCCTGCGCCGCCAGCGGTCGGGCATCGTCGTCGCTGCCCAGCACCACCTGCCCCTCGAAGGCGTAGACGAAGGCGTTGTGGCCGGCAGGCAGGGCATGCAGCCACTGCGCATCCGCCTCCAGCGCGATGTCGAGGTACAGCGGCTCGGTCGCCGGCTGCGAGATCGGGCCGCGCACACCGTCGACTTCGCCGGCGATCAGCTTCACCGTCACGCCGGGCGCCGGCGTCACCACCGGCAACTCGGCGGGCGGGAATTCCTGGTAGCGCGGGTCGGTCATCTTCTCCTTCGCCGGCAGGTTCACCCAGAGCTGGAAACCGCGCATGCGGCCGGCCTCCTGCTCGGGCATCTCCGAATGCACCAGGCCGCGGCCGGCGGTCATCCACTGCACCGAGCCGGGAACCAGCAGGCCCTCGTTGCCGTGGTTGTCCTTGTGCCGCATGCGGCCGTCGAGCATGTAGGTCACGGTCTCGAAGCCGCGGTGCGGATGGCTCGGGAACCCGGCCAGGTAGTCCTCCGGGCGATCGGTGCCGAACTCGTCGAGCAGCAGGAACGGATCGAGATCCGGCAGTTCGGCGCCGCCGATGACGCGCGTCAGCTTGACCCCGGCCCCGTCGGACGCGGGCGTGCCGCGGATCGTGCGGGCGATGCGGGCGTAACGGATGGGATCGATGGTGCTCATGGGCCGGGCCCTCTGTGGACTGGGGCCACTATGCACCGGCTCCGCGCGACTATTACCAGCATCAATAGAACGATAGATGTCAAAACATTTGCATCGTTCCAACATTTTCCGACGACACCGTCAGCGGCCGCGGGCCCGCAGCCGCCACGTGCGATGGATCCGCGGATTGCGCGCGAAGTCCGGCGGGATCGTGGCCGGGCTGATGTCCTCGACCTCGGCGAACGCGGACACGGCCTCGCCGTCGAGCCGGAAGCGGCGGAAATTGTTGGAGAAGTACAGCACGCCGCCGTAGGACAGCCGCGCCACCGCCAGCCGCAGCAGCTCCACGTGCGAGCGCTGCACGTCGAAATCGTCGGCACGCGCGGAGTTGGAGAAGGTGGGCGGATCGCAGAACACCAGGTCGTATTCGCCGCGATCGGCGCGCAGCCAGGCCATGGCGTCTGCCTGGGTGATCCGATGGCGGGTGCCGCCGATGTCGTTCTCGCGCAGGTTGTCGGCCAGCCACTCGAGGTAGGTGGCCGACAGGTCGACGCTGGTGGTCTGCGCCGCAGCGCCGACCGCCGCCTGCACCGTGGCCGCGCCGGTGTAGCAGAACAGGTTGAGGAAACGCTTGTCGCGCGCCTCGGCGGCGATCTCCAGGCGCAGCGGCCGGTGGTCGAGGAACAGGCCGGTATCGAGATAGTCGAACAGGTTCACGCGCAGCCGCGCCTGGCCCTCGCGGACGGACAGGAACTCGCCGCGCCGGGCGAAGTGGCCGTACTTGCTGCCACCCTTGCCCTTGGCGCGGGTCTTCACCGCGATGCGCTCGCGCGGCACCTCCAGCGCATCGGCGGCGCCGGCCAGCAGTTCGCCGAACCGCCTGCGGGTCACCGCTTCCGGAATCTCGGCAGGCGCGGCGTATTCCTGGACGTGCAGCCAGCGCGTGCCCGCATCGGCCTCGGTGTAGACATCGATCGCCGCGGCGTATTCGGGGATGTCGGCATCGTAGGCGCGGAAGCAGTCCACGCCTTCGCGCGTGCGCCAGGTCTTCGAGGCCTTGAGCGTCTTGCGCAGCCGGTTGGCGACCATGCGCGCGCCCTCGGACAGCTCGCGCGGCTCGGCCTGGGCGCGCACGGGCGGACGCACCGGATCGCAGACGATGAGCGTGCACTCGAGCGCACCGTTGAACATCTGGTAGCTCTTCTTCGCGCGCAGGCCGCTGGCGAAGGCCAGCTCGCGGTCGCCGCACAGCAGGCTGGCGCGCCAGTCCGGTACCGCCCGCGCCAGCGCGTTGCCCAACGCGCGATACAGCCCGGGATCGGCCGCGAGCCGCGCGTCGTAGGGGGGATTGCAGACCACCAGGCCGCGCGGCGTGGCCTGCGCAGGCAGCGCCCCGATATCGCCAACCTCGAAGCGGATCGCATCGCGCAGTCCGGCGGCCGTGGCGTTCTCGCGGGCGTTGCCGATCGCCTCCAGGTCCAGGTCGCGACCTTCGAAGACCGGACGCAGCGAGGCGCGCCCGGCGCGCTCGCGCGCCATGGCCTCGACGACCAGCCGCTCCCACACCCCGACATCGAAACCACGCCAGCGGCTGGGCGCGCGCTCGCCGTGCCGCAGCAGGCCCGGCGCCACGTCGGCCGCCATCAGCGCGCCTTCGATCAGCAGCGTGCCGCTGCCGCACATCGGATCGAGCAGGCCGCCGCCCTCGGCATACAGCGCCGGCCAGCCGCCACGCAGCAGCAGCGCCGCAGCCAGGTTCTCCTTCAGCGGCGCATCGCCCTGCGCGCGACGCCAGCCGCGTCGATGCATCGGGCCGCCGCCCAGGTCGACCGAGACGATCGCGCGCCCCTTGCGCACCACCAGGCCCAGGCGCAGGTCCGGCGCTTCGACATCCACGTCGGGGCGCGCGCCGGTCGCGTCGCGCAGCACATCCACCACCGCATCCTTGAGCCGCTGCGCGGCATAGCGGGCGTGCGTGATCGCGCTCCCCGACACGTGCGCATCCACCGCCAGGGTCATGCCCGGGTCGAGGTGTTCCTGCCAGGGCAGCGCGCGCGCGCCGGCGTACAGCGCATGTTCGTCGGCGCACTCGTAATCGGCCAGCGGCCACAGCACCCGGCTGGCCAGGCGCGACCAGAGCACGGCGCGCTGCGCGTCCTCGGGTGTGCCCTCGACATTGGCGCCGGCGACGGTGGCGGTGGCCTGTGCGCAACCGAGCGCCAGCAGCTCGTCCACGAGCAGGTACTCGAGGCCTTTGGCGCACGAAACAAAGAATTTCAAGGGAACTGCCTGCGAAACCGGCGCGGTCGCCGTCCACGCCATTTTGCCGCAAGCGCCCGGCCACCACATCCCGCACCCGTTGCGCTCACCACGGTGCGAGATGCCAGGCATCGGCGCCGGCATCGATCCGGTGACTCAGGCCCGCGGCGTCGAGCAGGCGCCGGTCGTGGGACACGAGGACCAGGCCGCCCCGGTACTGCGCGAGCATCCGCTCCAGCGTGTCCAGCGCAGCCAGCTCCAGATGGTTGCCCGGTTCGTCGAGCAGCAGCAGGGCCGGCGGCGTCTGCGCATACAGCACGCAGGCCAGCGCGGCCCTGGCCCGTTCGCCGCCGCTCAGGCGGCCGCACGGCGTCCGCACCAGGTCGGCATCCATC
The DNA here is from genome assembly GCA_023395465.1 of Pseudomonadota bacterium. Taxonomy (GTDB): domain Bacteria; phylum Pseudomonadota; class Gammaproteobacteria; order Xanthomonadales; family Xanthomonadaceae; genus Luteimonas. The sequence continues at coordinate 22,871 of JAEWZE010000156.1, forward strand.
CCCAGCAGGGCCAGCCGGCCGCGCAGATCGGCCTCCGCCGCGACCGGGTTGGCGCGACGCAGGTTGTCCAGGGTCGACCGCAGCGGATCGAGGCCGTCCAGCTGCTGGTCGAAACAGGCGATCGGGGCATACGCGAGCCGGCGCCCGGACAGCGGCGCCTGGCGGCCCGCCAGCACCCGCAGCAGGCTGGACTTGCCGCTGCCGTTGGGACCGACCACGCCGATCCGCTGGCGCGCGGTCAGTGCGAGGTCCAGTCCGGCCGCGGTGGCGGCCACATGCGCCAGCACCGCCCGTTCGAGCCGCACGACCATGCGTTCCGGACCGCTCCCGCCGGCCATGCACAGCGCCAGTTGCGGCACGGCGTCGACTGCCGCCGCGGCCTCGTGCTGCGCCGATGCGGACTGCGCCAGCGCCTCGGCCTGCCGCGCCCCGAGCCGTCCAGCGCTCGCCTCGCTGCGCGCCCGGGCCATGCCCAGCAGGATCGGCGCCTGGTTGGCCCGCTTCGCCGAGCGGTTGCCACGGGCCTGGCGCCGCTGCTGGCGCTCGTGCTGCTCGCGTTGCGCCGCCTGCAGGCGTTGGTGGTCCAGGCGCGCCTGCTCCAGCGTCGCCATGGCCGCTGCGCGCTCCTCCGCGCGCTGCCGCACGTAGAAGGCGTGGTTGCCGCCGTAGCTGCGCAGGCCCGCCGGCGAGAGCTCGACGATCCGCTGCATGCCGTCGAACAGGTCGCGATCGTGGCTGACCAGCAGCAGGCCCTTGCGCCAGCCCTGCAGCCGTTCGACGAGGCTGGCGCGCTGTTGCCGGTCGAGATGGTTGCCGGGCTCGTCGAGCACCAGCACGTCGGCGTCCGCCAGCCACGCGCCCGCCAGCGCCACCCGCATGGCTTCGCCGCCGCTGAGCGTGCCGGCCGGGCGCCACGGATCCAGGCCCGGCAGGCCTGCCTGCGCCAGTGCCTGCGCGAGTTGCCCGCGCAGGGTCCAGCGATCGCCCAGGCGTTCGAAATCCAGCGGATCGGCGCTGCCCGCCTCGATCCGCTCCAGCGCGGCGAGCGGGTCCGCGACGCCCATCAGCCCGGCCACGCGCTGGTCCGGCTCGATCCGCACCAGCTGCGGCAGGTAATGCACCCGCGCATCGCCTTCGCGACGCCCGGTCGTGGGCGCCAGGATGCCGGCGACGATCCGCGCAAGCACGCTCTTGCCAACGCCGTTGCCGCCGACCAGGCCGGTCGGCACGGCGTCGAGTTCGAAATCGATCGGCGGGAACAGCGTCCTGCCATCTGGCAGGACGAACGACACCGCGCTCAATGCAAGCCTGGGATCGGCCATGCGCATCTCCACTGGAATGCCTGACGCCCGCGGTCCGGGGACGGCGGGAACCTGGCCGTCTGGCGACGGCGGCACTCAATGGCGCATGGGCGTGGAACTCCTCGCGGGATCAGGCGCGCATGCTAGCGCAGCGCGCCCGGGAGTCGCGCACCGGGCCGGGCCGCCGGTCAGATACGCGACAGCAGCGTGCGGAAGGCGTCGGCGGAGGTTTCGACGTTGGCCGCGAGCCGGTGGCCATCGTCGACCAGCAGCAAGGTGGCGCTGCGCGCGCCGGCCCAGCGGACCACGTCGGCGGCGTCGATCAGCTCGTCGTGCCAGCCGTGGACGATGCTGGTCGGCACCTCGGCGCCCTGCAGCGGCGGCGCCTCGCCCATCCGCACCGGCGGCGCCATCAGGAACAGCGCGCGTACCGGCACCCGCAGCGAGACCTGGCCCGAGATCCACGCGCCCAGGCTCGATCCGGCCAGCACCAGCGGCCCGCGCGCCGCGGCCGCGGCGGCAAGCCCGGCCAGGCGCTCCACGCGCGCCAGCACGTCGCCGACGCGACTCAGCTCGAGCCTGGCGTCCAGGTCGGTGTAGTCGGGCCGTTCGTGACTCCAGCCCAGGCGCTCGGCAACCTCGGCCAGGGCGGTGACCTTGGTGGCATCGGGGCCGCTCTCGAAACCGTGCGAGAGGATGCAGTGCCCGCGCAGGCTCACGCGTCCACCCATTCGACGCGGTCGCCCAGGCGAAGGCGGCCGCCTTCGAGGATGCGCGCGCACAGGCCGCCCATGCCGCGCATGGCGTTGTAGCCGCCCGGCCCCAGCGCGGCCTCCATCCGCGAACACGGATCGCAGGTGTCGGTGCCTTCCAGCAGCACCTCGCCGATGCGGAACCGGTGGCCCCTGAGCGCGGCCAGCGCGATGCCCGACACCACCAGGTTGCGCCGCAGGGTTGACGGCGCGATCGCCGCATGCCCGGCCAGCGCCGCGATCGCAGGCAGGTGTTCGGCCTGGATCAGGGTGATGCCGCGTTTGCCGCTACCGCCGCCGTAGCGATCGCCCGACAGCCCGCCGCCGGCGGTCGCCGCGGCCGCATCGACCTCGCGCATGGGCACGTCGCGCGCAGGCCGCAGGCCGATCCACTCGACCGTACCTGCACGCGGGAACCGCGTCATCAGCTGGTGCAGTTCGGTTCCGGGCGGCGGCAGTTTCATTGCGCAATGCTAGCATCGGCCGATGCGTCCACTCCCGCGCGACACCGGCATCGACATCCAGCACCTGCCCTATGTCGACCGCCTGCAATCGCGTGCCCTCGAGGCGGTGGAACTGGTGGTGATCCACTGCACCGAACTGCCCGACCTGGCCACTGCACGCGAGTACGGCGAGCGCGCGCTCTACGACGCAGGCACCGGCAACAGCGGCCACTGGTACATCGATCGCGACGGACGCATCGTCGAGTACGTGCCCGCCACGCGCATCGCCCACCACGTGCGCGGACGCAACGCCGACTCGGTGGGTATCGAACTGGTCAATCGCGGCCGCTGGCCGCACTGGCTCCACGCCGGCCACCAGGCCATGGACGAACCCTATCCCGAAGCGCAGCTCGAAGCGCTGCTGGCGCTGCTCGCCCGGTTGCGCGCCACCCTGCCCGCGCTCGACACCATCGCCGGGCACGAGGACCTCGACACCACGCGCGTGCCGGCGAGCGACGATGCGTGCGTGCTGGTGCCGCGCAAGCGCGACCCCGGGCCGCTGTTTCCCTGGCCGCGGGTGCTGGCCGCGTGCGGGCTGCGCCGGATCCCGTAACCGCCCCGCCGGCGCCGCGGTGGCGGCCCGTATAATCCCGCGCCATGACTTCCACCGTGTCCGAACTGATCGAACTGCTATCGCTGGAGCGGCTGGAGGACGACCTGTTCCGCGGCCAGAGCCGCGACATCGGCACCCGCTACGTCTTCGGCGGCCAGGTGCTGGGACAGGCGCTGTCGGCGGCCCAGGCGACGATGCCCGAACCGCGCCCCGCGCATTCGCTGCACGCCTACTTCCTGCGCGCCGGCGACGTCGAGCATCCCATCGTCTACCACGTCGACCGCACCCGCGATGGCGGCAGCTTTTCGGTGCGCCGCGTCACTGCGATCCAGCACGGCAAAGTGATCTTCTTCTGCGCGGCCTCCTTCCAGGAAGCCGAGGGCGGCGCCGAACACCAGCCGCCGATGCCGCAGGTGCCGGGGCCGGACGACATCCGTCCGCCCGAGCCGCCGCCGCCCGAGGTGCTGGCCACGCTGCCGAGCAAGGTGCGCCGCTGGCTCGACCGCTCCGGCCCGTTCGAGTTCCGCCAGGTGCATCCGCGCAACGACCTGGAACCTGCGCGCCAGCCGCCGTTCAACCACGTCTGGTTCCGGCTGTCCGAGCGCGTCGGCGACGGACCCGAGCTGCACCGTGCGCTGCTGGCCTACGCCTCGGACTTCCACCTGCTCGGCACCGCCACGTTCCCGCACGGCATCAGCTACTACCAGCCCAACGTGCAGATGGCCTCGCTCGACCACGCGCTGTGGTTCCATCGCCCGTTCCGCGCCGACGAATGGCTGCTGTACGCGATCGACAGCCCCAGCGCGCAGGGGTCGCGCGGACTGGCGCGCGGACAGATCTTCTCGCGCGACGGACGGCTGGTGGCCAGCACCGCGCAGGAAGGGCTGATCCGGGTGGTGCCCGAGGCCGCCCGCGATCCGGCCGCGACCGGAGACGCCAGGTGACGCTGCGGCCGCAGCCGATGCGCCGCCACGGGCGCGTGTCCTGACATGCGCCAGGTCTTCAGCAGCGCGCGGATCGAGAACGTGCAGGCGGTGGCTAAGCTGCTCGCCGGCGAAGGCATCGAGGTGCGGGTCGAGGATGGCCAGCGTTACCGGCGCTCGATCCGCGGCGGCTTCAGCTACCGCGACAGCGGCGACGTCTCCTCGCGCGCCTCGGTGTGGGTGGTGCGCTCGGACGACCAGCCGCGTGCCCGGCAGCTGCTGCACGAGGCCGGCCTGCTCGAGGCCACGCCCGCCAATCCCTCCAGCTTCCTGCCGGCGACCGGGCATGCCGCGCGTTCCGGCTCGCCGAACCGGCGCGCGCGGTTCGGCCTGGGCATGCTCGTCGTCGCGGCGGCGGCGCTGGCGATGTGGCTCAACCAGTTCCGCAATCCCGGCTGGGACCTGCCGGCGCCACGCCAAGCGACATCGGGCGAGGCCATCCCGGCGCTGGATCCCTCGCTGCAGGCGATCAGCACCACCGATGCCGTGTACCGCATCCCAACCCCGCCCGCGCTGGCCGTGAGCCTGGCCGGGGCCGTGCAGGCGCGCGCGCCCGGCGCCGCGCTGTGCCTGTCGATCGACGGCCAGGAGCCGGACGCAGCGACGCTGGCGATGGCCGCTGCGGCTGGCCTGGATGCGGTGGCAACCCCGGCGTGCCCGGCCGGCGACCAGGCGCTGCGCGTGTCGGTCTCGGACTACCGCACCGACGGCTCAGGCGCCGGCACGATCGAGCTGGCCACTGCCCGGGACGATGCCGCGCCCGTGGTCCGCCGGCTGGACGTGCGTCGCGAAGGCGACCGCTGGCAGTTGCCCGATACACTCTGACGGTCACATCGGCCGCCAGCGCGCGTCCCGTCACGAAGCCATCCGACGAAGCCGCATGTCCAACGACGCCATCGACCTGCTGATCAAGCGCGAACTGCCAGCCGCCGTGCGCGGCGACCGCGACGCCTACGGGCGCATCATCGTGGCCAGCCAGAACGCGGTCACCGCCGTGGCCCTGGCCATCACCCGCGACGTGCACACCAGCGAGGACATCGCCCAGGAAGCCTTCCTCTCGGCCTGGCACCACCTGCCGCGGCTGAAGAACCCGTCCAGCTTCCTGCCCTGGCTGCGGCAGATCACCCGCAACCTCGCGCACGACCACCTGCGCGGGCGCCGCAACCGGATGCTCGACGGCGAGGCGGCCGACCTGGCCATCCAGCACGCCGCCGACCCGGACGGCTGCCCGCTGCAGCAGGCGCTCGATGCCGAACGCGATGCGGTGGCCGCCGACCTGATCTCCGAACTGCCGGCCGAGAGCCGCGAGGCGCTGCTGCTCTACTACCGCGAGGGGCAGAGTTCCAAGCAGGTGGCGATGCTGCTCGGCCTGTCCGACGCCGCCGTGCGCAAGCGCCTGTCGCGCGCGCGCCAGAGCGTGCGCGAGGACCTGCTCACCCGCTTCGCCGAGTTCGCGCGCAGCAGCGCGCCGTCGGCCGCCTTCGCCGTGGGCGTCACCGCCACGCTCGGCATCACCAAGCCCGCGGCCGCCGCCGGCGTGGGCATGGTCACCAAGTCGCTCGCCGGCAGCCTGTTCGCGCGCTTCGCACTGGGCTTTGCCGGCGCCGCCGCGGGCGGGCTGCTCGGCGGCCTGGTTGCGGCCTGGTTCGCGCGCAGCATCGTGCTCGACTATGCCGACGACGACGCCGAGCGCGGCGCGCTGCTGCAGTTCTCGCGCCGGTACATCGGACTGTCGCTGGTGATGATCGCGGCGATCATCGGCACCCACCTCGCCTTCCGCGATCCGGGCAACACCTTCATCGCCATCGCCGTCGCCCTGCTGGCCATGAACTGGCAGCTACTGGTGATCCTGCCAAGACTGATGAACCCGCTGCTGGCGCGCGACGCCCGCCGCGATCCGATCGGCGCGCGCCAGCGGCTGCTGGCGTACAGGCTGACCTGGGGCCGCACCGGCGTGCTGATGAGCAACATCGTGGTGATCGGTTCGCTGGTCATCGCGCACCTGCATTTCGCGTGACGCGGCGGCCACGCGGCTGACCGCAGACAAGGGCATCCGCACGTCCGGGGAGAAGGCGGGCACGGTTGCCGGAGGTCCAGCGCGGGTTCGACCGGCGCCGCGTCCCGGCGACCCGCGTCGGGCACTGCGACAGCGCATCGCCGGGGAGAGGAATCCGGACCGGTAGCGACCCCGGCCACCGGTCTGGCGGACAACAAGAAAGGCCCGCGTCAGGGACGCGGGCCTCGAAACCATGTGGCGAACGGAATCAGCGCTTCTTCGGCTGCAGCTCGTCGCGGCTCAGGAAGCCGTCACGGTTGTCGTCCATCCAGGCGAACCGGCCCGACAGCCGCTGCATCTTCTCTTCGACCTCGACCCGGCTGAGCTTGCCGTCGCCGTTGAGGTCGGCGGCGGCGAAACGCTCGTCGAAGCGCTTGCGCATCTGCGCTTCGCGCTGCGGGCGCTGGCGTTCGTGCCAGGCACGGATCTCGCCGCGGACGAGGTAGCCGTCGCTGTTGCCGTCGATCTGTGCGAAGTCCTGGGCCAGGAGGTTGGTGCGCTGTCCGCGAATGGTGCCCGCGGCATCGACTTCGACCCGGCTCAGGCGGCCGTCGCCGTCGGTATCCAGGCGGGCGGCGTCATGGTGGCCACGCTGGCCGCGATGCTGCGCGCCCTTTCCGCCATGGCGGCCGTGGCGGTGCTGCGGACGCTCGCTGGCGTCGAGGCGGCCGTCTCCGTTGCGGTCGAGGCGGTCGAAGCGCTGCGCCAGGCGCGGGAACGCGGCGGCTTCGGCCCGGTCGATCGCGCCGTCGCCGTTGGCGTCGAGCGTGGCCTTGGGGCCGCGCTGCGCGGTGTCCGCCGGTTCGGCGGCGGTGGCGGTGGCGGCCAGGACGGCAAGCGCCAGCGCGGTGAACAGGATCCTGTGCTTCATGGGAGGGTTCCTCGGGATGCGGCACCAGCGCCGCCGTGCATCCGTCAACGCCCCGATCGCGCCCGCCGTTGACTCCGCGCCGTCCCGGTTCAGCTGGCGGACACCCGCCGGTTCGCGGCGCCTGCGACGGCGGCGCAGTATGCTGCCCGCGCCATGGGCGAGAACGACAACCTCCGGCTGTTCCACACCGGCGAGCACGCCTGCGGGTACTGGCCCGAGCGGGTGGCGCGCGACCTGGTGTTCGATCCCCACGACGGGCGCCTGGCCGCGTTCTATCCGCAGGCGCTGCAGTGGGGGTTCCGCCGCTCGGGCGACATCGTCTATCGCCCGCACTGCGTCGGTTGCCGCGCCTGTGTCGCGGTCCGGATTCCGGTCGAGGAATTCCGTCCCGATCGCAGCCAGCGCCGCTGCCTGGCGCGCAACGCAGCGATCGAGGCACGCATCCTGCCCGCGCAGCGCAGCGACGAAGGACTCGCGCTGTACCAGCGCTACCTGGCCGCGCGCCATCGCGGCGGCGGCATGGACGGCCACGGCGCGCACGAGTTCGACCAGTTCCTGGTCGGCAGCTGGGCCAACACGCGGTTCATGGAGCTGCGCGAGCACGGCCGGCTGCTGGCCGTGGCGGTGACCGACATCGACGCGACGGCCATGTCGGCCGTGTACACCTTCTATGATCCCGAGCTGGCAGCGCGCGGCCTGGGCACGCTGGCGATCCTGCGCCAGATCGACTGGGCGCTGCGCGAGCGGCGCCGCCACCTCTACCTCGGCTACTGGATCGCGGGACACGACAAGATGGACTACAAGCGCAGGTTCCACCCGCTGGAAGGCTTCGACGGGCGGCAGTGGCGCCCGTTCGACGCGATCGCGCCGGCATGAGTCGCCGCCACGCTCCCGCGCTGGCCGCGATCGTCCTGTCCGCGCTGGCGCTGGCCGGCTGCCTGCGCGTCAACGTCCACGGTACCCCGCCGCAGTCCGGTTCCCCGATGCCCGATCCCGCCCCGCTCCGCGTCGCCAGCTACAACGTTTCGCTCTACGACGAGGACACGGGCGGACTCGTGCGCCGGCTGGAGCTGGGCAACGCGCAGGCGCGGCGCATCGCCGCGGTGCTGCAGAAGGTGCGGCCGGACATCGTCCTGCTCAACGAGTTCGACCACGACGCCGACGGCCGCGCGGCCGACCTGTTCCAGCGCCGCTACCTCGAGCAACCGCAGCCCGGCGGCGGCGATGCGCTGCAGTACCCGTACCGCTACCTGGCGCCGGTCAACACCGGCGTGCCCAGCGGCCTCGACCTGGACAACAGCGGCCGCGTCGGCGGCGAGGGGCGCGATCGCGGCAACGATGCCTGGGGCTACGGCCTGCACCCGGGCCAGTACGGCATGCTGCTGCTGTCGAAGTACCCGATCGATGCGGCGCAGGCCCGCAGTTTCCAGCGGCTGGAATGGAGCGCGATGCCCGGCGCGCGCCGGCCGGTCGATCCGGCCACCGGCCGTCCGTTCCACAGCGACGGGGTCTGGCGCCGGCTGCGGCTGTCGTCCAAGTCGCACTGGGACGTGCCGGTGCGCACGCCGCTGGGCGTGGTGCACCTGCTGGCCTCGCATCCCACGCCGCCGGCGTTCGACGGGCCGGAGAAGCGCAACGTGCTGCGCAACCACGACGAGATCCGGCTCTGGCACGAGTACCTCACGCCAGCGGCCGGCCAGGCGGCGTGGCTGTGCGACGACGCGGGTCGCTGCGGTGGCCTGGATCCGGACGCGCGCTTCGTGATCCTGGGCGACCTCAACAACGACCCGGTCGACGGTGCCGGCGACCATGCCGCGATCGTGTCGCTGATCGAGCACCCGCGCGTCCTGCGGCACGCGCCGCCGGCCAGCCAGGGCGCTGCGCAGGCCGCGGCCACCGACGGCGGCAACGCCGAGCACCGCGGCGCGCATGCGCACGACACCGGCCGCTTCGGACCGCGGGTGGGCAACCTGCGCCTGGACTACGTCCTACCCTCGGCCGGATTCCGCCTGGCCGGATCCGGCGTGTTCTGGCCGCCCGCCGGACACCCCGACGAGGACATCGCCGCGGCCAGCGACCACCACCTGGTGTGGGTGGACCTGCTGGACTGAGCGTCGGGACTCCGCTCCAGCGGCCGCGCGAGGCGATCGCGCGCAGGACGGCCCCCGATCCGCCCGGACTGGCCCGGCAGCGCCGGCTCAGGTCGGCTGCGCGTCGGCCTCGCCCGCGTCCTTTGCCGGCGCGTCGGCCGGTTCGGGCGCCGCAGGCAGATGCGGTCGGAAGCCGAAGCTTCCGGACTGCTGGCTCGAAACGATCATGCGTACCATGCTGGTGGGCACCAGCAGGTCGAGCGTGACCTCCTCGGCTTCCGCGGTCACCGCCGACATCGTCATCTCGATGAAGACGCCAGCGGTATCGATCTCGCGACAGACCACGTGCGGACCACCCGGATTGTCCTGCAGGTAGGGCTTGATCGCATCGCCCAGGGCTTCCAGCGCCTGCGGGTAGAAGAACACGGCGTAGCCGCTGCTGCCTTTCATGGTTGCTCCAGTGGGGGAAGGCGCGCGCGCCGGTCAGGCGCTACGCCAGTTCGATGGTAATGGCCGCGGTCGCGTCGCGTGCGACCGAGCGCGCCGCGTCGATCGAATCGGCCCGCGCCAGCGTCACGCCGACCCGGCGCGTCCCCTCCACGCGCGGCTTTCCGAACAGGCGCAGCGCCGTGTCTGGCGCGTGCAGCGCGGCCGCCAGGTTGCCGAACACCGGGATCCCGCTGCCCTGCGCCAGCATCGCGCTGGACGCCGACGGTCCGCGCTGCGCGATGAAGCCGCCATCGCCGGCGTCCACGGGCAGGCCAAGGATGGCGCGCGCGTGCAGCGCGAACTGGCTCAGGTCCTGCGAGACCAGGGTGACCAGGCCCGTGTCGTGCGGCCGTGGCGAGACTTCGCTGAACCACACCTCGTCGCCCTTCACGAACAGCTCCACCCCGAACACGCCCCAGCCGCCGAGGTCGTCGGTGATCGCGCGCGCGATCTCCATCGAGCGCTCCAGCGCGCGCGACGACATCGGCTGCGGCTGCCAGCTTTCGCGGTAGTCGCCATCGCGCTGCAGGTGGCCGATCGGCGCGCAGAACGAGGTGCCGCCTGCGTGGCGCACGGTGAGCAGGGTGATCTCGTAGTCGAAATCGACGAAACCCTCGACGATGCAGCGGCCCGCGCCGGTGCGTCCGCCGGTCTGCGCGTAGTCCCACGCCGGGGCGATGTCCGCGTCGGCGCGCAGCGTGCTCTGGCCCTTGCCCGAGGACGACATCACCGGCTTGACCACGCAGGGCAGTCCGATCGCGGCGACCGCGTCGCGGTATTCGGCCTCGGTGTCGACGAAGCGGTAGGGCGAGGCCGGCAGACCCAGGGTTTCGGCCGCGAGCCGGCGGATGCCTTCGCGATCCATGGTCAGCCAGGCCGCGCGCGCGGTCGGCACCACGCGCTGGCCGCGGTCGCGCTCCAGCGCCACCAGCGTCGGCGTGTGGATGGCCTCGATCTCGGGCACCACCAGGTCCGGCCGCTCGCGCTCGATCAGGCCCGCCAGCGCGGCCGGATCCAACATGTCCAGCACATGGCTACGGTGTGCGACCTGCATCGCCGGCGCATCGGCATAGCGGTCGGCGGCGATCACCTCCACGCCCAGCCGCTGCAGCTCGATCGCGACTTCCTTGCCCAGTTCACCCGACCCCAGCAGCAGGACACGGGTGGCCGAGGCCGTGAGCGGAGTACCGAGGCTGGGCATGGGTGGGCCTGGGCGAAAGGGGCGCCCATTCTAGCCAGCGGACATGGGTCGCCCGGGGTCCGCGATCGCCTTGTCCCTCGGCGCCACCGTTGACATGCTGATATCAAATTGATATCAATCATTACGTCGCATCCGCCGGAGCCGCCGCATGCCGCACATCGTCCACCTGATCGAACGCCGCCATCCGCGTCACGCGGGCTGGGCCGTGCCGCTGCCCGTCGCGCTGTCCGCCTGCGCCTTGCTCGCCGGGATCGCCGTCCTGCCCACCCGTCATTGAGTCTTCCGGAGACCGCCATGAAAGAGAACCCGATCCGTTCGCTGCCCGGCATCCCGATGCTGCTCGCCCTCCTCGCCGCCGTGCTCGCGGCCGCATGGATCGCCCTCAATTCGGGCGGCGCGCCGGCGCAGTTCGTCCTCGCAGCGCTCGCGGGCCTGGTCGCGCTGCTCTGCCTGCTGGGCCTGTACATGGTCGAACCCAACCAGGCGGCAGTGCTGAGCCTGTTCGGCAAGTACGTGGGAACGGCGAAGGAGAGCGGCCTGCGCTGGAACAGTCCCTTCTACAGCAAAAAGAAGGTGTCGCTGCGGGTGCGCAACTTCGAAAGCGGCAAGCTCAAGGTCAACGAACTGGACGGCTCGCCGATCGAGATCGCCGCAGTGATCGTCTGGCGCGTGGTGGACTCGGCCGAGGCGGTGTTCAACGTCGACGACTACGAGAGCTTCGTGCACATCCAGTCCGAGGCGGCGCTGCGCGCGATGGCCACCAGCTATCCCTACGACCAGCACGAGGAAGGCGACATCTCGCTGCGCAGCCATCCCACCGAGATTTCCGACCGGCTCAAGGAGCAGCTCGACGAGCGCCTGACCGCGGCCGGGGTCGACGTGGTCGATGCCCGCATCAGCCACCTCGCCTACGCCCCCGAGATCGCCCAGGCGATGCTGCAGCGGCAGCAGGCCAACGCGGTGATCGCGGCGCGGACACGCATCGTCGCCGGCGCCGTTGGCATGGTGGAGATGGCACTGGCCGAGCTGGAGAAGAACGGCACCGTCAAGCTCGACGAGGAGCGGCGCGCGGCGATGGTGAGCAACCTGCTGGTGGTGCTGTGCGGCGACCGCAGCACCCAGCCGATCGTCAATACCGGCTCGCTGTACTGAGCATCGTGCAAGCCCTGTCCTCCCTGCTGGTCGCCCTCACCGCGCTGCCGGCGCTGGCCATCGCCGCCTGGCAGGCACGCGCCGCCGCGGTCGATCCCAAGGCGCGCGGACTTGCGCTGCGCTGGGCGGGCATCGCCCTGGCGATGTTCTGCGGGGCGCTGGGCCTGTACTTCGCCGGCGGCGACCGGGGCTACACAATCACGGTGGCGGTGCTCATGGTCATCGCGGTCAACGCACTGCTGGTCTCGATGCTGCTGCACCTGCGCGGCGGGGGGCGGCGCTGATGGCCGAGCGCAAGGCCTACCCGCTGCGGATCAGCGCCGAGGTGCTGGCGGCCGCGCAGAAGTGGTCCGACGACGAACTGCGCAGCCTCAACGCGCAGATCGAATACGTGCTGCGCGATGCGCTGCGCAAGGCCGGGCGGCTGCCGCACCCGCCGCCGGAACCGGGTGAACGCGAGGAGCAATCATGAGCCAACGCTGGGAACACAAGGTCGTTGAAGTCACCACCACCCTGTTCAACCGCAAGCTGACAGAGAAGATCCAGGAAGAACTCGACCGGCATGCGCGCCAGGGCTGGGAACTGGTCGCAGTCAGCCACACCAATGCGGTGGACTCGGTGCGCCTGTACATGAAGAGGGCGGTGTGACGGGGCCGAGAGCAGCGCGCCCGATCACCCCTACATCCGGTGTTCCGCCCTGGATCGACGGGCGTCCTCCGGTTCGATCGCGACGGGCCAGTCGTGCTGTCTCGAAGTGGGACAGGTGGTGCGAACTGGCGACGCCGCCAGCGCATCGATAAGCTGGGCCGATGCGTATCCCTGCCCGCACCCTGCTCAACACCGCCGAGATCGAACTGTGGCCGGCCTGGCTGTTGCGCGCGCGCGCCAACGGCGATGCGCGGATCCAGTCGCGCGCCAGCCGGGTGCTGCGACGCAAGTGCGACGGCCGCTACCTGGCCGCGGTCCTGCCCGAAGGGCTGATGCCACTGGTCCCGCGTCTGGCGCGCGAAGCCGGCGTGGACGAGGCGCTCGACCTGCTCGACGGTGCGCCCGCCGCCAATGCGCTCGACGCCGGCACGCTGCCGCTGCACCGGCTGGCCGAATGGCTGGATGCGCTCGGGCTGGAAGCCGAAGCCTATGCCGACCGCTGCGGGCTGGAACTGGTCGCCGAGCCGGTCGCGCTGACCCTGGCCGGCTTCGACCGCTACCGCAGGCCGCTGTGGCTGTCGGCCGATGCCGCACGCGCCTGGCAGCGCATGCGCGAGGCCGCCGCACGCGACGGCGTGGCGCTCGAGGCGATCTCCGGTTACCGCAGCCACGACTACCAGCTGGGCATCTTCGAGCGCAAGCGCGCGCGCGGACTCGGGCTGGCGCAGATCCTCGAGGTCAACGCGGCGCCGGGCTTCAGCGAACACCATTCGGGCGATGCGCTCGACATCGGCACCCCGGGCGAGCCGCCGGCGGAGGAATCGTTCGAGGCCACGCTGGCATTCGACTGGCTGCAGCGCCACGCCGGCGCGTCCGGCTTCGCCATGAGCTATCCGCGCGGCAATCCGCACGGCATCGTCTACGAACCCTGGCACTGGCGGTACCTGCGGGCCGACGGATAGCGCGCCGGTCCGGCTAGTCCTGCGAGCGGTTGGTTTGCGCCTTCGCCGCGGTCGCCAGGTCGGCGATGCGCCACAGGTACAGGCCCGCATAGGTGCGGTAGGGACCCCACTGCTCGCCGCGCGCGGCCAGCTGCTTCGGCGACGGCATGTCCTCGAGTCCGTCCACGCGCTGGACGCCCTTGCGGATGCCGAGATCGTCGACCGGCAACACGTCCGGGCGGCCGAGCCGGAACATCAACATCATCTCCACCGTCCAGCGTCCGATGCCGCGCACAGGCACCAGCGCCGCGACGATCTCGTCGTGGTGCATGGTCGACATCTGACGCAGGGTCGGGATCTCGCCCCGCGCCTCGCGCATCGCCAGGTCGCGCAGCGCCAACGCCTTGTTGCCCGACACGCCGCAGGCGCGAAGCGCGGCATCGTCGATCCGACCCAGCGTGCCCGCATGCAGCCGCCGGCTGCCGATCGCGGCCTCCACGCGCCCGACGATGGTCGAGGCGGCCTTGCCGCTGAGCTGCTGGAACAGGATCGCGCGCGCCAGCGCATCGACCGGATCGAAACGCGCGCGCCAGCGCGGCTCCGGCGCGATCGTGCCGATGCGTTTCATCCACGATCCCAGGCGCCGGTCGCGCCGCCGCAGGTGGTCCCAGGCGGCCGCGGTATCGAAACCCCGGGCGTAGCGCGGCATGGCGCTCAGTCCCGCAGCGCGCTGGCCGCGTACAGCAGCCATCCCAGCATCAGCACCATGCCGCCCAACGGCGCAGGTGCCGAGGACATCCCCCACAGCGACCTGGCCACCAGTGTTCCGGCAAACACCAGGGTTCCGAGCAGCAACATCGCCAGCGCCGCCAGCGACAGCCGCGACGCCACGGCCCGGGCCAGCGCAGCAAGCGCGACGCCATGGCCGAAGGCGAACAGCGCGGCAGTCAGCAGGTTGCCGCGCGCATCCTCGCCGGCGCCATGCGAGGC
>JAEWZE010000162.1 GCA_023395465.1 Pseudomonadota bacterium
TGCTGGCACTGGCCCTGTCCGCCCAGGCGGCGACCCACGACGGCCATGGCTGCCTGGACGAGGCCTGCACACTGCAGGCGCTGGTCCCGGTCGAGGCCGGCGGCGGCGCGGGCGCGGGCGCCATCCAGGCGCAGCGTTACGGCACCTGGGGCGTCGACACGGCCGGCATGGACCGCAGCGTCGCACCGGGCGAGGACTTCTTCGCCTATGCCAGCGGGCAGTGGGCCCGCACCACGCAGATCCCGTCCGACCAGTCGAGTTACGGCAACTTCCGCGTGCTGCGCGACCTGTCCGAGGCGCGCGTGCGCAGCCTGCTCGACGGCTACCCGCAGGGCGACCCGGCCACCGGCGGTGACGCGGCCAAGATCGCCACGCTCTACCGGGACTTCCTGGACGAGGCCGCCGTCGAGGCGCGCGGCGACGCGCCGCTGCAGCCGCTGCTGGCGCAGCTGCGCGACGCGGGCGACAAGGACGCGCTGGTGCGCGCCAGCGTCGCGCGCGGCTTCGGTGGCGGGCTGTTCCGGCTGATGGTGTCCGACGACCAGCGCGATCCGGACCGCTACACCCTCTACCTGTCGCAGTCGGGCCTGGGCCTGGGCGATCGCGAGATGTACCTGCGCGAGAACTTCGCGCCGCAACGCGAGCGCTACCTGGCCTACCTGGCCGAACTGCTGACCCTGGCCGGCTGGGACGACCCGGAAGGCAATGCGAAGAAGGTGCTGGCCTTCGAAACCCGCATCGCCGAGGCGCACTGGACCCGGGCGCAGAGCCGCGACCGCGACAAGACCTACAACCCGCTGGCGCTGTCGGAGTTCGACGCCAAGGCGCCGGGCTTCCCGTGGGAAACCTTCTTCGAAGCCTCCGGCGTGGGCCAGGCCGAGCGCGCCGTAGTGCGCCAGGACAGCGCCATCCCGCAGATGGCCAAGGCCTTCGCCGAAACCGACCTCGACACGCTCAAGGCCTGGCAGGCCGCCGACCTCGTCGATTCGATGGCGCCGCTGCTGCCCGCACGTTTCGTCAACGCGCACTACGAGTTCCGCGAGAAGTTCATGTCCGGCCAGCCGGAGCCGCGCGAACGCTGGAAGCGTGCGGTGTCGTTCGTGGAAGGCGCGATGGGCGAGGCAATCGGCCGCGACTACGTGGCGCTGTACTTCCCGCCCGATGCCAAGGCCAAGATGGACGACCTGGTCGCCAACGTGAAGCTGGCGATGGGTGCGCGCCTGGATGCGTTGGAGTGGATGTCGCCCGAAACCAAGGCCGAGGCGCGCGCCAAGCTGGCCGGCTTCGGCCTGAAGATCGGCCATCCCGACCAGTGGCGCGACTACAGTGCGCTGGAAGTGCGCGACGGCGACGTGTTCGGCAACGCGCTGCGTTCGCGCAGCTTCGAGTGGGACTACCGCCGCGCCCGCATCGGCAAGCCGGTCGACAAGGCCGAGTGGGGGATGACCCCGCAGACGGTCAATGCGTACTACAACTCGGTGAAGAACGAGATCGTGTTCCCGGCCGGCATCCTGCAGCCGCCGTTCTTCGATCCCGATGCCGACCCGGCGGTCAACTACGGCGCCATCGGCGGCGTGATCGGCCACGAGATCATCCACGGCTTCGACGACCAGGGCCGCAAGTCCGACGGCGCCGGCGTGCTGCGCGACTGGTGGACGGCCGAGGACGCGGCCAAGTTCGAGGCGCAGGCGGCGAAACTCGGCGCGCAGTACGAGGCCTACGAGTTCCCGCAGCTGCCGGGCATGCACATCAACAGCAAGGTGGCGATGGGCGAGAACATCGGCGACCTCGGTGGCCTGACCATCGCCCTGGAGGCCTACCGCCGCTCGCTCGACGGCAAGCCGGCGCCGGTGATCGACGGCTTCAGCGGCGAGCAGCGCCTGTTTCTGGGCTGGGCGCAGGTGTGGCGCACGCTCTGGCGCGACGATGCGCTGCGCCAGCAGCTGGTCAACGGCACGCATTCGCCGGGGCACATCCGTGCGTTCGCGCCGCTGCGCAACATCGATGCCTGGTACGAGGCGTTCGGGGTGAAGCAGGGCGATCCGCTGTGGATCGCACCGGAAGACCGCGTCCGCATCTGGTGACGCAAGCGAAGGGGCGGCCAGTGGCCGCCCCCTTCGTCATCAGGACGCCGGCCGGGCGGACGCGGCGGCGCCGCCTCTCATCGCGAAGACGGGTCGGTCCGACCCGCAGCAGCGCCGGGCCCCGTCCGGCCTTCGTCGCGCTGCACCCGGATGAGGTTCTCCACGTCGCGCACGCCGCCGCAGGCTTCGGCCATGTCCTCGGCGCGATGCTTCATCCACCGCTCGCCGACCGTGCCGGACAGCGTGACCATGCCCTGGCTGACCTGCACCTCGATGCCGCTGGCGTCGATGTCGTCGGCCTCGGTCAGCCGTTCGCACAGGTCTTCGGTGATGCGCTGGTCGGAACGGGTGTAGTTCCTCGGCCCGCGGCCGCGGAATCCGCCGCCGGGTTGAGCGAACGCGCGGCTGCGGTCCTCGTCGCCGCCGGCCCGGCTGCTGCCCTCGGGGCCGTACCAGCCGTGCGGATCCTCGCCGAAGGCGCCGCCGCTGCGTGCGTCGCGCTGCGGCCGCGCGCCCGTGCCGCGGCCCAGATAGCCGCCACCGCTGAAGTCGCCGCCGTAGCCGCCCTGTGCGCCGCGCCCGCTCTCGCCCTGGTACTGGCCGCCCGAACGCGTGTCCTGGTCGGCGCCGCCGCCGAACACGCCGGTGGAAACGCGCTCGTCGCCGTGCAGGCCTTCGCCATGGCCGCGGTCGCGATACGCCCGCCGCGGTGCGAACTCGCGGCCGATGCTGTCCGACTCGCGGGCGCTGCCACGCGCGCCACGGGGGCCGTCGCGATCGAGGCCGCCGTGGTCGGGACCAACCTCGCCATAGCCGCCCTGGCGGTAGGCATCGCGGTCGTAGCCGCCGTTGCCGTGCCCGTAGCGGTCGGCAAGCTGGCGGGTGTAGTCGTCATCGCCGGTGGGGCGGCGGTCGTCTTCGGGCCGGACGCCGCGGCGCCCGCGTCCGGTGGCGACTGGATCCCGGTATGTGGCCATCTGCTCGCTCCGTGTTGGGGGAGCGACGATCTTCGCGCCCGCCGCGTGCGAACGGCGCATCGATAGCGTGGAGATTCCGTTGCCGCGCGATGCCGCCGCATATCTACTGCACTGCGTTCAGGCCCGTGACGGTGCGTCGTCGCGCATCGGAACGCATCCGCGCTTCCCGCGCGGCGGCGGCTGGCATATCGTGCCGCCTCCCTTCCTTTCCGATGGAACGCCCATGATCCAGCGCATCGACGCCGGCCCCCGCATGTCCGAAGCCAGCATCCACAACGGCGTGGTCTATCTCGCCGGGCAGGTGCCCGAAACCGACGGTGCGGACATCGAAACGCAGACCCGCGAAGTGCTGCAGGCGATCGACGCGCTGCTGGCGCAGGCGGGCAGCGACAAGACCCGGATCCTGCGCGCGCAGATCTACCTGGCCGACATCGGCGATTTCGCCGGCATGAACCGCGCCTGGGATGCCTGGGTGGCGGCGGGACAGGCGCCCTCGCGCGCCACCGTCGAGGCGCGCCTGGCGCGGCCGGAATGGAAGGTCGAGATCGTGGTGACCGCGGCGGCCGGCTGACGCTTGCGCAAGCGGCGGCGCGTCCGGACAACGGGCGCCGTCGCGCCTCGCTGGGGTTTGCCCGGTCTGGCGGCTGCCGCCACCGCGACTTTCGTCATGGGTCGCGGCGCCGGCGCGGTGGTAGAACTTCGCCACCATCCGGGGAGTCCTTGCCATGCGTACCACCCGCCGCGACCTGTTCAAGCTCGGCGCGCTTGCCGCCGCCTCCGCCGCGCTGCCGTCCATCGCCGCCGCCGCGACCGCGCCGCCGTTGGCGCGCGCTGCAAGATCGCTGCGGATCCTGATCCTCGGCGGCACCGGCTTCACCGGGCCATTCCAGGTGGACTACGCGCTCGCGCGCGGACACAAGGTCACCCTGTTCAACCGCGGCAGGAGCCCGTCGCCGGAGTGGGGCAGCGAAGTCGAACAACTGCACGGCGACCGCAACAGCGGCGACCTGTCCGCGCTGGCGGGGCGCGAGTGGGACGTGTGCATCGACAATCCGACCACGCTGCCGTTCTGGGTGCGCGATGCCGGACAGGCGCTGCGCGGCCGGGTCGGGCACTACCTTTTCATCTCGACGATCTCGGTCTATGCCGACGGCGCGAAGGCCGGCATCACCGAGGACGCGCCGCTGGCCCCGTACCGGGGCAGCGACGCGATGGCCGAAACCCGCGAGACGCTGATGGCCGACATGGCCGCGCTGTACGGCCCGCTCAAGGCCCTGAGCGAGGCCGAAGCCCGTCGCCAGTTCGGCCCGCGCGCGACCATCGTGCGTCCCGGCTACATCGTCGGCCCGCGCGACGCGACCGACCGCTTCTCCTACTGGCCGCACCGCATCGCGCAGGGCGGCGAAGTGCTGGTGCCCGGCGACGGCCGCGATCCCGTGCAGATCATCGACGGTCGCGACCTCGGCGAGTGGATGATCCGGCTCGCCGAGAACGGCACCACCGGCACCTTCAACGCCTGCGGCCCGGACTACGCGATGAGCACCGACGCGATGGTGCATGGCTGCCACGCGGTGACCGGCGGACCGGCCACCTTCACCCACGTGCCGGCGGAGTTCCTGGAATCGCAGGAGGCGGGCTTCCCGATCTGGGTCTCGCGCACGCATCCGCAGTACGGCGGCTACGGCGCGGTCAGCAACGCGCGCGCACTCGAAGCCGGGCTGACTTTCCGGCCGCTGGCCACGACCGTGGTCGACCTGCTGGCGTGGTTCCACTCGCTTCCGGCGGAGCGCCAGGCGAAGCTGCAGGCCGGGCCGACGCGCGAGCAGGAAGCGGCGATCCTGGCGGCGTGGAAGGGCAGGGCGGCGTAGCCACGTCCTGATTCCGCGCGCGGCCGCGAAACGCAGCAAGGCGGCACCGGATACGGTGCCGCCTTGCCCTGGACGCGTACGCGGTTTGTTTCCCGCCGGACGGCGCGTGCGGCAGCCGGGTGCCGCGTCGGCGAGTACGCCTCGATCCGGCCAGATCAACCCGGACCGTGCAATCCGACCCGATCAACGCCACACGCGCGTGCAGCGCTGTTCCACCACGCGGTCGCCGCGCTGTTCCTGCGAATTGCCCTGCACCTTGCGTCCGACCGCGCCGCCGGCAATGGCGCCGCCAACCGTGGCCAGGTCGCGGCCGGTGCCGCTGCCGACCTGGCTGCCGATCACGCCGCCGATTACCGCGCCTGCGGCGGTGCCGGCAATGCGGTTCGGATCGCCATCGGCCTTGCGCAGCTCCACGTCCTCGCAGACCACGCGGCTGCCGTCGCTGAAGCGTCGGCCCTCGTCCTCGGGACCATACGTCTGTGCCTGCGCCAGCGGCGTGGCCGCGAGGGCGAAGGCGAGGATCACGCTGCCATGGAACGTTTTCATGGGGATCTCCTTCTACTCGACGTGTACCGCGCATGCTGTGCGCGGCGGCGAAAATCCCTGGTGAAATGCGGCGCCTGCAGGCGTCCGGGTTCAGGCGCCGGCCATGCGGGACGCCATCACGCTTTGTTCGACGCCTCGCCGCCAGGATGGTGACGATGAATGACAGGCCACCACGCCGCCCGCTGGGCGGACTGCTGTTCCTGCTGCTCGTCGCCTTCGCCGGCTGGGCGCTGTGGTCGGGCGCGCTGCGCGTGCCCGATGCCTGGAATCCCTGGGCGCCGCTGCGCATCGACGATCCGCCCAACGTCCTGACGCGCTTCAAGTTCGACCGGGTCAGCGGCGACCGCGACACCTGCCGCGCAACCCTGGCGCAGGCGCAGCTGGAGGCGTCGCCGCTCGAGGACCGCGTGACCGCCCCGGGCTGCGGCTTCGACAATGCCTTCCGCATCTCGCGCACCAGCGTGGCCGTCGGCGAACCGTTCCCGCTGAGCTGCCGCGCCGCGCTGTCGCTGGCGATGTGGGAACGCCACGCGCTGCAGCAGGCCGCGCGGCGACACCTGGGCAGCGCGGTCTCGCGGATCGAACACTTCGGCTCCTACGCCTGCCGCAACCTCTACGGCCGTGAAGCTGGACGCCGCAGCCAGCACGCCACGGCCGACGCCTTCGACATCGCGGGCTTCGTGCTCGAGGACGGGCGCCGGATCGCGGTGCTGGCCGACTGGGAGCGCGGCGCGGAGGCGGAAGTGGACGGGGAAAGCCAACCGGATCCCGAGGCCGCCTTCCTGCGCGACGTGCGCGACGGCGCCTGCGACTGGTTCGACGTGGTGCTGGGTCCGGACTACAACGCCGCGCACGCCGATCACTTCCATTTCGATCGCGGGCGCGCGCGGATCTGCCGCTAGGGCAGGGCGTCGGGCCACAGCCAGGCGCCCGCGATCCGGCCGCGCCGGCGACGCCGACGGCGCCTGGCTCAATCCTCGATCGCGCCCAGCGGAAAGTAGTGCCGGTACGGGCGCGCCTCGTCCACCGCGCGCGCGAACGAGGGCCGCGCGAGCAGGCGCCTGCGATAGGCATGCAGGTGCGCATGC
This sequence comes from Pseudomonadota bacterium, assembly GCA_023395465.1. Lineage (GTDB taxonomy): Bacteria > Pseudomonadota > Gammaproteobacteria > Xanthomonadales > Xanthomonadaceae > Luteimonas. The sequence goes on from JAEWZE010000162.1 coordinate 6,564, forward strand.
GCCTCCGGGATGGGACGCGTGAAGTGCGCGTAGAACAGGAACGGCGCCGCGGCGCAGTCGGCCAGGCTGAAGCGCCCGGTCGCCGCCCAGGTGCGGCCGGCCATGTGCGCGTCGAGCCAGGCGTAGGCGGTGTCGAGCATGGCGCCGGCCTCGGCCACGCCGCGCGCATCGCGCTCGGCTTCCGGGCGCAGCACGTCGAACACGCATTTCTGCTGCGGCGTGGACACGTAGTTGTCGAAGAACCGGTCCAGCATCCGCACCTCCAGCGCCGCCTCCGGCTCGGCCGGAATCATCGGCGACGGTCCCGGATGGTGCAGCTGCAGGTGTTCGATGATGGTGCTGGCCTCGATCACCGTGTGCGCGCCGTCGACCAGCAGCGGGAAGCGCTTGATCGGCCAGCGCCGCGCCAGTTCGTCCATGTGCCCGTTCTCTTCCAGGTGGCGATATTCGAACGGCGTGCCGTTCTCGTAGAGCGCGACCAGCACCTTCTGGCAGTAGGACGAAAAGGGGTGTGCGTAGAGGATCGGTTGCATCGGTTCACCAGGGCCGGGATGTCGTCTGCGACGATCCGCGGAGCATGCGATCGACACGCGCGCCGATCGTCGCGCGATCGGCGCACCACGCCATCACGGCAGCAGCCGGTCAGGCGGGCGGGGTGAGCCTGAGCAGGCGCCCGCTGCCGCCATCCTCGAGCAGCCAGATCGCGCCATCGGGCCCCTGTTCGACCTCGCGGATGCGCTGTCCCATCGGATAGCGCCGGTACTCGGCGGCAGCGGTGCCGTTGAAGCGCACCCGCACCAGCGCCTGCGACGCCAGCCCGCCGATGAAGGCATCGCCGCGGAAGGTCGGAAACAGGTTGCCCGAGTAGATGACCATGCCGGCCGGCGCGATCACCGGCGTCCACCAGGCCTTGGGCGCCTCCAGGTCGGGACGCGTGTCGTGGTCGGGAATCGGCGCGCCGCCGTAGTGGCTGCCGTTGGAGACCAGCGGCCAACCGTAGTTGCGCCCGCGCACGATGAGGTTCAGTTCGTCGCCACCTTCCGGGCCCATCTCGTGCGCCCACAGCCGGCCCTCGGCGTCGAAACTGATGCCCAGCGGATTGCGATGGCCCAGCGACCAGACCTGGGCGGCCACGCCGCCCTGGCTGACGAACGGGTTGTCGGCCGGGATGCTGCCGTCGTCGTTGAGTCAGATGATCTTGCCCAGGTTGGTCGCCATATCCTGGGCCGGCTCGAATTTCTGCCGGTCGCCGGACGTGATCCACAGCTTGCCGGCCGCGTCGAAGGCCAGGCGGTGGCTGAAGTGGCCCTGGCCGCTCACCTTGGGCAGCTGTTCCCAGATGCGCTCGATGCTGTCGAGGTGGCCGCCGCCGGCAGCGTCCAGGGTGAGCCGCGCACGCACCACAACCGCGCCATGGATCGCACCGCTGCGCTCGATGTAGCTCAGGTAGATGCGGCGGTTGCCCGCGTACTGCGGATGCAGGATCACGTCGCCCAGGCCGCCCTGTCCGCCATAGGCCACGGCGGGCACACCGCTGATCGTGCCGGCCTGTCCGCTGGACGGGTCGACGAGCCGCAGCGCGCCGCCCTTCTGGGTCACCAGCAGGCGGCCATCCGGCAGGAAGGTCATCGCCCAAGGTTCGTTGAGGGTGGCGACCGGCGTGCTGCGGAAGGGCGGGTCGGGCTCGACGATGCGCCGCCGCGGGCCGTTGCCGCCGGTCACTCGGGTCACGGCCGCGGGCGCGGCGGCTGCGGGCGTGCGCACCGGGGCAGCGTCTTCGGAGGGTGCCGCGAGCCTCGTGGCGGGGCGGGCGACGACCACGGGCATCGCGGCACCGGTTCGCCGTGACGCCGCCTCGGCCGCGCGGTCTTCGCGGGGCGCCGTGTCGACGATCACGTCGTCGCAACCGGCGAGGAACAGGGCAAGACCGAGGGCGAGCAACCGGGACGGGCGCATGGGCGAGCTCCTTGCTGGGCCAGCGCACCTGCCGCGTGCGCGAAGCGTTCCACTACCGTTGCCGGCGTTAGCGCGCCGTGATTCCGCCGAACAGGGATGCGGCGACCGAGTTGCGGACCGTCCTTTCCGCCCGCAGGACGGATCGGCCAAGGCCCTTGTGGGAGCGGCTTCAGCCGCGAATAGGCTCCGCGGCAACAGGGGATCCGCTCACCTGCACGAAGTCACCCGCCCCCCCCACGCCACTACCGGTCGATCCCCAGCTCCCGGTAGAACGCCACCACCACCGGATCGGTGCGCACGTCGCGCATCGAGATGGGCCGCGCCAGGGTGATCCCTTCCAGCGTCCGCGCCCGCGACAGCGCCACATAGGTCTGGCCCTCGGCGAACGCCCCGCCATCGCCCAGGTTGAGCGTCATCGCATCCAGGCTCAGCCCCTGCGACTTGTGGATCGTCATCGCCCAGCCCAGCGCCAGCGGAAACTGCTCGAAGCTGCCCACCACCTCGGCTTCCACCCGCCGCGTCTGGTAGTCGTAGGAATACTTGTACTTGTGCCAGGTCTCGCGCCCGACCAGCAGCA
>JAEWZE010000218.1 GCA_023395465.1 Pseudomonadota bacterium
CCGTTGAAGCCGAACGGCGACTGCGTGCTGTAGGGCAGCCAGGCGCGGCCGCCCGCGCCGGCCACGCTCAGGTCAGGATAGGCGTCGAGCACGTTGTCGCCACCGAGCGTGAACGTCCAGCGGTCGAGGCGGTAGTTGAATGCCAGGTCCAGCGTCCATTCGGCCCCATAGGTCTGGTCGCCGCTGCCGTCCGCAGCGCTGCCGTAGGTGGTGAACTCGCCCCAGCGGGTGGTGGTGGCGTCGACCGAAAAACTGCCCAGCGTCCAGATGCCGTTGAGGAAGAACTTGTCGCTCGGCGTGCCCTTGGTGATGCGGCCCTGTTCGACGCGGCCGATGCGGTTGAGGACCACGCCGTACTGCTCCGCAACGGCTTCCAGCGACGCCGGGTTGGGCGCGATGCGCTCGATCGTCGTGCGGTTGCGGTTGTAGCCGGCGGTGAGGCCCAGGTTGCTGGTATCCAGCGCCCAGTTGTAGCTGCCGATGATGTCGATGCCGCGGGTCTGCGTATCGAGCGCATTGGTGAAGTAGCGCCCGCCCTGCACGCCGAAGATGCCGTGCTCGGCGGCGAGGTAGTCGCCGACCGGGCCGGTCAGGTTCTCGGACAGGTAGATGCGGTCGTCGATGTCGATCTGGTAGGCATCGACGGTGACGTAGAGGCCGTCCGCCGGCTGCAGCACCAGGCCGAGCCCGAAGTTGGTGGATTCCTCGGCCCTCAGCGGCTCGGCACCGAGCGCGATCGCGGCCGGGTTGGTGACGCGGAAGGTCACGATGTCGTAGGGCACGCCGTCGATGAAGTTGGTGGCGGTGGACTGGAAGTACTGCTGCTGCAGCGATGGCGCGCGGAAGCCGGTCGAAGCGGTGGCGCGCAAGGCCACGGCGTCGCTGAAGGCATAACGCGCCGACAGCTTGCCGGTGGACGTGCTGCCGAAATCGCTGTAGTCCTCCGCGCGGGCGGCCAGGCCCAGCGAGAACCGGTCGGTGACATCGGTCTCCAGGTCGAGGTAGACCGAATAGCTTTCGCGGTTGAAATGGCCTGCGTCGACCGGCTTGAAGCCGGCGAACACCTGGGCCCCGCCCGCCGCCCGGATCATGCGGCCGGTGAGGTTCCCGGCAGCGTCGCGCTCCGGGATCATCAGTCCGGTGTCGGCGTAGGAACCGGGTTCGCCCGGCGAGAGGTTGAACTTCTCGCCGCGCCATTCGGCGCCGAAGGCCACGGTGAGCGGATAGGCCAGCCAGCCGACTGCGAACTGCCGGTTGACGTCGAGGTTGAGCACGTTCTGCGTGGCCTCCAGCGCGCCGGCGTAGAACTGCGTGGGCGAGCTGTCGCCGAGGCTGCGGTTGTGCGTGTTCTCGATGTCGAAGGTGAGGTGGTTCAGGCCGTGGTTGTAGCTCAGGTCGATGTTCCACTCGTTGGCGGTGAAGCCGCGGGCTCCGACCACGAAGGCGCGGTCCTCGCTGACGTTGTGGATCTGCGGGAGGAAGCCCTCCGGGTAAATCGCGGTGTTGTTGCGGTTGTCGCCGCGCCAGCGGAAATAGCCGTTGGACAGCACGTCGCGCTCGCTGTAGCTGCCGAAGGAGTAGAAGGTGATGCCCTCGGCGGGGCTGTACTGCGTGTTGTAGGAGAAGGCGCCAGAATCGATCTCGGGGTCGCCGTAGCGCTGCTCCACCACGCCGTTGTAGGGCTTGGCCCGGTTGGTGTTGTCCTGGTGCCCACCTTGCGCGGCCAGGTGCAGGAAGCCGTTCTCCCCGAGCGCGATCCCGGTGTCCGCGCCGAGGTTCCACTGCTCGCCGTCGCCCGCGCTCATCTTGCCGGCGCTGCCGGTCAGGCTGCCGCCTTCGCGGCTGCCCTTGAGCACGACGTTGATGACGCCGGCGATCGCGTCGGAGCCGTATTGCGCGGCGGCGCCGTCACGCAGCACCTCCACCCGCTCGATGGCGGAGATCGGGATCGCGTTGAGGTCCACCGGCGAGGAGCCGCGGCCCTGGCTGCCGTTGAGGTTGATCAGTGCGGTGGTGTGCCGGCGCTTGCCGTTGACCAGGACCAGGACCTGGTCCGGCGCGAGTCCGCGCAGCTGGGCGGGGCGCACGGCGTCGGTGCCGTCGGTGATCGCCGGGCGCGGGAAGTTGAGCGAGGGCACCGCGCGCGACAGTGCGGTGGCCAGTTCCGGCGTGCCGGTGGCCTGCAGGGTCTCGGGGGTGATGATGTCGATGGGCGACTGCGATTCCGCGACGGTGCGGTCCGCCGCGCGCGTGCCGGTGACGATCAGCGTGTCGAGGGTGCGCGCGGTGGGGGCGGCGGGGGGCGTCTGCGCCAGGGCGGGCAGGGCGGCGGTGGCGGCGATCAAGGCCAGGAACAGGGGGTGGCGGGACATGCGCTCTCCTTGGCGGCACGGGGGGAAGTGGTCCGTGGTCGGGTTTAACACGGCCGTAACAACCGGTCAAAGGCCCGTCCGGCATGTCTTCATGCCGGCGTTGGGCGGGCAGTCGGGCCGCTCCGGTAGAATCCGCGCCCCATGATCGCCTTCCGAAACTTCGCCCTGCGCCGGGGTGAGCGCCTGCTGCTGTCCAATGTCGACCTGGCCCTGCACGCCGGCTGGCGGGTGGGCGTGGTCGGCCGCAACGGGACCGGCAAGTCCAGCCTGTTCGC
>JAEWZE010000241.1 GCA_023395465.1 Pseudomonadota bacterium
CGCCCCGCCCGCGCATCCTCGCCAGCGGGCCACAGCTGACCGCGGACGACGTGCCCCGCACCCTCGCCGCCGCACCGCCGCCGGCGCGCCGCCGCGCCGCAGTCGCCTGCACGCTCGACGGCATCCCGCAGGCCAACCTCGCCGCCAGCGACCGCATCGCCGCCGACATCGCCGCTTTCCAGGCGCGCGGCGGTGTGATCGAGCGCCTCGGCACCACGCGCGTGCTCAAGCACATCGGCGACGACCGCTTCGATTACGGCGCCCGCGCCTTCGCCCGCAAACCCCAAGGGACCACACCGTGACCGACAACCACCGCCTCACCGGCCCCGACTTCCTCGACGCGATGGCCAACCAGAACGCCGCCAGCGGCCTAGACGTCAACGCCGCCGAGTTCCGCCAGCGCGCCCGCGACTGGCAAGCCGACCTGCAGCGCATGGAAGCCCTCGAGGCCCAGGTCTGCCACCTCCAGCGCCAGCTGCGCACCGCCGACGACCAGGCGCGCGTGCTGGACGAGTTCAGGCGAGTCCTGGCAGCGAACGATTCGGCGGCCAACGTTGCCGAAGCGGTGTCCCGATGAACGAACTCGACGCCATCGAAGCCCGCGCGCAGCGCCACCTGGACGGCATGACCGTCAACCGCGATGCCATGGCGCGCGACGTGATCAAGCTCGTGCGCGCCGTTCGCCGCCTCACGGCAGAGATCGGCAAGCCGGCGCCCGCACGCCCCACCGGCCGCAGAGCTGACGACGTCCTGCGCGACATCTTCGGCGTCTGACCGTGCCCATCACGCCAGCCCTATGCCAACGCTGCGGCGCCTGCTGCTCCGTCCTGGTCGACGGCGAGCTGATCGCCTGCCGCCACCTCGAGGTCGCGCAGGGCCTGCACCGCTGCCGCATCTACGCCACCCGCCCGCCCGTCTGCCGCGACTACGACTGCATGCGCACCGGGCAGCCGGAACCGGCCGTCGCCGATCGCGTCTCCGCGGCCTTCCACGCCTGACGCCGAGCCCACATATGCCCGACGGAAACCTGCCCTTCAACTTCCCGCCTCCGCAGCACTCGCGCCTGCGCCCAGGCGAGATCGTGGTCGACCTGTTCGCCGGCGGCGGCGGCGCGAGCGAGGCGCTGAAGCAGGCGCTGGGCGTCGACCCGGCACTGGCCTACAACCACGACGAGTGGGCCATCGGCATGCACGCGGCGAATCACCCGCTGACCGCGCACCACCGCGAGGACATCTGGCACGCGGAACCGGCGCGCGACGTGGCCGGCCGCCCGGTCGGCTGGTTCCACGCCTCGCCGGACTGCACGCACTTCAGCCAGGCGAAGGGCGGACAGCCGCGCAACCGGAAGATCCGAGCCCTGACGTGGGTGGTCCTGAAGTGGGTCGGGCAACTGGGCAAGGTCGGCTGCGCGCCACGCATCGTGTCGCTGGAGAACGTCTGGCAGATCCTGACCTGGGGTCCGCTGGTGGCGAAGCGGGACCGCGCGACCGGCCGGGTGCTCAAGATGGATGGCAGCGTCGCGGCGCTGGGCGAGCGCGTGCCGGTGGAGCTGCAGCAGCTGGTGCCGGACAAGCGCCACGCCGGCCGGACCTGGCGGCAGTTCATTTCCGCGCTGCGGGGGCAGGGCTACGCGGTGGAGTGGCGGAAGCTGGTGGCCAGCGACTACGGCGCCGGCACCAGTCGCGAGCGCCTGTTCCTGCTGGCGCGCCGCGACGGCGAGCCGATCATCTGGCCGGAGCCGACGCACGGGCCTGGGCGCGCGCATCCGGTGGTGCCGGCCGCCGCGTCGATCGACTTCTCGGACCTCGGCCGCTCCATCTTCGACCGCCCCAAGCCGCTGGCCGACGCCACCATGCGCCGCATCGCGCGCGGCGTGGTGAAGCACGTCCTGAAGGCGGACGACCCGTTCTTCCTGACCGAGTTCGCCAACGCGGGCAACGGCGGCCGCACCTGGTCGGCGGCGGAGCCGCTGCGGACGCAATGCGCGGGCGTGAAGGGTGGGCACTTCGCGATGGTGGCGCCCGTGCTGGCCGGCGTTGGTGGCCGAGCTGGCCAGACCGAGCCGCGTGGCGGCGGCGAGCCGATCCACACCATCACCGCTAAGGCCGACACTGCCGTCATCAGCGCGTTCCTTGAGCAGGCATGCGGTGGCTACTACGACGGTGCCGGCCACGACCTGCGCCGCCCAGCGCCGACGATCTGCGCGAAGGGCAGCATCCAGCGGCTGGTGGCGGTGCAGATGGAAGCGCGGCGCTGCGCGGGATGCGGCACCTGCGCGCCCGCCCCGGGCTGCGGCGACCTCTGCCGCGCCTGCTGGGAAGCGTACGACCCGGAGTCCTGCCGCGGTCTGTCCCCGGAACAGGAGGAGGGCGCACTGCGCGTCGCCGCGTTCCTCATCAACTACTACGGCAACGGCCAGGCGCTGAACCTGCGAGAGCCGCTGGACACCGTGACCACCCGCGACCGCATGGCGCTGGTGACCGTGATGGTCCACGGCACCCCGTACGTGATCGTCGACATCAAGCTGCGCATGCTCAAGCCGGCGGAGCTGTTCCGCGCGCAGGGCTTCCCGGCGGACTATCAGATCGAGCGCACCGCAGACGGTCGCCGCATCACCAGCACGCACGCCGTCCGCATGGTTGGCAACAGCGTCAGCCCGCCGCCGCTGCGCGCGCTTGCGATGGCAAACCTTGATCCCGCCCACTCCCGCATCCGTGAGGCCGCATGAACACACCTACCACCGCCGTCCGCGCCGGACAGACCTGGACCGACTGCGAGCGCGGCCGCGTGCGCGTGATCGCCGTCGCCGACGGCTACGCCATGCTCAAGCGCCGCCACCGCAACCCGTTCCTCGCCAGCATCGACCAGATGCAGCGCGGCGAGTACGGGTGGGAGCTGGTGGAGAACACCCCGCCGTCATCGGCAGACGCGGTGGCGCCGACGGCCGAGCCACTGCGCTACTTCGCCTACGACAGCGACAACGGCGACTACAACGAGTACGACACGCTGGCCGAAGCTGTCTCCTCCGCCCAGGAGGCGCTGGACTATGCCGGCGACGACGGCTGGCCTGACGGCGGCCCGACCATCGCGTACGGCGCCGTGCTGGGCGAAGCGCGCGAAGTCGAAGGATCGCGCAGGCCAGCGGGACCGGACGACCCGCCAGATTTCGATTTCATCGTCGAGTACGAGCTGACGCCGCCACCTTCCACCTTCACTCAGCAGCCCGAGGCGCGGGGCGTGGTGGACGTCACCGACGAGATGGTCGAGCGTGGTTCGCTGGCGCTGTCGAATGCATTGGGCGGCAACGTTGTGTGCAAGGCGCTGCGTAAAGACGTGCGCGCAATCCTGACCGCCGCCCTCACGGAGGCCCGCAATGTCCGGTAAGCCGATTGATGAGGCGGTGGACGTGGACGCGATCCTCGCTCGATACCTACCCAGCAAGTATTGGGACCGCGCGAAGTCCGCCATCACCGCCCTCACCGCCGCGCAGCAGCAGGGGCAGGCGGTGGCGCTGGACCGGATGGCGATCAGGCTGCTTGTGGCGGCAGGCTTCGTGACGGAGGACAAGGCAAACGAGGCGCTGCGAATCGCGCATGGCTTCGACAAAGGCGCGCTCGCACCCCCGAGCGCGCCCGTGGGGGTGGAGCAGATCATCGCGACAGACGAGGCGGGCTGGGCGCTTGCCAAGCGGGCGGAAGTTGCCGGTGCCGAGCGCGACAGCGACGACAACGGGACGTGGTGGACTCTGCGAATCGAGCAGTTCAAAGCCCTCGCCCAGCAGCCCGCAGCCGTGGCTCTGTCCCGCGAGGAGTTGGACACGTGCAGGCAATGGTTCGACTCTGTGCAGGATACCAACGGCGGATACCTAACACCGGATGATTACGTCCTCGCGGAGAAGCTGTACCGAAGCGTCGGGATGCGCGTCCCGGACAGCATCGGACGAATCGCCGCCCAGCCCGGAGGATCCGGCAATGGGTAAGCGAGCAATCCTTAGCGCCGCGAAGAAGCGCGGCATCACGATCCGGTCCGCAGAGTATTACTGGACGCCCACACCCGGCGAAATGGTTCCGCAGTGGGAGATCGAATTTGGCCCCGAGTTGGATGACGAGATCGAGTTCTTCGACAACTCCGCGCAGGCTGTCGAGTTCATCGAGAACGCGGAAATCCTCGCCACCCAGCACCAGGAGCCGAAGTCGCATGGCTGACGTGACCCGCCTCCCGACCGCCCACGCCCTGGCCAACGTGCCGCACATGCTGCGGCACTGGGCCGACGTGATCGAGCGCGACGCCGCGGCTGGCGTGCAGCTCGAGTTCGCCGCGCTCACCATCATCCAGGCCGGCGAGGCGAAGCCGGCCTTCTTCATCGCCGATCGCGCGCCAGGCATGCCGCCCCACCCGCTGTTCGCCGCTGGCGTGTTCGACTACTGCCGCCAGCAGCTGATCAACGACGCTGCCCGCGTGGACGACGAGGGCTGACCACCGTGCTGCACCCGTCCATCGTCCCGTTCGAAACCCTCCAGCAGCTGTGCCGCCCCGGCGAGAACCCGCGCCGCGCCACGGTCGAGGCCTGGGCGAAGCGCGAGGGCATCCGCTATCGCTACGACGGGAAGGGTGGCATCTTCACCACCATCGAAGCCGTCAACGTCGCCCTGGGCGTCGCCGCGGCCAACGACGATCGCGCCGCCTACGACCCGGACATCATCTGACCCATGCCCCCCGCCGGCCGCCCGCGCAAGGTCCCCGCCAACCTGCCGCCGCACATCGACTACGCGCGGGTGCCAAAGGGCGTGTACTGGGACGCCAGCGGCACCGGCCGGTGGTTCATGTTCGAGCTGGGCGACAGCGGGCGCAAGGTCCGCAAGACCATCGCCGGCCGCGACGCCCGCCTGTCGGAGCTGCACGGCTTCGTCGAGGACAAGGCCGGCACCGGCACCGTCGACTGGCTGGCCGCGGCCTACCACGACAGTCCCAAGTTCAAGGCGCTGGCCAGGACCACCCGCGCCGACTACGAGTACAGCCGCGACGTGATGCTGGCCCAGCCCACGACCTCCGGCGGCCGCGTTGGCCTGCTGCAGGCCGACCGCCTGCGCACGCACCACCTGCAGCGCCTGGTCGACCGCATCGCGGCCGAGGGCACGCCCACCAAGGCAGCCAAGGTGCTGCGCTACGCGCGCCTGCTCTTCAGCTGGGGCCTGCGGCGTGGCTTGGTCAGCCAGAACCCCGGCAAGGGCCTCGAGGCGCCGGAGGAACGCCGCCGGCAGCGACTGCCGGCCCAGCAGGCCTACCTCGCCATGCTTGGCTACGCCGTCGACGCCGCGGCGCGCACCGCGCGCACCCGAGGTTCGCACGCGCCCTACCTGCCGCTGGTGATGGAGCTGGGCTACCTGTGCCGCCTGCGCGGCATCGAAACCCTGAACCTCACCGAGGCCCAGGAGACCCCCGAGGGGATCCGCACCAACCGCCGCAAGGGCAGCCGCGACAACGTCGTCGCCTGGTCCCCGCGCCTGCGCGCCGTCTGGAACTCCGCCCTGACCTACCGCCGCGACATCATCGCCCGCACCACAAGGCTGCACCCCATGCGCGCCGAGGACCGCTACCTGATCCTCGCCGAAAACGGCGAGCCCCTCACCCGATCCGGCCTCGACAGCGCCTGGCAGCGTCTCGTGCGCGCCGCGATCGCCGAGGGCGTGATCACCGAAGAAGACCGCTTCAGCCTGCACGACCTCAAGCGCAAGGGCGGCACCGACACCCCCGGCACCCGCGCCGAAAAGCAGGACGCGCTGGGCCTGACCGAGCAAATGATGAAGGTCTACGACAAGAGCGTGCCCACCGTGAAACCTTCCGCGTAACGCGGGGTTTTACGGAGAATTTTACGGAGGGCGGCGCGCGACACGCGCAAGTAGTTGAAGCGACTGGTGGGCCGTGATGGATTCGAACCATCGACCAGCGGATTAAAAGTCCG
>JAEWZE010000246.1 GCA_023395465.1 Pseudomonadota bacterium
GTCGCGTCCGCGCAGGAATTCGACGACCGCTGGTACCTGACCGGTTCGGTCGGCTTCAACCTCCAGGACGAGGACCGTCGTACGGACGACGCCTATGCGCTGGGCCTGGGCCTGGGCAAGTTCATCAGCCCCGAGTGGTCGGTGGAAGGCGCGCTGAACTACCAGAACCCGTCCTTCGAGCACAACAAGGACCTGCTGTGGAGCCAGTACGGCGTCTCGCTGGACTTCCGTCGCCACTTCATCTCCGAAGAGCGCAACTGGTCGCCGTACGTGCTGTTCGGCCTGGGCTACCAGCGTTCGGAGGAAGAGTACGCGGTGCTGTCGTCGGATTCGCCGCTGCAGCGTGAGGACGGCAACCTGGCCGCCAAGCTGGGCGTGGGCCTGCAGGGCGACTTCAGCCGCCGCGTGGCAGTGCGTGCCGAGCTGGCGACCCGCTTCGACTTCGACGATTCGAGCTTCGCGGCCGAGTCGGGCGTCGATTCGAGCGGCTATCCGCACCAGCAGGAAGAGAGCTACTTCGGCGACGTGATCGCCTCGGTGGGCGTGGTGATCCCGCTGGGTCCGGAGCCGACCGCGCCGGTGGCCCCGCCGCCGCCGCCGCCGCCGGCCGAAGCTGCCCCGCCGCCGCCGCCGGCCCCGATCACGATCGACCTGAACGGGGTGAACTTCGACTTCGACCGTTCGACGCTGCGTCCTGACGCGGTGCAGATCCTGAACGAGGCGGTGGAGATCCTGAAGCGCTATCCCGACCTGCGCGTGGAAGTGGCTGGCCATACCGACCTGTGCGGTACCGACGCCTACAACCAGAGCCTGTCGGAGCGTCGCGCCCGCGCGGTGTACGACTACATGACCAGCAACGGCATCGACGCCGGCCGCCTGATGGGTCCGACCGGTTACGGCGAGAGCCGTCCGCTGGAGCCGACCGCGCAGACGCTGCCGGGCTGCAAGAGCGAGGTCAACCGCCGCACCGAGCTCAACGTCCAGAACTGATCTGGATTCGAGCAGATGGACCCAGGAAGCCCGGCCTAGTGCCGGGCTTCCTGCGTTGTGGGGCAGAGGTCGGAAGCGCGCGAGGTGATCCGCTTGCCTGGCCGTCGTGCGCTGCTACACTCGCGCCCAGATTTTCGAGGCGGGAGAGGGACGATGCGTGGATGGGCCGTGTTGCTGTTGTCGCTGGGTGCGATGTCCGCCCACGCTTCCACCCAGTGTCCCAGCGCGAGCGCGCAGCCGCTGGCCGTGCGTCCGACCGTGCTGCTGCCTGTGGCGAGCGGATTTGCCAGCGTGAATCCCCAGCTGGGAGCGCAGCGCGGCGTGCTTGCCCCCGATTTCGACGAGTCGCAATCGGTCGACAATGTGCTGTGGCGACTGCGGGTGGAGGGCTGCCAGCAGCTGGCCGCGGCCACGCCGGCCTCGGCGCTGGCCGCGCCGAATCCGGGCACCTACGTCAAGCGTACCGAGCACGACAACACGCCGTACCGGTTCAACATGACCCAGAACGGCAAGCGCATGACCGCCGATGATTTCGACGCCTGGCTGCAGGCCAACGGCTACAGCGCCGGACGGCGCGCGGCTCCCGCGGTCGAAACTCCCGCGGCAGCCGAGGTTCCGGCCGAAGGCCAGGCCCAGTAACGGCAGGCGCCGCCTTCCGGACGGCCGCGGCGCATCCGCAGGCGCCGGTTTCCACGGCGAAACCGCAACGCGAAGGGCCTGTCACCCCTTCAGTACGCCGAGTTCATGCCCGATGCGGGTGAATGCGTCGATGGCGCGATCGATGTGCTCGCGCGTGTGCGCGGCCGACATCTGCGTGCGGATCCGCGCCTGCCCCTTGGGCACGACCGGAAAGAAGAACCCGATCGCATAGATGCCTTCCTCGAGCAGCCGTTCGGCGAAGCGCTGCGCCAGCGGCGCGTCGTACAGCATCACCGGGCAGATCGGATGCGTGCCGGGGCGCAGGTCGAAACCGGCCGCGGTCATCCGTTCGCGGAAGTACGCGGTGTTGGCAGCCAGGCGCTCGCGCAGGTCGCCGGCGGCGTCTAGCATCTCGAACGCCCTGGTGCCTGCTGCCACGACATGCGGCGGCAGCGAGTTGGAGAACAGATAGGGGCGCGAGCGCTGGCGCAGCAGTTCGACGACTTCCGCCTTGGCCGTGGTGAACCCGCCCAGTGCGCCGCCCATCGCCTTGCCGAGCGTGCCGGTGATGATGTCGATGCGGTCCAGTACGCCCTTGACCTCGGCGGAGCCGCGTCCGCTCCTGCCCAGGAAGCCGGTGGCGTGGCATTCGTCGATGTGCACCAGGGCGCCGTACTTCGCCGCCAGCGCGGTGATCTCGTCGAGCGGCGCAATGAACCCGTCCATCGAGAACACGCCATCGGTGGTGATCAGCTTGGTGCGGCAGCCGGCGGCATCGGCGGCCTGCAGCTGCCGCTCCAGGTCGGCCATGTCGCAGTTGGCGTAACGGAATCGCTGCGCCTTGCACAGTCGAACGCCATCAATGATGGACGCATGGTTGAGCGCATCGGAGATGATCGCGTCGTGCTCGTCGAGCAGTGGCTCGAACAGGCCGCCATTGGCATCGAAACAGGCCGCGTAGAGGATCGTGTCGTCCTTGCCGAAGAAGTCCGCGATGGTCTTCTCCAGCTGCTTGTGCAGGTCCTGGGTGCCGCAGATGAAGCGCACCGACGCCATGCCGAAGCCGTGCGTGTCCAGCGCCTCCCGGGCGGCCGCGATGATGTCCGGATGGTCCGCCAGCCCCAGGTAGTTGTTGGCGCAGAAGTTCAGCACCGTGCGGCCATCGGCCAGGGTGATTTCCGCCGACTGCGGACTGGTGATGATGCGCTCGGCCTTGAACAGGCCCGCGTCGCGGATCTCGTCGAGGGTGGCGGCGTAGCGGTCGGTCAGGGACATGG
>JAEWZE010000292.1 GCA_023395465.1 Pseudomonadota bacterium
CCGGCCAGGAACAGGTGTTGGAGCGAGGACAGGTCGCGATCGGTGATGAATGCCGGGTCGTGCTTCTTGAGCACGCGCAGCGCGGTCGGCGAGGAGAACATCGTGCGCACGCCGTAGCGCTCGACGATGCGCCACCAGATGCCGGCGTCGGGAGAGGTCGGCAGGCCCTCGTAGATGATCGAGGTGGCGCCGGCGATCAGCGGCCCGTACACGTTGTAGGAATGCCCGACCACCCAGCCGATGTCGGAAGTGGAGAACATCACCTGGCCCGGGCGGATGTCGTACACCGACCACATCGACAGCGCCAACGCGACCGCGTAGCCGGCGACGTCGCGCTGCACGCCCTTGGGCTTGCCGGTGGTGCCGGAGGTGTAGAGGATGTAGCTCGGCTCGTTGGATTCCAGCCAGGCCACGGGCACTTCCGCACCCTCGTGGTCCGCGCGCAGCGTCGCGTAATCGACGTCGCGGCCTTCGCGCAGCGCCAGTGGTCCGGCCAGGCCGCGATCGACCACCAGCACCTTCTCGGGCGGATGTTCCGCCCGCGACAACGCCTCGTCCACCAGCGGCAGGAACGGAATCACCTTGCCGCCACGGATGCCCGCGTCGGCGGTCACCAGCACGCGCGGCTGCGCATCGTCGATGCGCAGGGCGAGGTTGTGCGAGGCGAAGCCGCCGAACACCACCGAATGGATCGCACCGATCCGCGCGCAGGCCAGCATCGCCACCACCGCGTCGACGGTGTGCGGCATGTAGATCACCACCCGGTCGCCGCGGCCGACGCCCAGCGACTGCAGGCTCGCTGCGAAGGTGTTCACCTCGCGATGCAGGTCGCGATAGCTCAGCTCGCGGATGTTGCCGGTCTCGGTGGACCAGCCCACCAGCGCCAGCTGGTCGCCGCGCTCGTCGAGGTGGCGGTCGACCGCGTTGAAGCACAGGTTGGTCTCGCCGCCCACGAACCACTTGCGGAACGGCGGGTTCGAATCGTCGAGGATCCGGTCCGGCGCCCGGTGCCAGTGGATCGCGCGCGCCTGCTCCGCCCAGAAGTCTTCCGGCGCCTCGATCGATTGCCGATACAGGTCTTCGTAGCGCATGGCCGTCTCCGCTGTGTTCGGCCAGAGGCTAGGCCTGCGTCGCCGGGAAAGCGTTAAGACCTTCGTATCATCCGCCAGAAAATGCGAAAAAGGCCGGAAAAACCGGCCTATTCCCTGCATGTTGACCGATGCGATCAAGCGGGTTGATCGTTCCGGTCAACCCGCTGAATGCGCAACTAGGCCGCTTTGCCTCTGCACCTGCTGCCCGGGCGGGAAAGCGGCGGATTGCCGGGCTGGATGCAGCCGTCCAGCCCGGAACAGTGGGCTTCACGCACGCGCGTGGACTCAGCCCAGCAGGTGCGCCACGCCGCTGCGCTCTTCCTCGAGCTCGGCCAGGGTCTTGTCGATGGCCTGGCGGCTGAAGTCGTCGACCGGGAGGTCGCGGATCATCGTGTACTCGCCGTTCTCGGTGGTCACGGCGAAGCCGAAGATCACGCCTTCCGGGATGCCGTAGGAACCGTCCGAGGGAATGCCCATCGTCACCCACTTGCCGTTGCTGCCCAGCGCCCAGTCGCGGATGTGGTCGATCGCGGCGTTCGCGGCGGAGGCGGCCGAGGACAGGCCGCGCGCTTCGATGATCGCCGCGCCGCGCTTGCCCACCTTCGGGATGAACTCGTCGGCGTTCCAGCCGGCGTCGTTGATGCGGTCCTTCAGCGACTCGCCCTTGACGGTGGCGAAGCGGTAGTCGGGGTACATGGTCGGGCTGTGGTTGCCCCACACGACCAGCTTCTCGATGTCGCCGACGGCGACGCCCGCCTTGCCGGCGAGCTGGGAGAGCGCGCGGTTGTGGTCCAGGCGCAGCATGGCGGTGAAGTTCTTCGCCGGCAGGTCGGGCGCGGACTTCATCGCGATATAGGCGTTGGTGTTGGCCGGGTTGCCGACCACCAGCACCTTGACGTTGCGGCTGGCGACCTTGTTCAGGGCCGCGCCCTGCGCGGTGAAGATCTTGGCGTTCTCCAGCAGCAGGTCCTTGCGCTCCATGCCGGGTCCGCGCGGGCGCGCACCCACCAGGAGGGCGTAGTCGGCGTCCTTGAACGCGACTTCCGCATCGTCGGTGCCGACCATGCCGGCCAGCAGCGGGAACGCGCAGTCCTCCAGCTCCATCATCACGCCGCGCAGCGCGGCCTGGGCCTTGTCGATGGGCAGCTCCAGCAGCTGCAGGATCACCGGCTGGTCCTTGCCCAGCATTTCGCCCGAGGCGATACGGAACAGCAGGGCGTAGCCGATCTGGCCGGCGGCGCCGGTGACTGCGACTCGGACGGGAGTTTTCATCGGGAGGTCCTCTTGCGAAGTGGAATGCAGGTCGGCACGGAGGGCCGCGTCGACCCGACGGGGAGAAGAAGGAAGGTTCGGCGCCTGCGCACGGCGCAATTCAGCATCGACAAATCCGCTGCGCGCATCGCCGCCGCTCAGGCCAGTTCCGCGAAGAACTCGCGGAAGCGCTGCAGGCCCGGCGCGAGCTGCGCCTCGGGACAGGTGTAGCTGATGCGCAGGGCACGCGGCTCGCCGAAGGCCGATCCGGGCACGCAGGCCACGCCCTTGGCCTCGAGCAGCGCGTTGCACAGGTCGACGTCGTTGTCGATCCGCAGCCCCGACGGGACATGCGTGCGCCCGAAGGCGACGCTGACGTCCGGGAACACGTAGAACGCGCCCTGCGGCTTCGGGCACGCCACGCCGGGGATCCGCGCCAGCACGTCGAGCACCTGGTCGCGGCGCTGCTGGAACTCCGCGCACCGCGCCTCGGGGACGTCCTGCGGCCCGGACAGCGCCGCCACCGCCGCGGCAGTGACCACTTCGGGCACGTTGGTGATGTGGGTGGAGTTGAGCGCCGTGAGCGCCTTGGCCACCACTTCGGGACCTGCCATGAACCCGGCCCGCCATCCCGGCATGCCGTAGGTCTTGGACAGCGAGTCGACGAAGATCACGCGATCGCGCAGGTCCGGGCGTGCGTGCAGGAAGTTGTGGTAGCCGACGCCGTCGAACACCATCCGGTGGTAGATGTCGTCGGTGATCACCCAGGTCTCGGGATGGCGCGCGATGACGTCGGCCAGCGCGGAAATCTCCTCGCGCGTGTAGACCATGCCGGTCGGATTGGACGGGTTGTTGAACAGCAGCAGCTTGGGCCGCTTCGCCAGCGCCGCGTCCAGCTGGTCCGGAACGAGCTTGTAGTCCTGCTCCGGCGGGCACGGCAGCAGCTGGATCGAGGCGCCCAGCAGTTCGCCGATGTCCAGGTAGCTGGTCCAGTACGGGGTGGCGAAGGCGAAGCCGTCGCCCGGATCCAGCAGCGCCTCGCACAGGTTGTAGAGCACGTGCTTGGCGCCGATGCCGGTGGCGCAGTTGGCGCGCGTGTAGCCGGTCAGGCCGGCCGTTTCGAGATGGCCGAGGAAGGCGTCGAGCAGCGCGTCGGCGCCGCGGTTGCTGCCGTACTGGCCCGAATCGTGTTCGAGCGCGGCGCGCGCGGCCGCGTAGACGTGCGGGCCCGGCAGGAAGTTGGGCACGCCGATCGAGAAGCTGATGATGTCGCGACCCTGCGCCTTGAGCTGCCGCGCCCGTTCGGCGACGAGCATGATCGCGCTCTGCTTGGCGCGGCCCATGCGGCGGGCAAGTTGCGGCATCGCGAGGGTTCCCGGAAAGAAGGGCGGGGCCGGCGTCGATGACGGCCGGACGCCGCATTTGCGGCGAGGAATTCTAGCACGCGGCACCGCAGCGGACCGGCCGCAGGCGGGCGCAAGCCACTGTTTCCACTTGCATCCGCGCCGGGATCGGAGCCAGGAGTCGTGCCTGGCATCCGTCCCGGAGAGGGCGCCCGTGCGACCCGGCGCGCAGCGTCGCGAACGAGGCTCGGCTGCGCCCTGCGGGCGACCCAACGCGCCGCATCCGCCCCGTTCGCGAGGCGGCAGCGGCGCGGGCGGATCAGGCGGCGAGGATCCGCTCCCACTCCGCGACGCGGTCGGCCTTGGCCGCCAGCGCCGCCTCGGCGTCGCCCTCGATCTTCACCGACTTGATCGCGTCGCCCTGCTTCACCGCGTCGACCACGTCCAGGCCCTCGGTGACCTTGCCGAACACGGTGTGCTTGCCGTCGAGCCAGTCGGTCTTGATGTGGGTGATGAAGAACTGGCTGCCGTTGGTGTTCGGCCCGGCGTTGGCCATCGACAGCACGCCGCGTTCATGCTTCACGCCGTTGCTGGTCTCGTCCTCGAACTTGTAGCCCGGCCCGCCGGTGCCGGTGCCCTTGGGGCAGCCGCCCTGGATCATGAAGTCGGGGATCACGCGGTGGAAGCTGAGGCCGTCGTAGAAGCCGCGCCGGGCCAGGTTGACGAAGTTGGCGACGGTCAGCGGCGCCTTGTCGGCGAACAGTTCGACACGGATCGGGCCCCGGTCGGTGTCGAAAACGGCAATAAGGCTCATGTATTCAGCTCCAATGGCCCGGACCGGGCGGTTGACCCCATATAATAGCCCGCTTCCCTCCACCCTCCCCCGCGCCCTGCCCCCTTCACGGCAGCGTGTGCGGATGACCCGACCTCCGAATCCATGTCCATCCAACGCCTGCGCAATATCGCCATCGTCGCCCACGTCGACCACGGCAAGACCACCCTCGTCGACCAGTTGCTCAAGCAGTCGGGCACCCTGAACGAACGCACCGTCCTCGCCGAGCGCGTGATGGACAGCAACGATCAGGAGAAGGAACGCGGGATCACCATCCTGGCCAAGAACACCGCCATCACCTGGCGCGACAACCGCATCAACATCGTCGACACCCCCGGGCACGCCGACTTCGGCGGCGAGGTCGAGCGCGTGCTGTCGATGGTCGATTCGGTGCTGCTGCTGGTCGATGCGATGGATGGGCCGATGCCGCAGACGCGCTTCGTCACCCAGAAGGCGTTCGCGATGGGCTTCAAGCCGATCGTGGTGATCAACAAGGTCGACCGTCCCGGCGCGCGTCCCGAATGGGTCGTCGAGCAGGTCTGGGACCTGTTCGACCGCCTCGGCGCGACCCCGGAGCAGATGGACTTCCCGATCATCTACGCCTCCGGCCTGAACGGCTACGCCGGACTGACCGAGGACGTGCGCGAAGGCGACATGACCCCGCTGTACGAGGCGATCATGGAGCACGTGCCGGCGCCGCCGGTGGACCTGGAAGGTCCGTTCCAGATGCGCATCAGCCAGCTGGACTACAACAGCTTCGTCGGCGTGATCGGCATCGGCCGCGTGCAGCGCGGCACGGTGAAGAAGAACATGCCCGTGGCCATCATCGACCGCGAAGGCAAGAAGCGCCAGGGCAAGGTACTGCAGGTGCTCGGCTTCATGGGCCTGGAGCGGATCGAGCAGGACACCGCGCAGGCGGGCGACATCGTCGCCATCTCCGGCATCGCCGACCTCACCATTTCCGACACCGTCTGCGCGCTCGACGCGCCCGAAGCGCTGCCGGCGCTGACCGTCGACGAGCCGACCATCTCGATGACCTTCCAGGTCAACAACTCGCCCTTCGCCGGCAACAAGGATCTGTCCGGCGGCAAGTTCCTGACCAGCCGCCAGATCAAGGACCGGCTGGAGCGCGAGGCCGTGCACAACGTCGCCCTGCGCGTGGAGCAGCTTGAGGACGCCGACAAGTTCCTGGTGTCCGGCCGCGGCGAACTGCACCTGTCGGTGCTAATCGAGAACATGCGCCGCGAGGGTTTCGAACTGGCCGTGTCGCGTCCTGAAGTGATCATCAAGGAGATCGACGGCCAGCTGATGGAGCCGATCGAGCAGCTCGTCGTCGACGTGGAGGAAATCCACCAGGGCGGCGTGATGGAGAAGCTCGGCACCCGCAAGGCGCAGCTCAAGAACATGGAACCCGACGGCAAGGGCCGCGTGCGCCTGGACTACATGATCCCCGCGCGCGGACTGATCGGCTTCCAGAACGAGTTCAAGACGCTGACCTCGGGCAGCGGCCTGCTGTTCCACGTGTTCGACCACTACGGCCCGAAGGAACAGGGCTCGATCGCCAAGCGCCAGAACGGCGTGATGATCGCCAATGCGCCGGGCACCACGCCGGCCTACTCGCTGGGGCCGCTGCAGGATCGCGGCAAGCTGTTCGCAGCCGAAGGCGACAACGTGTACGAGGGCCAGCTGGTCGGCATCCACTCCAAGGACAACGACCTGACGGTCAACGCGATCAAGCCCAAGCCGCTGACCAACATGCGCGCCTCGGGCAAGGACGACGCGATCCAGCTGTCGCCGGCGATCAAGTTCACCCTGGAGCAGGCGCTGGACTTCATCGACGACGACGAACTGGTCGAGATCACGCCGAAGGAAATTCGCCTGCGCAAGAAGTTCCTGACCGAGAGCGACCGCAAGCGCGCCAGCCGCGCGGCGTGAGCCAGGCGCTGTTTCCCGGCTGGCGGCCCGACGCCGGTGGCCGGGAACGGCTGGCCGCGATCGCCGACGAGATCGTGGCCGCACGGCCCGAGGGCGCTGCCAGGCTTTCGCTGCGCCGGCCCGAGCAGTGGCACGCGACGCTGTGCTTCCTCGGCTACGACCTGGGCCACGTGGTGACGCCGGCCCTGCTCGAGGCGTTCGCTGGCGTCGCCGCGCGCATCCCGCCGCACACCTGCACCGTCGAACGCGTCGCCTACTGGCCCCAGTCCGGCGCGGTGGTCGCCCTGCCCCATGCCTGCGCCGCGCTGCAGGCGCTGTGCGACGCCACCCGCGACGCGGCCCGCCGCTGCGGCATCCGGCCGGAACAGGTCACCACGCAACCGCACGTCACGCTCGCCTACCTCGAGCGGGGGCTAGCCGGGCAGGCGTGGCTCGACACCGTCGACTGCGCCGGCGCAGCGCTGCGCATCGACCGCTTCGAACTGCTGTTCAACCCGGGCGGGCGCTACGAGGCGCTGGGCGAATGGCCGTTGCTGGCAACCGACCTGCCCGCGCAGCCGCACCAGGCCGGACTATTCTGAGCGACATGAACGCATGCCCCGGCATCGCAGAACGCGCTCGGCGGGATGCAGCCCACCCGGAACTGCGCGCGGTCGCGCTGTTCGAGGGACTCAATGGCGCGCTGTCGCTGGCCGCCGCCATCGCGCTGGCCTTCGCCGGGGCCGAGAACCTGCAGCACTGGACCACGATGCTGCTGTCCCGGCTCGGCGCCAGCCAGGGCCTCGCGGCGTCGTCCTGGCTGCAGCGCGCGATCAATCCCGACTCGGTGCAGCTGGCCGCACTCGCCGTCACGGCCTATGGCCTGCTGCGCTTCGTCGAAGCCTGGGGTCTGTGGCGCGCCCGCGCGTGGGCGTCCGGGCTGGGCTGCGTCTCGGCCTCGCTCTACCTGCCGCTCGAACTGCACGCCTCGATCCGCCATCCCGGCTGGCTCGCGCTTGGCGTGCTCGCGGTGAACCTGGTCGTGGTCGCGGTGCTGGCCCGCGACCTGGTGCGGCGGCGTCGCTGAAGCGGCGCGTGGCCGGCCTGCGCCGGCCGCGGATCAGGCGCTGACCGGCGGATTGAGCTGGGCGTGCTTGCGCACGATCAGCATCGCCGTTTCCAGCGCCTGCTCGTAGTTCAGGCGCGGATCCACCGTGGAGCGGTAGGCCCGCTCCAGGTCGATCTCGGTCAGCGCGCGCGCGCCGCCCGTGCACTCGGTGACATCCTCGCCGGTGAGTTCCAGGTGCACGCCGCCCAGGCGCGTGCCCGCCGCGGCATGGATGTCGAAGGACTGCTCGATCTCGCTGCGGATGTTGTCGAAGCGGCGGGTCTTGTAGCCGTTGCTGGTCGACTCGGTGTTGCCGTGCATGGCATCGCAAATCCACAGCACGCGGCGCCCTTCGCGGCGCACCGCCTCGAGCAGGGTCGGCAGCTTCTCCGCCACCTGGGTCGCGCCCATGCGGTGGATCAGGCCGAGCCTGCCGGGTTCGTCGTCCGGGTTGAGCACGTCGATCAGCTTCAGCAACTGGTCCGGCGTGACGCCGGGGCCGACCTTGACCGCGATCGGATTGCGGATGCCGCGGAAGTACTCGGTGTGCGCGCCATCCAGCGCCGCGGTGCGCATGCCGATCCACGGGAAGTGCGTGCTGAGGTTGAACCAGCCCCACTGACGCGGCACCTGGCGGGTCTGCGACTCCTCGTAGGGCAGCAGCAGCGCTTCGTGCGAGGTGTAGAAGTCGACGCGGTTGAGGCTGTGCATCTGCCCGCCGGCCAGCGTCTCCATGAAACGCACCGCATCGCCGATGCCTGCCACCATCTTTTCGTACTCGCCCGCCAGCGGCGCCTGGCTCACCCAACCCAGGCCCCAGTACTCGGGGTGATGGAGGTCGGCGAAACCGCCGTCGATCAGCGAACGCACGAAGTTCATGGTCATCGCCGAACGTGCGTGCGCCTTGACCATGCGGCGCGGATCGGGAATGCGCGCCTGCGCGGTGAATGCCGGGCCGTTGACGATGTCGCCGCGGTAGCTGGGCAGCTCCACGCCGTCGCGCACTTCGGTATTGGCCGAGCGCGGCTTGGCGTACTGCCCGGCGAAGCGGCCCACGCGCACGACCGGCAGCTTCATGCCGTGCACCAGCACCAGGCTCATCTGCAGCAGCACCTTGAGCCGGTTGGAGATCAGGTCCGAGCTGCACTCGCTGAAGTTCTCGGCGCAGTCGCCGCCCTGCAGCAGGAATCGCTTGCCCTCCTGGGCCTCGGCCAGCTGCTGCTTGAGGGTCAGGATCTCGCGCGAGGTCACCAGCGGCGGCAGCTGCCGCAGCTCGTCCTGCACTTCGGCCAGCGCGCCTTCGTCCGGATAGACCGGCATCTGCAGCGCCGGGCGCGAACGCCAGCTGCCCGGCTGCCAGTCGGCGGGAAGGTTGACGGCCTGGAGGGTGCGGTCTGCGCTTTGCATGGGGATCTGCCCTGTACGAAAGGGCATGGTGCGCTCCTTGCTGCGGCGCGTCAATTTCAGCTGCAACGGGTCCTGCAGGCCCTCAGCGGCGGCGCCGGAAGCCGGCCAGCAGGCCCCACACGGCCAGCAGCACGAACCAGATCAGGCTCCACCAGGGCATCGAAAGGCCGAGGAAGGTCCAGTCGATCGCGCCACAGTCGCCGGTGCCGGTGAGGACCTGCCGGATCAGGCCGGGGGTGTCCATGGTCTCGCGCATGAACGCGAACGGGGCGCCACAGGCGGGAATCTCCGGCGGGAACAGCTGCAGCCAGACGTGGCGCCCGGCGATGCCGATGCCGACCGCGGCCGCCACCAGCGCCAGCACGGCCCAGGCCTGCCTGCCGCCGGCGCCGCGCGGTGCGTGCAGCCCCGCCGCCAGCATCACCAGGCCAAGCGCGGCGAAGGCGATGCGCTGGAAGATGCACAGCGGGCACGGCACCAGGCCCCATGCGAGCTGGCTGTAGATCGCGAAGCCGATCAGCGCGAAGCACACGGCCGCGCCCGACAGCATCTGTGCGCGGAACGACCAGCGGAATGGATTCATGGCAGCCTGCGGCAAGTGGACCGGGCCGGCATTATCGCCGCTGTCGGTGGCCCGGCGCACGCGCCGCGGGGAGATCGCGGCGCAACACGGCGGCGCCTGCCTGCGTCCGCCCGCAGGGAACACGAGCGGAGCTATCGTCCCGCACCCGCAGCGGCTATCCGTGCTGGTGCGCACCAGCGCACGGCGGGCAACACGCGGCGCCAATGGGACGCCTGCCATTGCCTCGGCCCGGAAAGCAGAAACCCCGGCCAGGCCGGGGTTTCGCGTGTCGCACAACTGGCGGGCCCGATTACTCGGCGGACGCCTGCGGGCGGTCCACCAGCTCCACGTACGCCATCGGCGCGTTGTCGCCGGCGCGGAAGCCGCACTTGAGGATGCGCAGGTAGCCACCCGGACGGCTGGCGTAACGCGGACCCAAGGTCGTGAACAGGTTGCCCACGGCTTCCTTGTCGCGCAGGCGCGAGAAGGCGAGGCGGCGGTTGGCGACGCTGTCGACCTTGGCCAGGGTGACCAGCGGCTCGGCGACGCGGCGCAGTTCCTTGGCCTTGGGCAGGGTGGTCTTGATCAGCTCGTGCTTGAACAGCGACGCGGCCATGTTGGTGAACATCGCCTGGCGGTGGGCGCTGGTGCGGTTGAACTTGCGGCCGGCTTTCTGGTGGCGCATGGACTTGATTCCTTGGAAGGGTGAAGGGTGGAGCCGTGGACGTCTGTGTCGCCTTCCTGGCGTTGTATGCGGACTGCGGATGGTCCTTGCCGGCATCCTTCGCCGGTCGTGCCGCGGGCTTCGGCCCGTCGGCGGGTACTGCGAATTGCGACTATCAGAGGAAGCCGCGGCTTACGCCGCGTTTGCACCCCCGGCCCGGCGCAGCGCGCCGGGCGTTCACACCCCGCAGCCGATGCCTGAGGACATCGGCTGGGCGCGGGGTGCTCACCCAAGCATGCCGTGGGCCGAGACGCCGGCCGGCGGCCAGTTCTCGAGCTTCATGCCGAGCGACAGGCCACGCTGGGCCAGCACTTCCTTGATCTCGGTGAGCGACTTCTTGCCCAGGTTCGGGGTCTTGAGCAGCTCGACTTCGGTCTTCTGGATCAGGTCGCCGATGTAGTAGATGCTCTCGGCCTTGAGGCAGTTGGCCGAACGCACGGTCAGCTCCAGATCGTCGATCGGACGCAGCAGGATCGGATCCACGCCCGGCGTGGCCGCCTTCTGGCCGCCGCGGTCGCGGTGGGTGAAGTCGCCGAACACCGACAGCTGGTCGGTGAGGATGTCGGCGGCGGTGCGCACGGCTTCCTCGGCGTCGATCGTGCCGTTGGTCTCGATGTCCAGGACCAGCTTGTCCAGGTCGGTACGCTGTTCGACGCGGGCGGCCTCGACTTCATAGGCCACGCGGCGGACCGGCGAGAACGAGGCATCCAGCATCAGGCGGCCGATCGCGCGGGTCTCTTCGTCCGGACGGCGACGGGCGGCAGCCGGCTGGTAGCCGAAACCGCGCTCGATCTTCAGGCGGATGTTGAGCTGGGTGTCCTTGGTCAGGTGCGCGATCACGTGGTCGGTGTTGAGGATCTCGACGTTGTGGTCGGTCTTGATGTCGGCGGCGGTGACGACGCCCGGGCCGGACTTGCTCAGCGTCAGCGTCGAGCTTTCGCCGGTGCCCATGCGGATCGCGACGTCCTTGAGGTTGAGCAGGACTTCGAGCACGTCCTCCTGCAGGCCTTCGATCGTGCTGTATTCGTGCAGCACGCCGTCGATCTCGACCTCGGTGATCGCGAAGCCGGGGATCGAGGACAGCAGCACGCGGCGCAGCGCGTTGCCCAGGGTGTGGCCATAGCCGCGCTCCAGGGGCTCGATCACGACCTTCGCACGGTTGCCGGCGAGGCGTTCGATCTGGGGACCACGGGGGCGCAGGACCTGGTTGGCGGTAACAGTCATATTCGTAGCGTCTCCTGCAGGGCCACAGCATCCGTCGATGCGCGGCCCTGGACGTTTGGAGCCCCTTTGCTTGCTGCCAAAGGGGTGGCCCGTGCGCGGGCACGGGCCGGGGGAGTTGTTGCTGGTGCCGCGGGATGACCCGCCGCCAGTCCTTACTTCGAGTACAGCTCGACGATCAGCGCTTCGTTGATGTCCGCCGGCAGGTCGCCGCGGTCGGGGACCGCCTTGAACACGCCGCTGAACTTCTTCTGGTCGACTTCGACCCACGAAGGCGACAGGTCCATGCTCGACGAGACGTTCAGCGCTTCCTGGACGCGCATCTGCTTCTGCGCCTTCTCGGACAGGGCGATCGCATCGCCGGCCTTGACCTGGTAGGACGGCAGGTTGACGGGCTTGCCGTTGACCGTGACGCCGCGGTGCGAGACCAGCTGGCGCGCCGAAGGACGGGTCACCGCGAAGCCCATGCGGTACACGACATTGTCCAGCCGCGTCTCGAGGAGCTGCAGCAGGTTCTCACCCGTGTTGCCCTTCTTGTTCGAGGCCT
The DNA here is from genome assembly GCA_023395465.1 of Pseudomonadota bacterium. GTDB lineage: Bacteria > Pseudomonadota > Gammaproteobacteria > Xanthomonadales > Xanthomonadaceae > Luteimonas. Next base: position 12,001 of record JAEWZE010000292.1, read on the forward strand.
TCTTGTAGTAGTTGCGGAACTGGCGCTCCAGCAGGCCGTAGATACGCTTGACCTTCTGCTTCTCGCGAAGCTGCAGGGCGTAATCGGAGAGCTTGCTGCGACGCGCGCCGGTGCCGGCGCCGTGCTGGCCGGGCTTCTGCTCCAGCTTGCACTTGGAGTCGAGCGCACGGGTCGGGGACTTGAGCGAAAGGTCGGCGCCTTCGCGGCGCGCGAGCTTGCAGGTGGGACCGATGTAACGAGCCATTTCTTATCGCTCCCTTAGACGCGACGCTTCTTCGGCGGACGGCACCCGTTGTGCGGGATCGGCGTCACGTCGATGATGTTGGTGATCTTGTAGCCCACGTTGTTCAACGAACGCACGGCCGACTCACGACCCGGACCCGGGCCCTTGATGCGGACTTCCAGCGACTTCACGCCGTAGTCCAGCGCATCCTTGCCCGCCTTCTCGGCGGCGACCTGGGCTGCGAACGGGGTCGACTTGCGCGAGCCGCGGAAACCCGCGCCACCCGAGGTCGCCCACGAGAGCGCGTTGCCCTGGCGGTCGGTGATCGTGATGATGGTGTTGTTGAACGAAGCGTGGACGTGCGCGATGCCGTCGGTGACGACGCGCTTGATCTTCTTCTTCTGCTTGGCAGCTGGCTTGGCCATGGGTCTGTTTCCTTATTTCCTGATGGCCTTGCGCGGACCCTTGCGGGTACGGGCATTGGTCCGGGTGCGCTGGCCGCGCAGCGGCAGGCCGCGACGGTGGCGCAGGCCGCGGTAGCAGGCCAGATCCATCAGGCGCTTGATCGCCATGCCGATCTCGCGGCGCAGGTCGCCCTCGACCACGTACTTGCCGACTTCGGCGCGCAGGCGCTCGACTTCCGGCTCCGACAGGTCGCGGATCTTGGTGTTCGAAGCCACGCCGGCGGCTTCGCAGACGAGCTTGGAACGGGTACGGCCGAGGCCGTAGATGCTTTGCAGCCCAACCCAGACGTGCTTCTGGGCAGGCAGGTTGACACCTGCAATACGCGCCATGCGCGGATCTCCAACTGGTTGGTCGGCCGGAAACGGGAGCCCCCGGCGGAGTGAACACGAAATTCTAACAGGGTCCCGGGTTGCTTGGAAGCCGACGGCGCCGCAGCGCCGCCGACCCGGCATGGGGAGTGTGCCCATGCTCCGGCGATGGATCCTGGCTGGCCGGCCGGGGTAACCCCCGTCCGGCCCCGCGCACTACTCTGGTGCGCGAACGGCCTGGATCCACCCCCGCGCGGGACTGCCGCAGGGGTCGCCCATCGTGCCGGGGGAGGCTAGGCTCCGCGCCGGCGTGAATTCTTGCCTTCCTGGCCTCGACCTCGCGGCGCCTGGGCGCCGCTTCGGCTTGGACTCCCCTGCCATCCATGGCGGGGCCATGTCGGCTTCGGATCGTCCGGCCCGACCATCCATGGCCGGGCGTTCACCGGGTCAGCGCGGCAGTGCCGCGCAAAGCGCGCCCCGGCCCACCCGCACTTAGCGTGTCCTCGCTCCGCCCTTGAGGTTCGACTTCTTGAGCAGGCTTTCGTACTGGTGCGACATCAGGTGGGCCTGGATCTGGGCGATGAAGTCCATCACCACGACCACCACGATCAGCAGCGAGGTGCCGCCGAAGTAGAACGAGACGTTGAGCTCGGCGCGCATGAACTCCGGCAGCAGGCACACCAGCACCAGGTACGCGGCGCCGGCGGCGGTGAGCCGGGTCAGCACCCCGTCGATATACTCGGCGGTGGCCTTGCCGGGGCGGATGCCCGGCACCAGCGCGCCCGACTTCTTCAGGTTGTCGGCCGTTTCCTGCGAGTTGAACACCAGCGCGGTGTAGAAGAACGCGAATCCTGCGATCAGCCCCGCGTACAGCAGGATGTACAGCGGCTCGCCCGGCGAGAGCGCCTGCGCGACCCGCTGCAGCCACTGGGTCGACCCTGCCTGGCCGAACCAGGTGGTGGCCGTGGCCGGGAACATGATGATCGACGAGGCGAAGATCGCCGGGATCACGCCCGCCATGTTGAGCTTGAGCGGCAGGAACGAGGTCTGGTTCATGTACGCGTTGCGGCCACCCTGGCGGCGCGCGTAGTTGACCGTGATCCGGCGCTGGCCACGCTCGACGAACACCACGAAGTAGGTGAAAACCGCCACGATCACCGCGATCATGATCACCGCGATCGGGCTGATGTCGCCGTTGCGGGCCGCCTCGATCGTGCCGATCACCGCCGAGGGCAGGCCCGCGACGATGCCGGCGAAGATGATCAACGACACGCCGTTGCCGATGCCGCGCTCGGTGACCTGCTCGCCCAGCCACACCAGGAACATGGTGCCGGCGGTGAGTGCCACGATCGCGGTCATCACGAAGCCCGGGCCCGGCGCATACACGACCGGGATGCCGGTGCCGGCGCCCTGGCTCTGCAGCGCGATCGCGATACCGGCCGACTGGAAGATCGCCAGCGGGATCGCGCCGATGCGCGACCACTGGGTGATCCGGCGGCGACCGGACTCGCCTTCCTTCTGGATCGCCTTCAGGCTCGGCAGGATCTGCACCATGAGCTGCATGACGATCGAGGCCGAGATGTACGGGATCACGTTCAGCGCGAACAGGCTGAAACGCTCCAGGGCACCACCGGAGAACATGTTGAACATGTCCACGATGGTGCCTTCCTGGCGCTCCATCAGCTGCAGCATCGCGTCCGGGTTCACACCCGGGACCGGGATGAAGCAGCCGACCCGGTAGACGATCAGCGCACCGAGCACGAACAGCAGGCGCTGGCGCAGTTCGGTGAACTTGCCCGCGCCGGCCAGACCCGACATCGCTCCCGCGCTTCGCGCCATGCCCTGCTTACTCCTCGATCTTGCCGCCGGCGGCCTCGATGGCCGCGCGGGCGCCCGCCGTTGCCAGCAGGCCCTTCAGCACGAGCTTCTTCGAGATCTCGCCCTTCTTGACGATCTTCGCCTTCTTCGCGGTGCTCGGCACCAGCTTGGCGGCGCGCAGGGCGGCGAAATCGATCTCGCCGTCGAGCTTGTCGAGCTGGTACAGGAACACTTCCGCGGTGTCGGCCTTCAGCTTGGAGCGGAAACCGACCTTCGGCAGGCGCATGTGCATGGGCATCTGGCCGCCTTCGAAGCCGGCCTTGATCTTGCCCTTGCCGGAACGTGCGAACGAACCCTTGTGGCCACGACCGGCGGTCTTGCCGAGGCCGGAACCGATGCCGCGACCGACGCGGGTGCGCTCCTTGCGGGCGCCGTCGGCAGGCTTGAGCGTATTGAGCTTCATATGATTACTCCTCCACCCGGACCAGGTAGTGGACCTTGTTGATCAGGCCACGGACCTGCGGGCTGTCCTTCAGTTCGCGGACGTCGTTGAGCTTGTTCAGGCCGAGCGCACGCACCGACAGGCGATGCTTCGCCTGCGAGCCGCGCAGGCCCTTGACCAGGCGCACCTTGACGGTGCCGCCGGTGGCTTCGTTCTTAGCCATTGAGGATCTCCTCCACCTTCTTGCCGCGCTTGGCCGCGATGCGGGTCGGCGACTGCATTTCCGACAGCCCCTTGACGGTGGCGCGGACGAGGTTGATCGGATTGCGCGAACCGGTGGCCTTGGCCAGCACGTCCTTCACGCCCACCGCCTCGAGCACGGCGCGCATCGCGCCGCCGGCGATCACGCCGGTACCCTCGGAAGCCGGCTGCATGAACACGCGGGCCGCGCCGTGGCCGGACTTGACCGTGTGGAACAGCGTGCCACCGTTGAGGTCGACGCTGTTCATGTTCTTGCGTGCGTACTCCATCGACTTCTGGATCGCGACCGGCACTTCGCGCGCCTTGCCGTAACCGAAACCGACCTTGCCGTTGCCGTCGCCCACCACCGTCAGCGCGGTGAAGGTGAACTGGCGACCGCCCTTGACCGTCTTGCTGACGCGGTTGACCGCGACCAGCTTCTCGATCATGCCGTCATCGACTTCTTCGCGGTCGCGGTTGCGGTCGCGCCCGCGGGATTCACGTTGTTCTGCCATTGCCATGTCTCTTGTTCGAAAGGGAATTTGCGGCTTGGCCGCTTATGGTTGTGGTCTGGAGCGGTGGACCGCATCCGTCGGACAGAAGCCGCGGAGCGTCCGGTGCAACCTGCACCGGCGGGGTGAGTCAGGACGCGCCACCCTGGCGAACGCCCGGCCATGGCCGGATGGAGTCGCTGCCGGTTCCGGCAGCGTTCCGCCACGAATGGCAGCCATGACCTGGTTTTTCAAGCGGGGCAACCCTGCCCCGCCCGTGCATCAGAACTGCAGGCCACCCTCGCGGGCGGCGTCGGCCAGCGCCTTGATGCGGCCGTGGTAGCGGTAGCCTGAACGGTCGAACGCGACCTTCTCGACACCGGCTGCCTTGGCCTTCTCGGCGATGGCGCGGCCGACCTTGGCGGCGGCATCGGCGTTCTTGCCGTTCTTCAGGCCGTCGCGCACGTCGGCCTGGGTGGTGCTGGCCGCGGCCAGCACCTTCGAGCCGTCGGCGCTGAACACCTGGGCGTAGACGTGCTGACCGGTGCGAAGCACCGACAGGCGCGGCACGCCGAGTTCGCGAATGTGCGCGCGCGTGGACTTGGCGCGGCGCAGGCGGGCGATTTTCTTGTCCATGGATATGCTCTGTGGCGGGAAGCGGATCGGCTGGCGGGACACCGGCGCGGAGGCCGGCGAGCCGCATTACGCCTTCTTGGCTTCCTTGCGGATGATGACTTCGTCGGAGTACTTCACGCCCTTGCCCTTGTAGGGCTCCGGCGGACGGAATCCGCGGATCTTGGCGGCAACTTCGCCGACCAGCTGCTTGTCCGCGCCGGCGACCAGGATCTCGGTCTGCGTCGGCGTGGTGATCGTGATGCCTTCCGGCGCCTGGAACACGACCGGGTGCGAGAAGCCCAGCGACAGGTTCAGGTCCTTGCCCTGGACCGCGGCGCGGTAGCCGACGCCGACCAGCTCGAGCTTGCGCTCGAAGCCCTGGGAGACGCCGTGCACCATGTTGGCGACGATCGCGCGCAGCGTGCCGGTGAGGGCGATCTGCGAGGGGTCGTTGGCCGAGAGCAGCGCGTTGCCGTCCTCGATCCGGACTTCGATGCCTGCCGGCTTGACGACCGACAGCGTGCCCTTCGGGCCCTTGACGCTGACCGAGCCCGGCTGGGCGTTCACTTCGACGCCCTTCGGCAGGGCGATCGGCTTCTTGGCGATGCGGGACATGTGCGTTACTCCCTTAGGCCACGAAGCACAGGACTTCTCCGCCGACGCCCTGCTGGCGCGCCTGCGAATCGGTCATGATGCCCTTGGAGGTGGAGATGATGGCGACGCCCAGGCCTCCGAGGACCTTGGGCAGCTCATCCTTGCCGCGGTACTGGCGCAGGCCCGAGCGCGACACGCGCTTGAGCTGCCCGATCACCGGACGGCCTTCGAAATACTTTAGGACGATCTCGAGGTCGGCCTTCGGGCCGTTCTCGGTTACGCGCAGGTCGCCGATGTAGCCTTCGGCCTTGAGCACGTTGGCGATCGCGACCTTGGTCTTGGAGGACGGCATCTTCACCGTCGGCTTGCCGACCGCGGCCGCATTCCTGATGCGGACCAGCATGTCGGCGATGGGATCAGTCATGCTCATGTGAGTTCCTTATGAGTGCACCGATATCCGCTTTCGCGAAAATCTGTTCTGGATTGTCCCCGGCGTCGCCGGGTCCGTCTGGCTACCCGCTTTCGCGGGCAAGCCGGCGATTATATACGACTGAAGCGCCCAATGGGGCGCGACTGCCGCATCCCCCGCAGCGCGGCCGCTGCGGTGGCGCCTGCCCGCCTGCGGCGGGCCTGTCGTGTTACCAGCTGGCCTTGCGCAGGCCCGGCACGTCGCCGCGCATCGTCGCCTGGCGCAGCATGTTGCGGCCCAGGCCGAACTTCGCGTAGACGCCGCGGGGGCGGCCGCTCAGTGCGCAGCGGGTGGTCTGCCTCGCCGGCGACGAGTCGCGCGGCAGCTTCTGCAGCCTGGTCGCCGCCTCGATCTTCTCCTCGTAGCTCGCCGTCGGGCTGGAGATGATCTTCTTGAGCTCGGCGCGCTTGGCGGCGTGCTTCTTCACCAGCTTGGCGCGCTTGGCCTCGCGGTTGACCATGGAGGTCTTCGCCATGTGTGTTTCCTCAGTTGCGGAACGGGAAGCGGAAGGCTTCGAGCAGCGCCTTGGCTTCCGCGTTCGTCTTGGCGGTGGTGGTGATGGCGATGTCCATGCCGCGCACTGCGTCGACCTGGTCGAAGTCGATCTCCGGGAAGATGATCTGCTCCTTCACGCCCATGTTGTAGTTGCCGCGGCCATCGAACGAACGACCGGACACGCCGCGGAAGTCGCGCACGCGCGGCAGCGCCACGTTCACCAGGCGATCCAAGAACTCGTACATGCGGGCACGGCGCAGGGTCACCTTGCAGCCGATCGGCCAGCCGTCACGGATCTTGAACGAAGCCACCGAGACGCGTGACTTGGTCACCAGCGGCTTCTGGCCGCTGATCTTGGCCATGTCGGCGGTCGCGTTCTCGAGGATCTTCTTGTTGGCCGCGGCTTCGCCCACGCCCATGTTGATCGTGATCTTGCTCAGGCGCGGGACCTGCATGATGTTGTCGTAGCCGAACTGCTCCATCAGCTTCGGCACCACTTCATCCTTGTAGAACTTTTCCAGACGGGTCGTCATTGTCTTCTTTCCTGGGGATCAGGCGGGTCTTTTCAGACCGCCTCGCCACTCGAGCGGAACACGCGCAGCCGCCGTCCATCCTCGAGCACCTTGGTACCGACGCGCTCGCCCTTGCCGGTGGCAGGGTTGAACAGCATCACGTTCGACACGTGGATCGGCGACTCGCGCTCGATCACGCCACCGGGCTGACCGGCCTGGGGGTTGGGCTTGGTGTGGCGCTTGACGATGTTGATGTTCGACACGACGACCTTGTCGCCGAGCACGCGCACCACGTCGCCGGTCTTGCCCTTGTCCCTGCCGGCGATCACGATGACCTGGTCGCCCTTCTTGATTCGATTAGCCATTGTCCTGTCCTCCGCTCACAGCACTTCGGGAGCGAGCGAGACGATCTTCATGAACTTCTCGGTACGCAGCTCGCGGGTCACTGGCCCGAAGATGCGCGTGCCGATCGGCTCCTGCTTGTTGTTGAGCAACACCGCGGCGTTGCCGTCGAAGCGGATCAGCGAACCGTCCGCGCGACGCACGCCCTTGCGGGTGCGCACCACGACGGCGTCGTAGACCTCGCCCTTCTTGACCTTGCCGCGCGGGATCGCGTCCTTGACCGAAACCTTGATGATGTCGCCAATCGCGGCGTAACGGCGCTTGGAGCCGCCGAGCACCTTGATGCACATCACTTCCTTGGCACCGGAGTTGTCCGCCACGTCGAGGTGGCTCTGCATCTGGATCATGGGAAGCGTCCTTTACTCGGCCGCGCGGGCGACGATCTCGACCACGCGCCAGTTCTTGGTCTTGGAAATCGGGGCCACTTCCACGAGGCGGACGATGTCGCCTTCCTTCGCGGTGTTGTCGGCATCGTGGGCGTGCAGCTTGGTGGAGCGACGGATGTACTTGCCGTACAGCGCGTGCTTGACGTTGCGCTCGACCAGGACGGTGACCGTCTTGTCCATCTTGTCGCTGACCACCCGGCCCTGGACCGTGTTCTGCTTCTTTTCGCTGTTGTTCATGGTCGTATGCCTTACTTCTTCGCCGACAGCAGCGTGTTCACACGCGCGATCTCGCGACGCACTCGGCGAGCCTCGTGGGTCTTGGTCAGCTGGCCGGTCGCCTTCTGCATGCGCAGGGCGAAACGTTCCTTCTGCAGTTCCAGCAGGTGGCCCTGCAGTTCGTCCGCGGACTTGCCGCGCAGTTCCTTGGTCGTAGCCATCAGCGCACCGTCCGGGTCACGAAAGTGGTGGTCACCGAGAGCTTGGCGGCAGCCAGGCGGAACGCCTCGCGCGCCACTTCCTCGCTCACGCCCTCGATCTCGTAGATCATGCGGCCGGGCTGGATCTGGGCCACCCAGTACTCCACCGCACCCTTGCCCGAGCCCATTCGCACTTCGATCGGCTTCTTGGTGATCGGCTTGTCGGGGAACACGCGGATCCACATCTTGCCGCCGCGCTTGACGTGGCGGCTGATGGACCGGCGACCGGCTTCGATCTGGCGCGCGGTGAGCTGGCCGGTCGCGGTGGACTTGAGGCCGTACTCGCCGAAGCTGACGGCGTTGCCGCTCCAGGCCAGGCCGTCGTTGCGGCCCTTGTGCATCTTGCGGTATTTGGTTCGCTTGGGTTGCAACATGACTTAGTCCCTCGCCTCGCGGTCGCGACGCGGGCCACGCGGACGCTCGCGGTCACCGCGGTCGCCACGCTCGCCACGCGGCGAATCGTCCTGCTTCTCCTGGCCCACCTGGCTGAAATCGAAGATCTCGCCCTTGTAGATCCAGGTCTTGATGCCGATGATCCCGTAGGTCGTCTTGGCCTCGGCGAAGCCGTAGTCGACGTCGGCGCGCAGGGTATGCAGCGGCACGCGACCTTCGCGATACCACTCCGAACGCGCGATCTCGGCGCCGTTGAGGCGGCCGGCGACGTTGACCTTGATGCCCAACGCGCCCAGGCGCATCGCATTGCCCACGGCGCGCTTCATCGCGCGACGGAACATGATGCGGCGCTCGAGCTGCTGCGCGATCGACTCGGCGACCAGCTGCGCGTCGAGCTCGGGCTTGCGCACTTCGGTCACGTTGATGTGCGCCGGAACGCCCATCATCGTCGACACGTCCTTGCGCAGCTTCTCGATGTCCTCGCCGCGCTTGCCGATCACCACGCCCGGGCGGGCAGTGTGGATCGTCACGCGCGCGGTCTTGGCCGGACGCTCGATCAGGATCTTGCTGATGCCGGCAGCGGCGAGCCGCTTGCGCAGCATCTCGCGGACCTTGAGGTCGGCCGCCAGGTAGCCGGCGTATTCCTTCTTGCCGGCATACCACTTGGAGTTCCAGTCCTTGGCGATGCCGAGGCGGATGCCGGTGGGATGAACTTTGTGACCCATATTACTTGCCCTCTCCCACGACGACGGTGATGTGGCTGGTGCGCTTGAGGATGCGCGTGCCGCGGCCCTTGGCGCGCGCCATGAAGCGCTTCAGCAGCGGACCTTCGTCGACGGTGATCGTGGCGATCTTCAGCTCGTCGATATCGGCGCCTGCGTTGTTCTCCGCATTGGCGATCGCCGACTCGACCAGCTTCTTGATCAGCGCAGCCGCCTTCTTGTCCGAGAACTTGAGCAGGCTCACCGCGCGCTCGGCCGGCAGGCCGCGGACCTGGTCTGCGACCAGGCGCGCCTTCTGCGGCGAGATGCGGGCCGTGCGCAGCACGGCGGTCCGCTTGTTGACCTCGGCGCGCGCGCGCTTGGCTTCTTCGTGCTTGGCTCGTGTTGCCTTGTCCATGGTGCGCTCCTTACCTGCCCGACTTCTTGTCGCCGCCGTGACCCTTGAAGGTCCGCGTCAACGCGAATTCGCCGAGCTTGTGGCCAACCATGTTCTCGTTGACCAGCACCGGAATATGGTTCTTGCCGTTGTGGACGGCGATCGTGAAACCCACCATCTCCGGCAGGATCATCGAACGACGCGACCAGGTCTTGATCGGCTTCTTGGTGTTGCCCGCCGCTTCCACCTTCTTGATCAGATGGTGGTCCACGAACGGACCCTTCTTCAGTGAACGTGCCATGGCCGATTAACTCCTGCGATCGCGCACGATGAATTGCTGGGTGCGCTTGTTCTTGCGCGTCTTGTAGCCCTTGGTCGGCACGCCCCACGGGGTGACCGGGTGCGGGTTGCCCTGCCCGGCCTTGGCCTCGCCGCCGCCGTGCGGGTGGTCGACCGGGTTCATCGCCGCACCGCGGACGGTCGGCTTGACGCCGCGCCAGCGCTTGGCACCGGCCTTGCCCAGCTTCTCGAGGTTGTGCTCGACGTTGCCCACTTCACCGATGGTGGCGCGGCACTCGGACGGCACCTTGCGCATCTCGCCCGAACGCAGGCGGATCAGCGCGTAGACGCCTTCGCGGGCGACCAGCTGCACACCGGCGCCGGCGGCACGGGCGATCTGGGCGCCCTTGCCCGGCTTCATCTCGATGCAGTGCACCGTGGAGCCGACCGGGATGTTGCGCAGCGGCAGCGTGTTGCCGGCCTTGATCGGCGCGTCATTGCCCGCGATCACCTGGTCGCCGGCCTTGAGGCCCTTCGGCGCAATGATGTAGCGGCGCTCGCCGTCCACGTAGCACAGCAGCGCGATGTGCGCGGTGCGGTTGGGGTCGTACTCGATCCGCTCCACGCGCGCCGGGATGCCTTCCTTGTCGCGCTTGAAGTCGATGATGCGGTAGTGCTGCTTGTGGCCACCGCCCATGTGACGGGTGGTGATGCGGCCGTGGTGGTTGCGACCACCGGTCTTGCCCTGCGGTTCGACGAGCGCCGCGTGCGGAGCTCCCTTGTGCAGGTCGGGCGTCACCACGCGGACCGCGCTGCGGCGGCCGGGGGACGTAGGCTTGAACTTCATCAATGGCATGGGAGCTTCCTCAGGCCGTCGCGTTGATCACGTCGATCGACTGGCCTTCGGCCAGCGTCACATACGCCTTGCGCCAGTTGCCACGGCTGCCCTGGCGCTGACGGAAGGACTTGTTCTTGCCCTTCACGTTGACCACGTTGACAGCCTGCACCCTGACGTCGAAGAGCTTCTCGACCGCGGCCTTGATATCGGCCTTGGTCGCATCCTTCGCCACTTCGAAAGCGTACTGGTTGGACACTTCCTGCAGTCGCGCGGTCTTTTCGGACACGCGCGGCGCACGAATCACTTCATAGAGCTTGGCGTCGTTCATGCCAGCCACTCCTCGATCTTCTTCACCGCTTCGGTGGTGACCAGCACGCTGTCGGCACCGACCAGCGCGACCGGGTCCAGGCCCTGCACGTCACGCACCTGCACGTAGGGCAGGTTGCGTGCGGAGAGGTACAGGTTCTCCGAGGCGTCCTCGGTGACGATCAGCGGGCGCTTGCCCAGGTCGAAATCCTTGAGCTTGGTCACCAGGCCCGCGGTCTTCGGCGCGTCGATGTCGAACGACTCGACGACCGTGATGCGGCCCTGGCGGTTGAGCTCGGACAGGATCACGGCCATTGCGGCGCGATACTGCTTGCGGTTGACCTTCTGCGCGAAGCTGCGCGGCTTGGCCGCGAAGGTCACGCCGCCGCCGACGAAGATCGGAGCGGTCAAGGCGCCGTGACGGGCGCCGCCACCCTTCTGCTTCTTCGACTTCTTGGTGGTGCCGTTGACTTCGGCGCGCGTCTTCTGCGCCTTGGTGCCGGCGCGACCGGCGTTGCGGTAGGCAACGACGACCTGGTGGACCAGGTCGCCGCTGAACTCGCGGCCGAAGATCGCGTCGGAGACGGACAGTTTGTCGTTGCTACCGTTGATGGCGAGTTCCATCGTCATCTCTCCTTATGCCTTGCTCGAGGGACGCACGATGACGTCGCCACCCGGAGCGCCGGGGACGGCGCCCTTGATCGCGATCAGGCCGCGCTCGGCGTCGACCCTCACCACCTGCAGGCGCTGCGTGGTCTGGGTGTCGGCGCCCATGTGGCCGGACATCTTCTTGCCGGGGAACACGCGGCCGGGCGTCTGGCGCTGGCCGATCGAACCCGGCGAACGATGCGACAGCGAGTTGCCGTGCGTCGCGTCGCCCATGCTGAAGTTCCAGCGCTTGATCGTGCCCTGGAAGCCCTTGCCCTTGGTGACACCCTGGACGTCGACCAGCTGGCCGACCTCGAAGATGTCGGCCTTGATCTCGCCGCCGACCTGGAAGTCGGCGATCTTGTCGTCGGCCACGCGCAGTTCCCACAGGCCGCGGCCGGACTCGACCTTGGCCTTGGCCAGATGGCCGGCCTCGGGCTTGGTCAGCAGCGAGGCGCGCTTGACGCCGGCGGTGACCTGCACGGCACTGTAGCCGTCGGTCTCGAGCGTCTTCACCTGGGTGATGCGGTTCGGGGTAGCTTCGATCAGGGTCACGGGAACGGACTTGCCGTCCTCGGTGAACACTCGGCTCATGCCGGCCTTGCGGCCGACAATGCCCAACGAATGGATCTTCGCGGTCATGGTTCGGGGCCTCAGGTCAGCTTGATCTGGACGTCGACGCCAGCCGCGAGCTCGAGCTTCATCAGCGCGTCCACGGTCTTGTCGTTGGGGTCGACGATGTCGAGCACGCGCTTGTGCGTGCGGGTTTCGTACTGGTCGCGCGCGTCCTTGTCGACGTGCGGCGAGGTCAGCACGGTGT
>JAEWZE010000043.1 GCA_023395465.1 Pseudomonadota bacterium
ATGTGGGGCGCGTCGACGGCGACCAGCTTCACCGCGTTCTCCGGTTTCGTGTTCGGCTACATGCTGCTGTTCATGCCGACCCTGGCGCTGGCGACGAGCATCGCGATGCGGCACATGCAATCGCCGGAGAAGCAGTTCCCGCCGGTGCGCGTGGCCGGCAGCGTCGGCTGGATCGTCGCCGGCGTGCTCATCGGCTGGCTCGGCTGGGAGCAGACCCAGCGCCTGGACCTGACCTTCAGGATGGCCGCGATCGCGTCCGCGGTGCTGGGCCTGTACGCGCTGACCCTGCCGCACACGCCACCGCTGGCGCGCGAGCAGGGTGCGAAGCTGGGCGAGATCCTGGGGCTGGATGCGGCGCTGCACCTGTTGCGGTCGCGCGCCTACCTGGTGTTCTTCCTGGCCTCGATTGCGATCTGCATCCCGCTGTCGTTCTACTACAACTTCACCAACCCCTTCCTCAACGACGTGGGCGTACAGCGCGCGGCCGGGCTGCAGTCGCTGGGCCAGGTGTCCGAAGTGCTGCTGATGCTGGCCATGCCGTTCCTGTTCGTGCGCCTGGGAGTGAAGGTCATGCTGGCGGTGGGCATGGCCGCGTGGGTGCTGCGCTACGTGATGTTCGCCTTCGGCGACGCGGACGCGGGCTTCGCGCTGCTGGTGATCGGCATCGTGCTGCACGGCATCTGCTACGACTTCTTCTTCGTCACCGGCCAGATCTACACCGATGCGCACGCCGGGCAGAAATTCCGCAGCAGCGCGCAGGGCTTCATCACCCTGGCCACCTATGGCGTGGGCATGCTGATCGGCACCTTCCTGTCTGGGGCGGTCGTGGAATACTACACCACCGACGCCGGCCCGGACTGGGAGCGGATCTGGCTGTTCCCGGCCGCGGTCGCGTTCGTGGTGCTGGTGGCCTTCCTGTTCCTGTTCCGCGAAGGGCGGGCGGCCACGCCTGCCGCTTCGCCCGCTCACTGAGGGCCGCCCCATGGGTACGCTGGGAGTTGCCATCGTCGGCACCGGGATGATCGGTGCGGTGCATCGCCGCGCGGCGGTGCTGGCCGGCGCCACGGTTCGCGGCGTGGCCGCATCCTCGCCTGCACGTGCGCAGGAGGTGGCGCAGGCCTGGGGCGTGGCCCGGGGCTATGGCGGAATCGAGGAGGTGATCGCCGATCCGCAGGTGCAGGTCGTGCATGTCTGCACGCCCAACCACCTGCACCGGGCGATGGCGCAGGCGGCGCTGGAAGCGGGCAAGCACGTGGTGTGCGAGAAGCCGCTGGCCACCACGCTTGAAGACGCCCGCGCGCTGGCCGCACTGGCCGCCTCCACCGGGCAGGTGGCGACCGTGCCCTTCGTCTACCGCTACCACCCGGTGGTGCGCGAGGCGCGTGCACGCATCGCCGCAGGCGACATCGGCCCGCTGCGGCTGATCCACGGCAGCTACCTGCAGGACTGGCTGCTGGATCCGGCCAGCAACAACTGGCGCGTGGATCCGGTGCTGGGCGGCGCCTCGCGCGTGTTCGCCGACATCGGCTCGCACTGGTGCGACCTGGTGGAGTGGGTCGGCGGCGAGCGCTTCGCCGAAGTCAGCGCGGTGTTCGAGACGGTAATCGCCGAGCGCGGCGTGGCCACCGGCAAAAGCTTCACCACGCCCGCGGCCGGCGGCGACACCCAGTCGGTGTCCAGCGAGGACGTGGCCGCGGCGATGTTCAGGACCGGCAACGGCACGCTGGCAACCGTCACCGTCAGCCAGGTTTCGGCCGGGCGCCGCAACCGCCTGTGGTTCGAGATCGACGGAGCGAAGGCCAGCGTGGCCTTCGACCAGGAGGACTGCGAGCGGCTGTGGATGGGCTATCCGGACCAGCGCGAGGAAGTGTTCGTGCGCGGACCGGGCGCAGGCAGCGCCGAGCAACGGCGGCTGTCGGTGCTGCCCGCCGGTCATGCGCAGGGCTACGCCAACTGTTTCGAGGCGTTCGTGGCCGACACCTACCGGGCGATCGCGCGCGAGCAACCGGAAGGATTGCCGACCTTCGAGGACGGCCTGCGTTCGGCGCTGATCGTCGATCGCGTCATCGCTTCAGCCAGGTCGCGCGCATGGACGCCGATCGCCTGAGTTACCGCGGCGCGCGGGGACCCGTTCCCGGCCGCGCCGGCTTTGTCCGCCTGCAGCGCGACATGCGCGAGGCGGAATCCATCCGCCGTCACCCCGATTCCCGGAGGACACCATGACGACCCTTACCCTGCGCAGGCTCGCGGCCGCCGCACTCGCGCTCTGCACCGCCCTGCCCGCCTGGGCGCAACCGGGCGACGCCGCCGCCAGGCCCATCGCCGTGCAGATGTACACCCTGCGCAACGCCGGCTCGCTCGAAGAGCAGCTCAAGATCGTCCACGACGCCGGCGTCCGCGCGGTTGAGACGGTCGGGACGCAGAATGTCCCCGCCGCGGAGCTGAAACGGCTGCTGGACAAGTACGGGATCAAGCCGATCGCCGCCCACGTGGCGCTGTCCGACCTGCGCGGCGACCTCGACGAGATGGCGACGTTCCACCGCGCCATCGGCAACACCATGCTGGTGGTGCCCTGGCTGCAGGAAGAGCAGCGGCCGATCGACGCGGAAGGCTGGCGCGCCTTGGGCCGCGAGCTCGGCGCCCTGGCCGCACGCCTGCAGCCGATGGGCATGCGGCTGGCCTACCACAACCACGAGTTCGAGCTGGTCGACTTCGACGGCCGGACCGGGCTCGAGCTGCTGTTCGAAGCCGCCGGTCCGGCGCTTGCCGTCGAGCTGGACCTGGCCTGGGTGGCGCGCGCCGGCCACGACCCGGCGGCGTTCCTCGGCAGGTTCCCCGGGCGCGTGTACGCGGTGCATGCCAAGGACAACGCGCCGGAGGGCGAGGCGACGGAGGAACAGGGCTTCACCGCCCTGGGCAAGGGAGTGCTCGACTGGAATGCGATCCTGCCCGCCGCCGCGGACGCCGGCGTGCAGTGGTACATCATCGAGCACGATCTTCCGCGCGACGCTGCCGCCGTCGTGGAGACGGGCGCGGCCTTCCTTCGCGAACATCTCGCTGCCGACAACCAGCTGAGCGCCGGGGAGCAGGCTGACGGCTGGCAGTTGCTGTTCGACGGCAAGGACCTGTCGCAGTGGCGCACCTTCAAGCAGGAAGGGCTTAACGAGCAGTGGGTGATCGAGGATGGCGCGATCAAGCTGACGGCCGCTGGCGGCGGCGACATCCTCACCAGAGCCAAGTACCAGGATTTCGACCTCAGGCTGGACTGGAAGATCTCGGAAGTCGGCAACAGCGGCATCTTCATCCTGGCGGACGAAACCGGCGAGCACATCTACTCGCACGCGCCGGAAATCCAGATCCTCGACAACGAGCGCCATCCCGACAACAAGCTCGACACCCATCTGTCCGGCTCCCTGTACGACATGATCGCCTCGCCCGTGGCCTCGCACAGGATCGCCGGCGAGTGGAACCGGGTGCGCATCCTGCTCGACCAGGGCCAGCTGACCATCTGGCAGAACGGTGTGCGGACGGCCTCGGTCGAAATCCACGGTGCCGAGTGGAAGCGGCTGGTGGCCAGCAGCAAGTTCGCCGGCTGGGCGGGGTTCGCCGCCAACCGCAGCGGCCATATCGGACTGCAGGACCACGGCGACGTGGTGTGGTTCAAGAACCTCAAGATCAAAGAACTGAAGCGATGAACGATTTCGCCCATCACGTGCTGGTCGTCGGCTCCGGCGCTGGCGGCGCCATGGCCGCTTACGAACTGACCCGCCAGGGCCACAAGGTGCTGATGCTGGAAGCCGGCCGCCATTACGACCCGCGGACGGAAACGCCGATGTTCCGGCGCAACGTCGACGCGCCATTGATGGGCGCTTCCACGCCGGACAAGGACTTCGGTTTCTACGATTCCACCGTGGGCGGCGGCTGGCAGGTGCCGGACGAGCCCTACACCACCGCCGAAGGCAGCGAGTTCCTGTGGTGGCGGTCGCGCATGCTGGGCGGACGCACCAACCACTGGGGCCGCTATTCGCTGCGTTTCAGCGCGCATGATTTCAAGGGAAAAAGCCGCGATGGCCTCGGCGCGGACTGGCCGTTCGAGTACGACGAGATCGCCCCCTGGTACGACAGGACCGAAGCCCTGATCGGCGTCTGCGGCACCAATACCGGCCTGGACGACATGCCACCGTCCCCGGACGGGGTCCTGCAGCCGCCGCCCGTCCCGCGCATTCCGGAACTGCTGATCGCCGCCGCGGCGAAGAAGCACGGCATCACGGCGGTGCCGATGCACCGGGCCGTGCTGACCCGGCCGCTGGACGAGCGTGCGCCCTGCTTCTACGCCACGCCCTGCGGCCACGGCTGTTCGATCGGCGCCGCTTTCCAGACCACCACCTCGCTGCTGCCGATGGCGCAGGCCACCGGCAACCTGCGGGTCATCACCGACGCCATGGTCAAGACCGTGACCACCGATGCAGGCGGCCAGGTCACGGGCGTGACCTACGTCGACAAGAAGACCGGCACCGAACAGCAGCTTGGCGCGAAGGTGGTGGTCCTGGCCGCCAGCGCCTGCGAATCGGCGCGCATCCTGCTCAACTCGAAAAGCGAACGCCACCCCGACGGCCTGGCGAATTCCAGCGGCCAGGTCGGCCGCAACCTGATGGACTCCACCGGCGCGGGCCTGTCGGCGCTGGTCCCGGCGCTGATGGACCGGCCGCGCTACAACGAGGACGGCCACACCGCCAACCACCTGTTCATTCCCTGGTGGGGACACGAGGCCCAGGCCAACGGGGAACTGGATTTCCCGCGCGGCTACCACTTCGAACTCGGCGGGCGCTTCGGCGAACCCGGGGCGTACGTCAGCGGCGAGCTGCAAGGCTATGGCACCGCGCTGAAACAGCAGGTGCGCGCTCACTACGGCGCCTACGTGCACTTTGCGCTCCGTGGCGAGATGCTGCCGAACGACAACTGCTACATGGACATCGACCCGAGCGTCACGGACAAGTGGGGCATCCCGGTGCCACGTTTCCATTGGAAATGGTCCGAGCACGAACTCAAGCAGGTCGAGCACGGCCTGAAGACGGCCAAGGCCATCCTGGAAACCATGGGTGCGACGGTCGGTGAGTTGCCCACTCCGGAAGAAGCGATCAAGAAGGGTGGCGAGATCATCCACGAGGTCGGCACCACCCGGATGGGTGATTCACCCGAAGACTCGGTGACCAACCAGTGGGGCCAGACCTGGGACTGCCCGAACCTGTTCGTGATGGACGGCGGCGTCTTCGCCTCCAACCCGCACAAGAACTGCACCCTGACCATCATGACGCTGGCGATGCGCAACAGCGCCTGGCTGGCGACCCAACTCGAGGCGGGGACGCTGTGATGCGGAAACCAGACGACCAGGGCACTGCCGTCCCTCCCGACAGCGACGCACCTGTCTACGCGCACAAGCTGAGCCGGCGCGACTCGCTCAAGCTGCTGGCCGCACTGGCGGCAAGCGCCATGTTGCCCGCATTGCCCGCTTGCGATTCGACGTCGACCGGAGATGTCGCCGGTGCGGTCGCAGGGGACGGGCATTGGCCGGAACTTGAACTGCCGCCGGTGACGGCCAGGGGCTACGGCAAGGATCCGGCCTTGATGACCCCGCCGGAAACGCCCTGGCCCCTGACACTGACGCCGGCCCAGCTGTCGCTGCTGTCATTGCTGTCCGACATCATCGTGCCAGCGGAAGGCCAGTCGCCGTCGGCGTCCGCCGTGCAGGTGCCGACGGTGGTCGACGAATGGGTGAGTGCGCCCTACCCCGACCAGCAGCGCGACCGGCTGACCATCCTGTCGGCCCTCGCCTGGCTCGACGACGAAGCCGCCCTGCGCTTCTCGCGTTCATTCACGGCGCTGGCCAGGCCGCAGCAGCTGGCGATCGTCGATGACATCGCCTACGACAACGCACAGACCCCACGACAGTTCCAGCGCATTGCCGGAGCCTTCTCCCGGCTGCGCAACCTGGTGCTCGCAGCCTATTTCTGCACGCCGGAGGGGATGAGGGATATCGGCTACCTGGGCAACGTGGCCATTGCCGGGGATTACCCCGGCCCGACGCCGGAGGCCTACCGCCATCTGGACAAGGTGCTGGCGGAACTCGGACTGGGCGAGTTCGCCTACCCGGTGGGCTGACCGTCCTCTCCGGCCACACGGGCAGCGATTGCGGACCACAGCTGTGACATCGCGCGCTGCCCGCATGGGCGAAGGGCTCCGCGCGTCGCTACAGTTCCCGCACCCAGATGTTGCGGAAGCTGACCTCGGAATCGTGGTCCTGCAGGTAGATCGGGGCGCAGCCGTGCGGGGCGTAGTTCGGCGGGCCGCGATATTCGGTGGTGCCGGCGATGACGGTGTCATCCTGCACCAGCACGCCGTTGTGCAGCACGGTGATGCGCGCGGGCGACAGCAGGCCGCCGCCGTCGGAGAAGCGCGGCGCTTTCCAGATGACATCGTAGGACTGCCACTCGCCCGGCGGGCGCGAGGCGTTCACCAGCGGGATCGCCTGCTTGTAGATCGAGGCCGCCTGGCCGTTGGGATAGGTGGGGTTGTCGTGGCTGTCGAGCACCTGCAGTTCGTACAGCTCCTGCAGGAAGACGCCGCTGTTGCCGCGGTTCTGGCCGTCGACACCGCGGATCTGCGTCGGGCTGCGCCACTCGATGTGCAGCTGGATGTCGCAGAAGCGCTGGCGGGTGCGGATGCCCTTGCTGCCGGGCACCACGGTGACGGCGCCGTCGGCCACCTTCCATGGCGCTTCCCCGCCCTGCTCCGACTCCCATGCCGCCAGGCTGCTGCCGTCGAACAGCACTACCGCGTCCGACGGCGCCGCGCCCATGGGCGTGGCCACGACCGCCGGCACCGGGGTCCAGGCTTCGGTCTTTTCCGGATCGGCCGACGGATCGTGGGCGAGCGCAGCGGCACTGGTCAACATGCCACCGGTGAGCAGGAGCATGCGTGCGGCCATGCGGTGGCGCGGCAAAGAGTGACAGCGGCGGCGCATCATCGTGTCGCCCATGCCGGCGTGCCCGGCTCGTAGGGCAGGTCACCGTCGTAGCCCCCGGGCACCGGGTCGTAGCGCAGCACTTCGGTCGCCCCCACCTTCGAGGTGAAGAAGCTGAAGAGCACCAGCTGTTTGATCATCGTGAACCAGTGCACCCCGCTCCCGCTGCCGGATCCGTCGGCGGCCACCCAGGCATTGCGCGCCTGTTCGCCCGCCTGCCGGTCCAGTCCGGTCAGCAGCTGCAGGCGGTCCGCCGCCGGCAGGGCCATGAAACTGCCGCCGGCGCGCTGGTCCAGGTCCACCAGTCCGGCGCGGAAGGCGGCCTGGTCATCGGGGCTGTAGCAGTCGGTGACGAAGCGCGCCATGAACGCGCCCACTTCGGCATCCTTCGCCCCGGGCGTGTCGGTACGCGGGATGATCGCCTCGGCGATCTCGTCGAGCAGCGCCACCTGTTCCGAGGTGAAACCGGCGTCGCCCTGCGCGACGGGTGCCCGCACGAGGACGTAGGCCGGCACGCCGACCATCGCCACGCCAGTGGCGCCCGCGATCATCTTCAGCAGTCCACGACGGTCCATCACAGGTTCCCCGCCTTGAGTTCGCGCACCGCATGGTCGGCGGCGCGCGCGGTCAGCGCCATGTAGGTCAGCGAGGGATTCACGCAGCTGGCCGAGGTCATGCAGGCGCCGTCGGTCACGTACACGTTGGGCGCATCCCACACCTGGTTGTGCGCGTTGAGTACCGAGGTCTTCGGGTCGCGCCCCATGCGCGCGGTGCCCATCTCGTGGATGGCCCGGCCGGGGACGGGGTTGCCATCGTAGGTCTGCACGTCGCGCACGCCGGCCGCCTCCAGCATCTCGGCGGCATCGGCGGCCATGTCCTTGCGCATGGCCCGTTCGTTGTCGCGGATCGTCACGTCCATCGCCAGCACCGGCAGGCCCCACTTGTCCTGGGTGCCGCGGTCCAGGCGGATGGTGTTGTCGTGGTAGGGCAGCATCTCGCCGAAGGCGGTCATGCCGATGGTCCAGTCGCCCGGGGTGCCCAGTGCTTCCTTCAACCCGGCCCAGATCCCCAGTTCGGCCACGGCCCGCGACCAGCCCTGCCGCCCTGCCCCGCCCTGGTAGCCGAAACCCCGCAGATAGCCGCGGCTGTCATCGCCGACGTTGCGGAAGCGGGGGATGTAGAAGCCGCACGGGCGGCGTCCCGAGTAGTACCTGTCCTCGTAGCCGTCGACGATGCCCTGGGCGCCGACCTCGAAATGGTGGTCCATGACGTTGTGGCCCAGCTCGCCCGACGAGGAACCCAGCCCGCCTTCCCACACGTGGGTGGCCGAGTTCATCAGCACCCAGGTCGAATTGAACGCGGAAGCGTTGAGGAAGATCACCTTGGCCGTGTACTGGTAGGTCTGTCCGTTCTCGGCATCGATGATCTCCACGCCGCGCGCACGCTTGCGGTCCTTGTCGTAGAGCACCTCCTTGACGATCGAGAACGGACGCAGGGTGAGGTTGCCGGTCTGCATCGCCGCCGGCAGGGTCGCCGACTGGGTCGAGAAGTAGGCGCCATAGGGGCAGCCGAGGATGCACTTGTTGCGGTACTGGCAGTTGGCCCGGCCCTGCTCCGGACGCGGCTCGGTGATGTTGGCGGTGCGCGAGTGGATCATGTGGCGGCTGCCGCCGAAGGCCTTGCGGATGCGCGCGGCCACGTCCTTCTCGACCACGTTCAGCGGGATCGGCGGCAGGAACTTGCCGTCCGGCAGCACGTCCAGGCCCTCCACGGTGCCGGCGATGCCGGCGAACGTCTCCACGTGGTCGTACCAGGGCGCGATGTCTTCATAGCGGATCGGCCAGTCGACGGCGATGCCCTCGCGCGCGTTGGCCTCGAAGTCGAGCTGCGAGAAGCGGTAGCTCTGTCGCCCCCACATCAGCGATCGCCCGCCGACGTGGTAGCCGCGGAACCAGTCGAAGCGTTTGGTCTCGGTGTACGGACACTCGGTTTCGTCGGCCCACATCCCGTCGGTACTCTCCGACAACGGGTAGTCGCGGCGCAGGACCGGGTGCGCTTGCTTCATCGCCTGGGTGGGCACGTTGCGATGCGGGTAGTCCCAGGCCTCCTTGTGCGCGTTGACGTAGTCCTTGATGTGCTCGATGTTGCGGCCGCGCTCGAGCATCAGCACCTTGAGTCCCTTCTCGGCCAGCTCCTTGGCCGCCCAGCCACCGCTGATGCCCGAGCCGACGACGATCGCGTCGTAATGGTTGTTCGCCATGGATGACTGCTTCCTGGGGTTGGCGTGGTCTACACGTCGCAGAGGCGGATGGCCTCGCGCAGGGAGGCGACCGGGTCGGGCGCCGAGGGCATGAATTCCTGGGCGATGAATCCGCCGAAGCCGGTCTCGCGGATGGCGCGGCAGATCGCCGGGTAGTTGAGCTCCTGCTGCTCGCCGATCTCGTGCCGGCCCGGCACGCCCGCGGTGTGGTAGTGCACGAACCAGCGATGGTCCCGGCGGATGGTGGCGATGATGTCGCCCTCCATGATCTGCATGTGGTAGATGTCGTAGAGCAGGCCGAAGTGGTCCGACCCCAGCATCTCGCACAGCGCCACGCCCCAGGCGGAGCGGTCGCACAGGTAATCGGGATGGTCGACGCGCGAGTTCAGCAGTTCCATCACCAGCCTGACGCCGCGCTTTTCCGCATGCCCGAGGATGCGCTTGAGGCCGGCGGCCGAGTTGGCCATGCCTTCGGCCGGGTCCATGCCGTTGCGGTTGCCGGAAAAGCAGATCAGGTTGCGATAGCCGGCATCGGCCACCAGGTCGATGTGGCGGGTGTAGCGCGCCACCAGCTCGTCGTGGAAACGGGATTCGGCAAACCCCTTCTCCAGCCCGAGCTCGGCGCCGTTGCACATCGAGCTGTGCACGCCATGCGCCCGCAGCGTGGGCCAGTCGTCCGGGCCGACCAGGTCGATGGCGGAAAAGCCGGTCCGCTTCACCGTCCGGCAGAGCTCGGCGATCGGCATCTGTCCGAACGTCCAGCGCGCCACGGAGTGCTTCAGGTTGGCCTTGAGCGGCTGCGCGGCGACATCGCTGGCGGGGACGAGCCCGGCCGCCGCAAGCCCCAGTCCGCCCACCATCGTGGCGCGCAGCGCGTCGCGCCGGGTGATCGTGCGCTTCAAGTCAGGCCTCCGCGGGTTGGCCCGGCCGGCGGTCCGGGCATGCGCCCGCCCGCGGTCGGCCGCACGGCGGCATGGAGACGCTGCCGGAGTCGCACGCAGGAAACGTCGCGCGGCAGCCGGAGCAGGCGCGGACAGCGCGGTTCATGAATCACGGTGACCGGGACACGCACTGCCTGTGCGCCGGCCGCGCGCGGCCTGCTCGACGAGATGCCCATTCTCCACCGGCCTCCCAACCGGTACAGACACGCGAATCCGCTCGGATGCAATCGATTGCACGATAGCAATCGCGTTCCCGATTGCAAGACCCCCCGGCGCGACCTGGAAACCCGGTCACCTGCCT
>JAEWZE010000093.1 GCA_023395465.1 Pseudomonadota bacterium
CGGCAGCCACGGCCGCGGGCGGCGCCACCACCACGTCCGGCGTGGCGGCGGCGAGCCCGGCCGGCGCAAGCGCGCCGCCGGCACCGGCCACCGCCAGCGGCAGCGAAAGTGCGCTCATCGCAGTCTCTTGATCCGTTCGGCCGGGCTGACCACGTCGGTCAGGCGCACGCCGAAGCGGTCGTTGACCACCACCACCTCGCCCTGCGCGATCAGGGTGCCGTTGACGTACACGTCCAGCGGTTCGCCGGCGCCGCGTTCGAGCTCGACCACCGAGCCCTGGTTGAGCTGCAGCAGGTTGCGGATCGGGATCCGCGCGCGCCCGACCTCGAGCGACAGCGAGACCGGCACGTCCAGGATCACGTCCAGGTTGAGGTCGGCGCCCGGGGGGCCGGGCTGGCCGGCGTCGGCGGTGAGCGGGTCGAAGGCGGCCAGGGCCGCGGCGTCGTGGTTGGTCATGGCGTACTGGTCAGGGAGTCGAGGGTGGGAACGGTCCGCGCGGCGTGCACCTGCGTGACCTTGATGGCGTTCTTGCCGTTGTGGATGCCGAACTCGCCGGTGAACAGCGGCATCTGCTCGACCTGCAGCTGCACGTGGCGTGCCAGCTCGATCGGGATCACGTCGCCGACCCGCAGCCGCGACAGTTCGCGCAGGCTGATCTGGCGGTGCGCGATCGCCGAACTCAGCTCGACCTCGGCGTCCTGCAGCTGGGTGCGCATGGCGCGGGTCCAGCCTTCGTCCTTCTCGATGCGGTCGCTCTGCACGCCGGCGTCGAGCTGTTCGCGGATCGGCTCGAGCATCGCGTAGGGGAAGGCCACGTGCAGTTCGCCGCCGCCGCCCTCGAGCTCGACGTTGAAGCGGCTGACCACGATGTAGTCGCGCGGGCTGATGATGTTGGCGAAGTGCGGATTGACCTCGGAGTTCATGTACTCGAACTCCACCGGCATCACCGGCGCCCAGGCGTCGACCAGGTCGGCGAAGGTCTGCTTGAGCAGCAGCTGGATCACGCGCATTTCGGTCGGGGTGAACTCGCGGCCCTCGATGCGGGTGTGGTACTTGCCATTGCCGCCGAAGAAGTTGTCGACCACGGTGAACACCAGCCGCGGCTCGAAGGTGATGATGGCGGTGCCGCGCAGCGGCTTCATCTTCACCAGGTTGAGGTTGGTCGGCACCTGCAGCGAGTGCATGTATTCGCCGAAGCGGACCAGGTCGATGCCGCGCACCGACAGGTCGGCCGAACGCCGCAGCAGGTTGAACAGGCCCACGCGCCAGGTGCGCGCGAAGCGTTCGTTGATCATCTCCAGGGTCGGCAGCTTGCCGCGGACGATGCGGTCCTGGCTGGCGAAGTCGTAGCTGCGCGCCTCGCCCGGCGCGGCCGGCGGCTCGGTCTCGACCGCGCCGCTGTCGACGCCGTGCAGCAGGGCGTCGATCTCGTCCTGGGAGAGCAGGTCGGCGCTCATTACTGGGTCACCAGGCTGGTGAAGATCACCGCCTCGACCTTGTCGGGCGCACCCTCGGCCTTGAGCAGGGCGCGTACTTCATCGCGCGCGGCCGCCTGCAGGCGTTCCTTGCCCGCGCGCTGGGCCAGTTGCGCCGCTTCCTGCTGGCCGAACAGCAGCAGCAGGCGGTTGCGGATCGAGGGCAGGTGCGCGCCGAGCGCGGTGAAGGTGGCCGGATCGCGGGTCACCACCTGCACGTCGGCCTGCAGGTAACGGGCAGCGTCGACGTCGGCGAGGTTGACCACGAACGAGGGTTCGAGCGCGAGGTACTGCGCCGGCAGGCGGGCCGGTTTGGTTTCGCTGGCCTCGGCGTCGGCGGCCACCTGTTGCCGGCCCTGCCACCACCACCAGCCGCCGCCGCCGGCGCCGGCAAGCAGGACGAGGATCAGCAGCCAGGGCCAGAGGCGGCGCTTGGGCGTTGCAGGCTGGATTGCGGGGGCGGGACTGGCCACGAAATTCGACTCCGGCGGTGGATGCCGGGGGGATGCAATCGCCGTGCCGCGGAGATGACGGGGTTTTGACGGCGTGGCGGCTGGGCGGGCGCCGGTGGGTTGACGCAAGGCTGGCGGCGGCGTCGGCGGGCGGGCTCATGGCCGCGACAGGAGGTCGCGGCAACGGCGACGGGGGCGTGGCGACGCTGTGACCAGGAGGTGCTGCGGCGGCGTCGCAGGCTCAGCGCCCCCGCCCCTCAGGCGTATTCGTCGAGCAGCCCCCGCACGCGGACCGGTGCCGGGTCCTGCGATGTCTCCTCGCGGGTCCCGGTGCCGTTCCCGCCGCGTCCGGCCGCGGCCGTCCGGCCGTCACCGCCCTCGCGACCGGCCTGGCCCTGGCCCACGTCGGCCTGGCCCAGCTGCAGGCCGTGCTGGCCCAGCAGCTCGCGCAGGCGCGGCAGGCTCGCTTCGATCGCCTGGCGGACCTCGATATTTGCGCTGTGGAATTCGGCGCGGACCTGTTCGCCGTCGAGCTGCACGCGCACCTCGATCGGTCCGACGTGTTCGGGATTGAGCCGGATCTCGGCATGGCCCAGGCGCTGTTCGGCCATCCACACCACGCGGGTGCCGAAGCCTTCGTCGAACCCGGCGGCGGGATCGGCCGGCATCGGCAGCGGCGGCAGGGCCGGTGCCGCCTGCGACCGCGCGGCCGGCGGCGGCGCGGCCGCAGCGACGGTGCCTGCGTCCAGGGCGAAACCGGGCTGCGTGGCAGGCGCGCCCTCGCGCGCGCTGGCCGCGGCTTCGACCAGGGCGGCAGGGGTCGGGCCGGTCGGCGCGGCATCGGCAGGGGCCAGGCTGAGCTGCTTGCTGGCGATCACATGGTGGTCATGCAGGCCTTCAGCCGTCGCGGAGGCGAGCGAGACAGCGTCGACAGGGGTCAGGTTGAGCCGGTCGCTTGCGATCGCAGGGTAGGCGTGGAGACCTTCGGCGGTCGCGGCAAAGGCGAGCGGCGCCGCATCGGCAGGAGCCAGGGCGGGCCGCGCGCTGGTGGGCGCAGCGTCCAGCCGCAGGCTTTCGGCCGTCGGCTGGGATGCGGCCAAGACGGGCGACGCCGGCGACGCGGCGAGGGCCTGCGCGGCGTGCCCGCTGGCCAGGCTGTCCGCCGGCGCGGCGGTCGCCGGGCGCAGGCCCGACCAGGCGCCGTCGAGCAGGGCCAGCAGGTGTTCGGGAGACGGCGCGTCGGCACTGGCGCCGGGCGCCTCGGCGGGCGCGGGTGCCGCGGGCGGCGGCGGTGGCGGTGGCGGTGGCGGGGCCTGCACCAGCAGTCCGGCGAAGTCCTGCGCGTCGGTGGACGCGGCGTCCTCGGCCGGTGCGCCGGCCTTATCGGCTGCGTCGAGCGCCGGCGCCTGCGTGTCGGCGGCCGCCTGCGTTGCCGTGCCAGCCTCGAGTCGCGGCGCGGAATCGCCACGCGGCGCAACGCGGCCCCCGCCGCCGGCGCCGGCCATGCCCATCGCGGGGAGAGCGGCGCCGATCACGACGACTTGCCTTCGTCGGCCGCGAGCGCGGCGATGCGCGCGCGCCGACCGCCCAGGTCGTCCATTTCGCGCTGCACGCGCTGTTCGGCGACCTTCGATTCCTGCGCCCGGTAGCTGTCGGCCAGCTGCTCGAGCACCTTGGTCTCGCGGCTGGCCAGCATCAGCCGCGCGCGCTCGACGTCGCTGAGCTGGCGGCTCTGGTCGACGATGCCCGCCTGCTGCACCACCGCGGCGTTGAGCCGTTCGCGGAAGGCGAGGCGATTGACCAGCAGCGCCGGCGAGATCGAGGCCTCCGTCGGCGCTGCCGCGTATTCCTCGGCGTAGCGGCGCAGCGCCTCCAGGCGCTGCTCCTGTTCGCCCAGCGCGCGGTCGCGTTCGGCGACCTCGCGTGCCACCGCATCCTGGCGCTGCTGCATGATCTTGAGCAGGGGATCGAGCCGTTGCGAGCGCATCTGGATCAGGGTTCCTGGGTGGGAATGGAATGGGCGGGGCTGCCGTCGTCGAGCAGCGCGGCGAGCGCGTCGCGGCTGGACTGCACGTCGGCGGCTTCGGCCACGTCCTGGCCGAGGAAGGCCTGGATCGCCGGCCAGCGTGCGACCGCCTCGTCGACCATCGGGTCACTGCCGCGCTGGTAGGCGCCAATGGCGATCAGGTCGCGCTGCGCCGAGTGTGCGGCCATCAGCCGCTTGAGCCTGCGGATGCGCTCGCGCCAGGGTGCGTCGGTGATGTCCTGCATGACGCGGCTGACCGAGACCTCGACGTCGATCGCAGGGTACTGGCCGGCATCGGCGATGCGGCGGGTGAGCACGATGTGGCCGTCGAGGATCGCGCGCGCGGCGTCGGCGATCGGCTCCTGCTGGTCGTCGCCCTCGGTGAGCACGGTGTAGAACGCGGTGATCGAGCCGCGGCCGTCGGCGCCGTTGCCGGCGCGCTCGACCAGCTGCGGCAGCTTGGCGAACACGCTCGGCGGATAGCCGCGCGTGGTCGGCGGCTCGCCCACCGACAGGCCGATCTCGCGCTGCGCATGCGCGAAGCGGGTCAGAGAATCCATCAGCAGCAGCACGTGCAGGCCCTGGTCGCGGTAGTACTCGGCGATCGCGGTGGCGCGCAGCGCCCCGTGCAGGCGCGCCAGCGGCGGCCGGTCGGCGGGTGTGGCGACCACGACCGAACGGCGCAGGCCTTCCTCGCCCAGGGTGCTCTCGACGAAGTCGCGCACTTCGCGGCCGCGTTCGCCGATCAGCCCGACCACGATGATGTCGGCGGCGGTGAAGCGGGTCATCATCCCCAGCAGGGTCGACTTGCCCACGCCGGAGCCGGCGAACAGGCCGATGCGCTGGCCGCGGCCGATCGGCAGCAGGGCGTTGATCGCGCGCACGCCGACGTCCAGCGACTGCGTGATCGGTTCGCGCATCAGCGGATTGATCGCCGCGCCGGCCAGGCCCACCCACTGCTCGGCGCGGATCGGGCCGCGCCCGTCCAGCGGCACGCCGTCGCTGTCGATGACGCGGCCGAGCAGGCCCTCGCCGACCGCGACTTCGCCGCGCCGCCGCGAGGGCACCACGCGCGCGTTCGGCAGCAGGCCCTCCAGGTCGGCGGTCGGCATCAGGAAGGTGCGGTCGCCGGCGAAGCCGACCACCTCGGTATCGACCCAGCGCCCGCCGGCGGTTTCGACCTTGCAGCGCGAACCCAGCGGGGCGCTGCAGCCGGAGGCTTCGAGGGTGAGGCCGACCGCGCGGCGCAGCACGCCTTCGCGGGCCAGGCCCAGCGACGGCGGGTGTGGATCGGCGGCCTGCAGGCGCGCGGCCAGGCGCAGGTTGCGCGCCTCCTGCCAGTGGGCGGCGGCGACGCTGCTCATGCGCGGGCCTCGCTGGCGGCCAGGGTGGCCTCGAGCACCGACTGCAGGCGCGAGGCGATGGTGCCGTCGATGCGCACGCT
>JAEWZE010000125.1 GCA_023395465.1 Pseudomonadota bacterium
ATCGCCTTCGGCCGCGGCCACCAGTTGCCGCGATCCCAGCGGCTGCAGCCGCGCCGAGTACGCGCGCGCATCGCGCGCCTGCGCCTGCGCGGCGGCGAGATTGGCGCGCAGCTGGTCGATGTCCTCGCTGCGTGCGCCATTGCGCAGTTCTTCCAGCATCTGGCGCTGGCGCGCGACGTCGGCCTCGGCCGCGGCCAGCTGCGCATCGCCGCGCGACGACTCCAGGCTGAGGATGCGCGCGCCGGCCTCGACCCGCTGGCCTTCGCGCACCACGATCTCGGCGATGCGTTCGGCGGCCGGCGCCGGCAGCGCGATGCGATCGTATTCCAGCGTGCCCAGGGCCTGCGGCGGCGCCTGCCGGCAGCCGGCGAGCAGCAGCAAGGCAACGGACAGTGCGGCGGCGCACAGCGCGCGCGACGGGGTGCAGACGGTCATTCGGGCAGCTCCAGCCCGCGCAGGAGCAACGCAAGCGCGTGGTCGCGGATATCGTCGATGCCGAGCGATTCGCTGTCGAAGATCTGGCGCCAGATCGGCGTGCCCGCGGCCGGAAACAGGGTCAGTCCCACCAGCGACACCATCAGCAGGCGCGGATCGAGCGCCGGATTGAGCCGGCCGGCGGCCTGCTCCGCGGCAAAGCGCGCCGCCAGCACGCCGGCGATCTGCGGCGCCAGCCGCTGCGCCAGCAGGTCGCGCAGGCTGCCGCCTTCGCTGACCACCTCGCGGATCCACAGCGGCGCCAGCCAGGCATGGCGACGCACCGCGTCGCACAGTGCGTCGACGAAGGCGCTGAGCACCTCGCGCAGCGGGGCGTCGGGCATGCCCAGCAGGAGGTCGCGGATCCGGGTGAAGACGGGCATCAGCCGTTCGGCGGTCACCGCCTCGCGCAGGCCGGCCGCATCGCCGAAGTAGTAATGCACCAGCGCCGGCGTGACGCCCGCACTGTCGGCGATGTCGCGCAGGCTGGTCGCGGCGATTCCGCGACGCACGTAGCAGGCCAGCGCGGCATCGAGCACCAGGCTGCGGCGGTCGGCATCGTCGGGCGGACGGCCCGGCGCGCGCTGTGCGGTCCGACCGGGGGGAGACGGGCGTTTCGGAGCGGGCTTGCGTTCCATGCGGCAGATATTAATTGCTCAATCAATTAATGCTCGAACACGGCCTGAATGCGAAGCGTCCACCACCCGGCCCGACGGTCGGGTGCGCTACCCTGCGCCGCCTATGGCACACCAGACCCAGCGCGACTTCACCCTCGACCCGGCCGACACCGAACGGCTGGCCAACCTCGGCGGTCCCTTCGACGCCCACCTGCGCCAGATCGAGCTGCGGCTCGGCGTGGAGATCGCCAACCGCGGCAACGTGTTCCGCGTGTCCGGTCCCGACTCACGGATGGTGGCGCAGGCCGAACGCCTGCTGCGCGATCTGTACGAAGAGGCCGCCACCGAAACCTTCGACAGCAACGCGATCAACCTGCGGCTCAACGACGCCAACGTCGACCGCGCCGGCGACACCACGCCGCAGGACGTCGCGATCCGGGTCAAGCGCGGCACCATCCGCGGCCGCGGCGCCAACCAGGCGAAATACCTGCACGCGATCGCCACCCACGACATCAACTTCGGCATCGGCCCGGCCGGCACCGGCAAGACCTTCCTGGCCGTGGCGATGGCGGTGGAAGCGCTCAACGAATCGCGGGTGCAGCGCGTGGTGCTGGTGCGCCCTGCGGTGGAGGCCGGCGAGAAGCTCGGCTTCCTGCCCGGCGACCTCAGCCAGAAGGTCGATCCCTACCTGCGCCCGCTGTACGACGCACTCTACGAGATGCTCGGCGTGGAGAAGGTGCTCAAGCTGCTGGAACGCAACGTCATCGAGATCGCGCCCCTGGCCTACATGCGCGGGCGCACGCTCAACGATGCCTTCGTGATCCTGGACGAGGCGCAGAACACGACCATCGAACAGATGAAGATGTTCCTGACCCGGCTCGGTTTCGGCTCGACCGCCGTGGTCACCGGCGACATGACCCAGATCGACCTGCCCAAGCACGTGAAGTCCGGCCTCAAGGACGCGATCGAGGTGCTGCGCGACGTCGGCGGCGTGAGCTTCACCTTCTTCGAGGCCCGCGACGTGGTCCGCCACCCGCTGGTGGCCCGGATCGTCGATGCCTACGACCGTCGCGACGCGGACGGAGCGACCGCCGCGGGGTAGGATGGGTCCATCGGGCGTGGGGACGCCCGCGACCGGGACCCGCCATGCGCACCCTGCTGCTCGGATGCTGCGTCGCCTGTGCGCACGCCCTGTCATCCGCCTCCGCGACCGCGGCGGATGACCCTCCCGCTCCCGCCTTCATCGAACGCACCCATGTCGTCGCCCCGCATCGGGTCGGCGATTTCGTCCTCGAGGCCACCCGCTACGACGCCGGCAACCGCCTGGCGGGGGTGATGCTGCGCTACCTCGTGCCCGGACGCGATGAGACGCGCATCGACCTGTTCGTGTACCCGCATGGGCAATCCGGAGCCGAAGAGGCGCTCGACAAGGGCATGGCGGATTTCCACGCCAGCCTGGAGGCGGCCGTGCAGGCGGGTTACTTCCGCGGACTCGTGGCCGCGGATGCCGGGGAGTTCGACGTCGCGCTGCCCGCGGCCTCGACTGATGTGTCGTCGTCCGTCCCGGATCCGGACGCGGACCATGACCCAGGCCTCGAGGATCCGCCAGGGTCGCTGCCCGTCCAGGACGACTCGCGCGAGGCGCTGCTGGCGTCGCTGCTGGCCCGCGCGCCCCGCCACGTCGATGGGCGGGTGATCGAGCTGGGCTACGACGCTCCCGGCGCGGGCGGGAACGACTGGTTCGCCATGCGTTCGCGCGGCTACCTGCTCTACCGCCAGCTCCACTTCTTCAAGGGCCGGATCAGCGCGGCCGAATCCCGGATCGGCCTGGACGAGTTCACGGCGCTCGCCGACCGCGCCATGCGGGAACTCGTCCCCGCGGTGCAGGCCTACAACGTCGGCGGTTGCGGCGATACGACGATCCACGTCGACTCCGATCTGGAAGAACAGGCGCTGGGGGAGGCGCTGATGCGGCAGCTCGTGGCCGCCGAGATCGGCAGCGCGGCGCGCAACTGCCACCGCACGCTCGACGAGGAGGCGCTGGCCGCCCTGGCGCAGGACGCGGAGATCGTGACGATCGACTACGCGCCCGAGGACTGGGGCGGGCACTGACGCGCGGGCGCTCCGGGCGCGACCGGGCGGTTAGACTGGTCGCCATGACCAAGGGCCCCATCCGTCTCGATATCGCCGTCGGTTACGCCCTCCCGCGCAAGGGCCTGCCTTCGGCGGTCTCGTTCCGGCGCTGGGCCACGGCCGCACTGGCCGGGCGCATCCGCGAGGCCGACCTGGCGATCCGCCTGGTCGGGAGCAAGGAAGGTCGCGCGCTCAACCGCCACTACCGCGGCAAGGACTATGCGACCAACGTGCTGAGCTTTCCCGCCGAGCTGCCCGAGGGCCTGCCGCCGGGCGTCCGCATGCCGCTGCTCGGCGACCTCGTCATCTGCGCACCGGTGGTGGCGCGCGAAGCGCGCGAACAGGGCAAGGTCCTGAACGCGCACTACGCGCACCTCACCGTCCATGGCGCGTTGCACCTGCTGGGCTGGAACCACGAGGACAGCCGCGAGGCCGAAGCGATGGAGCAGCTCGAACGCGACATCCTCGCCGGCCTCGGCATGGACGATCCCTACGCCTCCGCGGACCATTAGGCCCGACGGAAGGCCGCGGCGAAGCGACCTCGTCGGGCGGCACTGGATACACGCGGCAACGGCAGCCGGGGCCGACGCAGCGACGTTGCAGGGCGTCCGGGCCTACTAGAGGCAGTCGATCAGCGCGTCCATGACGCTGCGCTGTTGCCCGGGCAGCGGCGCGTACAGCGGCGCGTCGACCGCGAGCGCATCGAGCAGGTGGTCGATGCGCGTGCCCGCCCCGAGCGGCATCCGGCACTCCCAGAACGCCCGCTGGACCCCGATCCTGCCGGTCGCCTGGGCGATTTCCTCCTGGCTGGCCGCGAACGTCCACACGCACATCCCGACACGGCCGCTGCTGCGGTGCACCGAACAACTGAACCGCAACGGCTGGATGTTGCTGTAGTCGCCCTCGCAGAAGGTATCGCCGCAGATCCAGTCGAAATCGCGCCGCAGGTTGCGCACCAGGGTGAACCAGGCCTCGTACTGCGCCTCGGTCTCGAAGAACTCGACCGCATCGCCGTAGCCGGGACGGTCGGCGGCCAGCGCGGCAGCGGGCACCAGGCAGGCCAGCAGGCCTGCCGCGAGAATGGTCTTGCTGGACATGGACGTCCTCCCTGACGTCGTCGATGAAGTTCCAGCATGGACGCATCCCCCGGCGCGGGCCATCGGTGCTCGCCGCAGCCGCGCGTCGGAAAACTCCGGCCCCGCGTCGGCCCGTGGCAGGCAGCGCGGGTTTTCCCCAGATTGCCCCGCCGCGAATGGGGACAGCACAATCGGGCCATCCCCCATCCGTGCAGGGTTCCCATGGGCGTGTTCGACAGCATCGGCAACGGGCTTTCCCAGGTCGGAGGGGTGTTCAAGGGCGCAGGCGAAACGCTGTGGGAGACCGGCAAGGGCGTGGTCGACCTGGGCGTGGGCGTGGCGAAAACCGGCTACGACCTGAGTGGTGCGGGCCTGGTGACCGACGCCTACGAAGGCCTGACCGGCCAGGACGCGCCGGACTGGCTGCCCTCCGCGCAGCGCGGCGCGGACCGCGTCGAGAACGCGTTCGAGACCGCGGCCACCATCGCCCGCAACCCGGGGCTGCTGGTCGATGCCGTGGTCGAGCCGATCGTGGACGACTGGAACAACGGCAACTACGGCGAGGCGATCGGACGGGGGCTGACCGAGGCGGTGCTGGTGGTCGTCGGCACCAAGGGCGTGGACAAGGCGGCCAAGGGTGCGCGCGTGGCCGATGCCGCGGCGGACACGGCCGACGCCGCGCGTGCGGCGAGCCGCCTCGACAATGCCGCGCCATTGACGCGCGCGCAGGCCGACGAGATCACCGCCCTGCCCAAGGGCAGCCGGCCGGATCCCTCCGAATACCTCTCGCCGCAGTACATCAGCGAGCACCTGGCCCTGTTCGATGATGGCGCCACGCGCTTCCAGCTGCGCAGCGGCCTGGACAAGTACGGCCCCGGCCAGGTGGACGGCACCTCTTTCGTGATGCCGCGCGCCCAGGCCGATGCGCTGCTGGCCAATGCCGGGGGTGACCCTCGCGCGCTGGAACGCGCCCTGGGCCTGCCCGAGGGCCAGCTGGACGGCAACACGCTGATGCGGGTGGACTTCGAGCAGCCCCGGCAGCTGGACCTGCGCGTGCCGTCGGGCAACGAGGCGGGCGCGAACGATCTGTGGATCCCGGGTGGACGCCTGCCCGATGGCAGCGCGGAAGCCGTGATTGACGTTGGCGCGATCCCACCCTCAAGATACACCGCGACCCCGGTCGACCCCTGACGCCACCGGAAACGCCTTGAAATTCAACGATCTGTTCGTCAGCCGCGAGCACCGCTTCTCGCTTGGCATCGAGGAGGGCTCGGGCCGCTACTACCTCTCCATCCCGGTGGCCAACCGGATGGTGGATTACGAGGAGTACTACGAGATCGACCGTGCGGCGTTCGAGCGCTACCGGCTCGATCCTGCGGCCGCCGAGGGGCTGCTGGCCCGCTGCCGTGCCCGGGAAGCGGACGAACTGCTGATCCTGAAGCCCGGCAGCGACCGCGGCGTGGCGACCTGACCGTTGGGTCGCCGGCCCGCAAGCGGCTAGACTTGTCCCTGCCGCCCGCGACGGGCGATTTCGAATCAGACACTTACTGCAATGTCCGAGGACGACAGTAGTAGCGCCTCCGAAACCCCGGAAAAGCGGCGCAGTTGGCTGGAACGGCTCAGTTCGGCCATCTCCGGCGAACCCAGCACCCGCGAAGACCTGGTCGAGCTGCTGCGCGACACCCATTCCGACGGCCTGATCGAGGCCGACACCCTGCGCATGATGGAGGGCGCGCTGGCCGTGTCCGACATGAGCGTCGGCGACGTGATGGTGCCGCGCGCGCAGATGGTGGCGCTGTCGGCCGAGGCGAAGTTCCTCGACCTGATGCGGCAGGTGGTCGAATCGGGCCATTCCCGCTTCCCGGTGCACGGCGAGGACAAGGACGAGATCCTGGGCATCCTGCTGGCCAAGGACCTGCTGCGCGGCGTGGTCGCCGACAACGGTCCGGGCTCGGTCCATGAACTGCTGCGGCCGGCGGTGCTGATTCCCGAGTCGAAGAAGCTCAACGTGCTGCTGCGCGAGTTCCGCCAGTCGCGCAACCACATGGCGATCGTGATCGACGAGTACGGCGGCGTCGCCGGCCTCGTGACGATCGAGGACGTGCTGGAGGAAATCGTCGGCGAGATCGACGACGAGCACGACGATGCCGAGGATCCAGAGGCGCTGATCGCCGCGCAGGCCGACGGCCAGTACGTGGTCGATGCGCTGACCCCGATCGCCGATTTCAACGAGCGCTTCGGCGCGGACTTCGACGACGACGAGTACGACACCATCGGCGGCCTGGTCACGGCCGAGATCGGGCACCTGCCCGAGGCCGGCGAGGAACTGACCCTGGGCCGTTTCGGATTCCGCATCGCACGCGCCGATGCACGGCGCCTGCATGCCCTGCACGTGAGCGTGCATGGCGACCACGATGCCGCCTAGCGCCGGCGGCGCGATGGGCGCGATGTGGGGAAACCGGCTTGCCGGGGCGCACATGGCATCGGCGGGCCCGGCTGCGCATGCGCCCGTGAACCCGCGCCCGCACCTCGCCGCCACCCTGCTCCTGCTGCTGGCCACGCTGCTGGCGCTGGCTGCGCCGCTGCAGGCCACGCCGCGCATCGGCGTGGCCACCATGCAGCCGGGCGAGATCTTCTTCGAACGCTTCGGCCACAACGCCATCATCGTCGACGACCCGGCGCTGCCCGAGCCGGTGTCGTACAACTTCGGCTTCTTCGACATGGAGGAGCCCGACTTCGCCTGGCGCTTCGTGCTCGGCGACATGCGCTACCGGCTGGTGGCGCTGCCGCTGTCGCAGGACCTGGCCTACTACCGCGAGGTCGGGCGCGGCGTGTCGGTGCAGTGGCTGGACCTGGACCCGGCGCAGGCGCAGGCCATGTCCGAGGCGCTCGCACTGAATGCGCGCCCGGAGAACGCGGTCTACCGCTACGACTACTTCACCGACAACTGCTCCACCCGCGTGCGCGACGCGCTCGATGCGACGCTCGGCGGCGCGCTCGAACGCCGCCTGGCGAGCCGCTCGCGCGGCAACACCTACCGCGGCGACGCGGTGCGGCTGGCCTCACCGGCGCCCTGGATGTGGCTCGGGTTCGACCTGGGCCTCGGTCCCGCGGCGGACCGGCCCAACTCGCTGTGGCAGGACGCCTTCGTGCCGATGCGGCTGGCCGACGCGCTGTCGGGCATGCGCCTCGACGATGGCCGGCCCCTGGTCATGGACATCGAGGAGGTGCTGCCGCACCGGCTGCCGCCGGAGCCGGTGGAGGCACCGCGCCCGTGGTGGCCCTGGCTGCTGGCCGGCCTGGTGCTGGCCGCCGGCGTGCGGGCCTGGGGACGCCGGCGTCCATCGACGGTGGCGGCCGTGGCCCTGCCCTTCTGGGCGGTGGGCGGCGTGCTGGGGCTGGTGATGGCCCTGCTGTGGGGCTTCACCGAACACCGCTTTGCCTGGGCCAACCAGAACCTGCTGCTGCTTTCGCCGCTGGGGCTGCTGATGCTGCCCGGCGGCTGGCGGATCGCGCGCGGCCGCGAGGCCGGCGCGCTGTTCCGCGTCCTGGCCTGGATCCTCGCCGCTGGCGCGGTGGTCGCGCTGTTCCTGCACCTGCTGCCGGTGCTGCCGCAGCGCAACGCGCACTGGATCGCACTGCTGTTGCCGCTGCACGTGGCGCTGGCCTGGACGCTGGGCGCGCGCAGGCGCCACTGAACATGCAAGGCCGCAGGGGCCCGCGCTGACACGATCTGCGCGGGCTCGCACGATCGGCCGGCCTGGGACGGAATCTTCCAGCCAACCCGCGGCAACGCGCAGCTTGCGTCCTGCCGTCGCAAACCTGATCGCCGCTATCGCTCTGCATACGTATGCACGGATCGGCTCGGCGACGCTGTGGCACCATCGAACGAAGCCGCAACAACGAGGACGCACGATGCCGATCCGCAGCCTGCCCGCCGCCCTGCTGCTGTGCGCGACGGCGGCCACCGCCTCCGCTGCCACACCGCCGCCGACGGCGCAGGCCTGTTCGCCCGGCAACGTGCTCTGCGTCGAGCTCGGCACCGACAACGACGGCCGTCCGAGCTATGCGGTGCTGCGCGAGGGCCGCGCGGTGATCGCGCCATCGCGGCTGGGCATGCTGTTCACCGACGTGCCGAAGTTCGAGCGCAACCTCGAGATCGCCGCGCAGCGGCAGCGCCGCTTCGACGAGACCTGGGAGCAGCCCTGGGGCGAACGCCGCGAGATCCGCAACCACTACAACGAACTCACCGTCACCCTGCGCGAGCGCTCCGGCCCCCGGCGCGACTTCGACGTCGTGTTCCGCCTCTACGACGATGGCCTCGGCTTCCGCTATGCGTTCCGCGACCAGCCGGGACTGGCGCACCTGAACATCGCCGAGGAACTCACCGAGTTCACCTTGGCCGAGGACGCGACCGCGTGGTGGATTCCCGCCTTCGAATGGAACCGCGAGGAGTACCTCTATAACACCACGCCGCTGCAGCAGGTGGGCGACGCGCAGACGCCGATCACCCTGCGCACCGGCGACGGCCTGCACGTGTCGATCCACGAGGCCGCGCTGGTCGACTATTCGGGCATGAACCTCACCCGCGTCGAGGGGCGCAGGCTCAAGGCCGCGCTCACCCCGGGCAGCGGCACATCGGCGAAGGTCTCGGTGGCCACGCCCTTCAGCACGCCATGGCGCACGCTGCAGGTCGCGCCGCGCGCGGGCGACCTGGTGGAATCGTCGCTGATCCTCAACCTCAACGAGCCCAACCGGCTCGGCGACGTGTCCTGGGTCAAGCCGATGAAGTACGTGGGCGTGTGGTGGGAAATGCACCTGGAGCGCAAGACCTGGGCCTCCGGCGAGAAGCATGGGGCGACCAACGACAACGTGCGCCGCCACATCGATTTCGCGGCCGAACACGGCTTCGGCGGCGTGCTGGTGGAAGGCTGGAACCTCGGCTGGGACGGCGACTGGTTCGGCAACGGCGGGGAATTCAGCTTCACCCGGGCGTATCCCGATTTCGACCTGGAGGCGTCGGCCGCCTACGCGCGCGACAGGGGCGTGGTCCTGATCGGCCACCACGAAACCTCCGGCCACGCGGCGCACTACGAAACGCAGCTGGCCGATGCCTTCGACCTGTACCGGCGCGTCGGCATCCCGGCGGTCAAGACCGGCTATGTCGCCGACGCCGGCCAGGCCAAGGTGCGCGCTGCCGACGGCACCATCGCCTACGGCTGGCACGAAGGCCAGGACATGGTGAACCACCACCAGCGCGTGATCGCCGAGGCTGCGAAGCGTCATATCGCGGTCAACCCGCACGAGCCGGTGAAGGACACCGGACTGCGCCGGACCTGGCCCAACGCGATCACCCGCGAAGGCGCGCGCGGCATGGAGTTCAGCGCCTGGGGCCAGCCGGGCAACCCGCCCGGGCACGAGGCCAACCTGGTGTTCACCCGCCTGCTGGCCGGCCCGATGGACTACACGCCCGGCATCTTCGGCATGCAGACGCGCTCGCCCGGCGGCATCCAGACCACCTGGGCCAAGCAGCTGGCGCTGTACGTGGTGGTCTACAGCCCGCTGCAGATGGCGGCCGACCTGCTGGACAACTACGAAGCCAACCCCGCGCCGTTCCAGTTCATCAAGGACGTGCCGGTGGACTGGGAGACCACGCGCGTGCTCAACGGCGAGGTCGGCGACTTCGTCACCATCGCGCGGCGCGAGCGCGGCGGCGACGACTGGTACCTGGGGGCGGTGACCGACGAGCATCCGCGCACGCTGGAGGTGCCGCTGGACTTCCTGGAACGCGGCCGGCGCTACAGCGCGCAGATCTATCGCGACGGCGATGCCGCCGACTACCGCTCGCATCGCGAGGACATCGTGATCGAGACGCGCGAGGTCTCGGCCACCGACACCCTGCGCCTGCGCCTGGCGCCCGGCGGCGGGCAGGCCATCCGCTTCTCCGCGCACTGAGCCGCGGAAAGCCGGTCGTCGCCACCCGCGCGCGGTTGCCGCTGCGGTCGTGCTGGCGCAGGATGTGGCGATGGAAACCGCCGCCGTCCCGAACCCGCCCAGCGTGATCAACAGCGCCGTCTACGGGCGCGACGGCGTGCGCCGCGGCGTGCCGCTGGATGCGATCAGCGACGTGCTGGCCGACGACGACGGCGGCTTCGTCTGGATCGGCCTGTACGAGCCCGACGACACCGTGCTGGAAAAGCTCCAGGAGGAGTTCGGCCTGCACGACCTGGCGATCGAGGACGCGCACAAGGCGCACCAGCGGCCCAAGATCGAAGCCTACGGCAACTCGCTGTTCGTGGTGGCGGGCACCGCGCAGGTCGTCGAGCAGAAGATCGCCTTCGGCGAGACCCACGTCTTCTTCGGCCCGCGCTACCTGGTGACGGTGCGCCACGGCGCCTCGCTGTCGTACGCCCCGGCCCGGGCGCGGGTGGAGCGCGAACCGGAGCTGCTGGCGCTGGGGCCGTCGTTCGCCCTGTACGCGGTGCTCGACGCAATCGTCGACAACTACCTGCCGATCGTGGCCGAGTTCAAGAACACCCTGCTGGCGCTGGAGCAGGACATCGTCAGCGAGTCATTCGATCGCGCCACCGTGATCCGGCTCTACGACCTCAAGCGCGAACTGACCTACATGCAGGTCAACGTGGCGCCGATGCAGGACGTGCTGTCGCAGCTGGTGCGCAGCAGCAGCCCGCTGGTGCCCGAGGAAGTGCGCCTGTACCTGCGCGACGTGCTCGACCACAGCGTGCGCATCAACCAGACCGTGGACCTGCTGCGGGACATGCTCGGCACCGCGCTGGCGGTGAACCAGGCGCTGGTCACCCAGACCCAGGGCGAGGTGGTGAAGCGGCTGGCCGGCTGGGCGGCGCTGCTGGCCGCGCCGACCCTGATCGCCAGCTGGTACGGCATGAACTTCGTGCACATGCCGGAACTGCACGGGCGCTGGAGCTATCCAGTGCTGGTCGCCGGGGTGGCGCTGGTGGTGGGCGTGCTCTACCGGTACCTGCGCAAGGTGCGCTGGCTGTAGCCGGCCAGGGGCCCGGACCAAAGTCGAACGCCATTGTGTGCTGCCGTCATTGGCGTTCCATGCCGGACAGGCGTAAAAGACAGGCAATTCCCCCAAGTCGAGGCACCCCATGAAAGGCGGATTCGGCAAGGTTGTGTGGGCGGCGCTCGCCCTGGTCGGCGCATTCTGCCTGGGTACCGTGGCCCTGCGCCGCGGCGAGTCGATCAACGCGCTGTGGATCGTGATCGCGGCGGTGTCGATCTATCTGGTGGCCTACCGCTACTACGGGCTGTTCATCGCCAACCGGGTGCTCGGGCTCGATCCCACCCGCGCCACGCCCGCGGTGCTGCGCAACGATGGCCTGGACTTCGTGCCGACCAACAAGCACGTGCTGTTCGGCCACCACTTCGCCGCGATCGCCGGCGCCGGCCCGCTGGTCGGCCCGGTCCTGGCCGCGCAGATGGGATACCTGCCGGGCACACTCTGGCTGATCGCCGGCGTGGTCCTGGCCGGCGCGGTGCAGGACTTCATGGTGCTGGTGATCTCCAGCCGCCGCGACGCGCGCTCGCTCGGCGACTTGGTGCGCGAGGAGATGGGCAAGGTGCCCGGCACCATCGCGCTGTTCGGCGCCTTCCTGATCATGATCATCATCCTGGCGGTGCTGGCGATGATCGTGGTGAAGGCGCTGGCCGAGAGCCCCTGGGGCATGTTCACGGTGATCGCCACCATCCCGATCGCGATCTTCATGGGCGTGTACATGCGCTACATCCGGCCCGGGAAGATCGGCGAGATCTCGGTGGTCGGCATCATCCTGCTGGTCGCGGCGATCTGGTTCGGCGGCGACGTCGCCGCCCACCCGACCTGGGGTCCGGCCTTCACCTTCACCGGCACCCAGATCACCTGGATGCTGATCGGCTACGGCTTCGTCGCCGCGGTGCTGCCGGTGTGGCTCCTGCTGGCGCCGCGCGACTACCTGTCCACCTTCCTCAAGATCGGCACGATCCTCGGCCTGGCGGTCGGCATCCTGATCGTCATGCCCGAGCTGAAGATGCCGGCGCTGACCCAGTTCACCGACGGCACCGGCCCGGTGTGGAAAGGCTCGATGTTCCCGTTCCTGTTCATCACCATCGCCTGCGGCGCGGTGTCCGGCTTCCATGCGCTGATCAGCTCCGGCACCACCCCGAAACTGCTGGCCAACGAGCGCCATGCGCCCTACATCGGCTATGGCGGCATGCTGATGGAGTCGTTCGTGGCGATCATGGCCATGG
The DNA here is from genome assembly GCA_023395465.1 of Pseudomonadota bacterium. Classification (GTDB taxonomy): domain Bacteria; phylum Pseudomonadota; class Gammaproteobacteria; order Xanthomonadales; family Xanthomonadaceae; genus Luteimonas. The sequence continues at coordinate 12,572 of JAEWZE010000125.1, forward strand.
TCGCCGCCTCGATCATCGACCCGGGCGTGTACTTCGTCATGAACAGCCCGGCGGCGGTGATCGGCACCGACGTGGCGAACGCGGCGCAGGTCGTCTCCAGCTGGGGCTTCACGGTCACCCCCGAGGTACTCACCGCCACTGCCGCGGACATCGGCGAGAACTCGATCCTCTCCCGGGCCGGCGGCGCGCCCACCCTGGCGGTGGGCATCGCGCAGATCTTCCACGCGGTGATCCCCGGCGAGGGAATGATGGCGTTCTGGTACCACTTCGCGATCCTGTTCGAAGCGCTGTTCATCCTCACCGCGGTCGATGCGGGCACCCGCGCCGGACGCTTCATGCTGCAGGACCTGCTGGGCAGCTTCGTGCCGGTGATGCGCAAGACCGAGTCCTGGGGCCCGAACCTGCTCGCCACCGCCGGCTGCGTGGCGCTGTGGGGCTACTTCCTCTACCAGGGCGTGACCGATCCGCTGGGCGGCATCAACATGCTGTGGCCGCTGTTCGGCATCGCCAACCAGATGCTGGCCGGCATCGCGCTGATGCTGTGCACGGTGGTGCTGTTCAAGATGAAGAAGGACCGCTACGCCT
>JAEWZE010000094.1 GCA_023395465.1 Pseudomonadota bacterium
CCCGCCACCCTCGCCGCCGGCGGCCCGTCCTCGAGCCACTGCGCGAGCGCCTCGACCGCCTGCGCTTCTCCCGCCGCGAGCACTTCGACGCGACCGTCGTCCAGGTTGCGCGCATGGCCAGACAGGCGCAGGCGCAGCGCCTGTTCGCGCGTCGCGGCGCGGAAATGCACGCCCTGCACGCGGCCGCTGACCAGGAACCGGACCGTCATGCTCACGCCTGCTCCGGCTCACCTGCCGGCAGCGCGTCGAGCCTGGGCCCGCCGCTGCCTTCGATCGCGGTCTCGATCTCCCTGGCCGTGACCGGGCCGAGGAACTGCCGCGCCACCTTGCCGTCCGGTCCGATCAGGTAGGTCATCGGCAGGCCGCGCGGCGTGTCGAAGTCCGCCGGCGGGTCGTACACGTCGATGATCGCGATGGGATAGGCCACCGGATGTTCGGTGAGGAACGACTGCATCGCCGGCACGTCGATCTCCTCGTAGGCCAGCCCCACCACGCTGATGTGCTCGCGCATGGTGTGCAGCGCCGAGAGTTCGGGCATTTCCTTCAGGCAGGGCGAGCACCAGGTCGCCCAGAAGTTGACCACGACCCACTGCCCACGATGCGCGGCCAGGTCGTACTGCTCGCCGTCGACGGTCGTGACGTTGAGGGCCGGCTCGTCCGGGCGCTCGGCTTCGGCGGCATCGACCGCGGCCGGGTCGGCCGGCGCGGCATCGGATGCAGCCGGCGCGGGCGCGTTGTCGGCCGGCGCGGGCGCGGCCCCGTCCGGCGCGTCGGTCGCCGGGCGGCAGCCGGCCAGCAGCAATACGGACAGGACGGCGGCGAAGGCGGCGCGATTCATGCGGAGGTTCCTGCAGGTGGGTAGAGGTGGGCGACGTTGCGCCGGAGGAGGTCGCGCAGCGGCAGCCGGAGTTCGTCGAGCGCCGCGATCGCGGCGGCACCGAGCGCATCCTCGCGGCACGGCAGCCACGCTTCCGTGACCGGCACGCGCAGGTGGCAGGCTTCGTAGAGATCGGCCAGGCTCAGCGTATCGAGGTCGCGGGCGAGCAGCCACTCGCCGCTCTCGGCGCGTTGCAGCAGCTGGATCCCGGCCAGCTGCCCGAGGAACTGCTGCAGCTGGCTGTCGGTGAGCATGGGCTCCAGCTCGAGCATCTGCTCGGTATGCAGCCCGCGGCCCGTGCGCCGCCCTTCGGCGAAACGGCCGAGCAGGCGCAGCAGGCCGTAGATCTCGTAGCCCTCCGGCAGACGCATCGCCGCGGGCTGGTAGCGGAAGGCGGAGATCGCCGAGGCGAAGGAGGCGCCCAGCAGCACCGCCACCCAGCCCAGGTAGATCCAGATCATCAGGATCGGCAGCGCGGCGAGCGCGCCGTACAGGCGCTGGTAGGTGGTGAACATGCCCAGGTACATGCCCAGGCCCCACTTCACCAGTTCCAGTAGCACCGCCGCCAGCAGCGCACCGGCGAAGGCATGGCGCAGCGCCACCGAACGGTGGGGCACCACCCGGTACAGCGCGGTCACCAGCAGCAGCTCGATGGTGAACGGCGCCAGGCGCAGCGCCAGCCCCGACAGCGCCCTGCCCTCGCTGGTGCTGAACACCGGCAGCGCGAGCAGCCACGCCGACATCGCCAGCGAGGCCGCCGCCAGCAGCGCACCGAGCGTGAGCACCGTCCAGTACACCAGGAAGCGCCCCAGCTGCGGCCGCGACGAGGGCACCCGCCAGATCTGGTTGAAGGTGGCCTCGACGCTGGTGAGGGTGATCAGCAGCGACACGATCAGGCCGATCGCGCCGGCCACGGTGAGCGTGGTCACCTTGTCGACCAGCTCCAGCAGCGTGCCTTTCACCGTGCTGGCCGCGCTGGGCACGAAGTTGGAGAAGATGTATTCGGTGAGCTGGTCGCGCCACTCGCCGAACATCGGAAACGCCGACAGCACCCCAAGCACCACGATCGCCAGCGGCACCAGCGCGAAGATCGTGGTGTAGGCCAGCGCGGCGGCGGCCTGGAACAGGCGGTCGTCGAGGAAGCGACGGGCGAGGAAGCGCGCGAACGTACCCACGCGCTCGCGGTCGCGCACCCGGTCCATCCAATGTTCGAGCGTTGCCAGCGGCTGCATCGACGCAGCGTAGCAAAGCCGCGGGTCCCGCCGGTGAGCCGCGCCGCAAAGCCTGTCAGAATTGGCACCCTGTTTCGCGGAGCCGCGCATGCCCGACATCCTGGTGCTCTACTACAGCCGCAACGGCTCGGTCGCGCAGCTGGCCAGGCAGGTCGCGCGCGGGGTCGGCGAGGTGCCTGGCATGCAGGCGCGCCTGCGCACCGTGCCGCCGGTGGCGGCGGTGACGCGCATCGCCGAGCCGCCGGTGCCCGAGAGCGGCGCGCCCTACGTGGACGCTTCCGACCTGGACGAATGCGCCGGGCTGCTGCTGGGCAGCCCCACCCGTTTCGGCAACATGGCCGCGCCGCTCAAGCATTTCCTCGACGGACTGGGCGCGCAGTGGGCCAGCGGCACCCTGGTCGGCAAGCCGGCGGGCGTGTTCACGTCCACCGCATCGATGCACGGCGGGCAGGAATCGACCCTGCTGACGATGATGGTGCCGCTGCTGCACCACGGCTGCGTGATCGCCGGCATCCCGTTCACCGAGCAGTTGCTGAGCAGCACCCGCAGCGGCGGCACGCCCTATGGCGCCAGCCACGTCGCCGGCCAGTCGGACGAACCGGCGCCGACCGACGATGAGGCCACGCTCGCGCGTGCGCTGGGGCGGCGCGTGGCCACGCTGGCCGGGAAGCTGGCCTGATGGCGGCGCGCGCACCGCGGCGCATGCTGGCGGCCATCCTGTTGGCCCAGGCCGCGCTGTACCTGGCCTGGTTCTGGGACGACCGGCACATGCTCGCTGCACTGCTGGTGTTCGTGCTGCCGCCGGGGCTGCTGCTCGTGGGTGCGCTGCTGGGCAGCGCGCGGGCCGCGTTCTGGGCCGGCGTGCTGGGCCTGTTCCTGTTCTGCCATGGGGTGATGACCGCCTGGGCCGAACCCGGGCAGCGCTGGTTCGCCCTCGCCGCCACCGCGCTGTCGGTGCTGGCGGTCTTCGTTTCCAGCTGGGGCGGGCTGCGCGCCCGCTTCGGCAAGCGCGAATGAAATGCCGCCGCGCGGCGTCGCCGCGCCACCGCACCCGACCCTTGCGTCGCACATGAAGAACCCTGCGTCCGGCGCAGGCAGGAGTACCGAAATGGAAGAGCTGCTGATCGTCACCACCGGTGGCACGATCGACAAGATCTACTTCGACGACAAGTCCGACTACCAGGTCGGCGAACCGCAGATCGGCCGCATCCTCGAAGAGCTGGGGGTGGCCTTCCGCTTCCGCGTGATCCCGATCCTGCGCAAGGATTCGCTGCACATCAGCGATGCCGACCGCGAGCTGGTGCGCGCCACCATCGCCGCGCAGCCGGCGCGCCACGTGCTGCTGACCCATGGCACCGATTCGATGGTCGACACCGCGCGGGTGCTGGCCTCGATCCCGGACAAGACGATCGTGCTCACCGGCGCGCTCAACCCCGCCCGCTTCCGCGGTTCGGATGCCGAGTTCAACATCGGCACCGCGGTCGGCGCGGTGCAGTGCCTGCCGCCGGGCGCGTACATCGCGATGAACGGCCGCATCTGGGATCCGGCGAAGGTCCGCAAGAACGTGGACGCCAACCGCTTCGAAGCGGCCGGCTGAGTCGCTGCCGCTTCAGTTTTCGTCGCGCATGGTTTCGTCGCGCATGGGCATGCGCGGCTGCGGCCCGATGCCCATCATCCGGTCCGCTTCGATGTACTCGACGTCCGGATCGCGGCTGAAGGACAGCATCAGCGCCGCGGCGGCGTCGCGGTCCAGCGCGCGGTCCACGGTGAACACGTCCGCACCCACGGCCAGGCGCCGCTGCCAGCTCGGCACCGGCGCCGGCGACAGCTCGGCGGTCGCCGCCGTCCGTGCGAGGCGTGCAGGCACGCGGGCGCGGTCTTCCGCCGGGTCGCTGCCGTCGCGGTAACGCACGATGAAGCGCTGGAAGGGCCCATCGCCCTGCAGTTCGAACGGTGCCATCGGCTCCTCCCCGGTCGCGGTCGCGCAGGCCACCATCAGCAGGCCCGGCAGCAGCAGCGGCAGGGCCAGGCGGCGGCGCAGCATGCTCATCATCATCGACTCCTTGCCTGGATCCGCAAGCGGCGATCGTGGACTGCCCGGGGTTTGCGGCGGGTGAACGGCGAGGCAGGACCGGCTCGTCTCACTGCGCGCGGGCCGTTCGATCCGAGGCGACCACGTCCGCGATGCGGTATCCGGAAACAAGGACCCCGGCCGTGGCCGGGGTCCGGATCGCGGATGGGCTCCGTCGCGGAGCCCGTCGCGTCGCATCAGAAGGTGATGCTCCAGGCGTTCAGGGTGCCGGTGTCCGCTGCCGCGTTGTCGGACACGTGCAGGGCCCAGGTACCGTTCTTCGACTCGCTCGACAGGTCGACCGTGTAGGTCGCGTCGATGTTGTCGGTGCTGCCGCCACTGCGGTTGTGCAGCACGTAGGCCGAGCCATCGGGCGCGCGCAGGGTCACGATCAGGTCACCGATCCAGGTATGGGTGATGTTGACGTACACCTGGGTCTGCGAGGACGCGTTGCCGGAGGCGCCGGACACGGTGACCGGACTCTCGACGCCGGCACTGCTGTTGTCGGGGATCGGGAACGCGGTGTCGTTGCCGTAGGTCTCGCTCAGGCCGTGCGTGGCCACCAGGCGCACGCCCGAATACGCGCTCTCGCCACGCACCAGCACGTAGTAGATGCCCGGCTCCGGGTCGGCGATGACGACGGCCTCGTTGTTGCCGGGCCGGGTCGAACGCCAGTCGTAGTCGGCGGTCGTCGGCACGGCCTCGTGGCTCACGTACAGCGAAACGTTGCCGCTGCCGGTGTAGCTGCGGAAGCTGAGCGGCCCGGTGCCGTTCTCCGGAACCTCCAGCCGGTACAGCGTGTCGCTGCCGGCCGCGCCCGAGATGATGCTCACCTCGCCGTTGACCAGTTCGATCGCCTCCGGGATCGCCTCCACGTCCACCGTCGCGGTGTGCGTGTCAGTGTTGCCGTCGCCGTCGGTCACCGTCAGGGTCACCGTGTAGCTGCCGTCCGCAGCATAGGTGTGGACCGGATTCTCCTCGGTGGAGGAGCTGCCGTCGCCGAAGTCCCAGGCATGCGCCGGGGCGCCACCGTCATCGGTCGAGGTGCTGGTGAAGCTGACCGTCAGTTCCTCGGCCGTCCAGCTGAAGCCGGCCACCGGAAGCGTCGGGTCGGTCGGGGTCGAATCGAGCCCGTCGATGAACTCCGCGCCGGTACCGGCCGGATCGAGCCAGTTGCTCAGGCGGCTGCTGTCGGTGCCGCCGCCGGTCCAGGAGGTGTACACGCGGCCGTACCAATCGGCGTGGTCGGTCGGACCGCTGGTCGAGCACGAGGCGTAGCCGCCGTGGAGCTGGCCGATCACGCGACCGTCGGGGCTGTACAGAGGCGAGCCGGACGAGCCGCCTTCGGTCGTGCCCGGCTGGTTCCAGTACACGTACAGGTGGTTGGTCCCGGCGCCGCCGAGGTAGCCCTCGATGCGCAGCGGATTGTCTGAGTGGGTGATGCGCTTTTCCGCCACGCGCGGATGGTGGATGCCGGTCGCGCCCGGGAAGGTGATGTCGCGGCGGTCCCAGCCGGACCAGTAGAGGTTGAACGCCTCGTTGGCCGGATCGTCCAGTTCGAGCAGGGTGAAGTCGGAGCCGGAGAAGCTCGCCAGCGGGACCGCGCCGGTCTGGTTCTGCGCCAGGCTGCCATCGCCATTCTGTCCGCTTTCCGCGCTGCCCGGCGTGCGGCAGTAGGAGTTCTGGTAGTTCCAGTACACCACGATGCTGGCGGCGGCATCGGCCGTGCCCATGCTGCAGTGGTTGGCGGTCAGGAAGTACATGCTCTGGTCGTTGGCGGTGTTGTTGACCAGCGAGCCGGAGCAGTAGAACGTCCCGAAGCGCGAGTAGGCGCCAACCGAGCGGATCTGCTCGCGCCAGCCGTCGCCCGCGGGGCAAACCACGTCGATGTTGCAGCTGCCCGACACGCCCTGCGGCTGCACCAGCCCGGCCCGCGCCAGGCGGTCGAAGCCGACGTAGTCATGGTTGACGCTGGTCAGGCGCAGCTTCAGTTCGCCCGCGCGTGCCTTGGGCACCGCGACTTCGATCACCGCGTGGTCGCCGGGCACCACCGGCGTCCACAGGCGACCGTGCGCCTTGTTGTCCGCGCTGGTGAAGGCGCGGATCAGGTCGGGGCTGGCATTGCTGCGCAGGCCCGCCGGATAGATCAGCATGTGCCCGCCCTCGGGCATGCGGTATTCGCTGAAACCGAAGTTGAGGGTCAGGGCACCCTTGGACTGCACGCGCAGGCGCCAGACCAGCATGTCGCCCGCCTGGTCCCAGTCGCCTGCGGTGGCGGGCGTGATGTCGACCGCCAGCGGGGCCGCGAACCGCACCGGCGCATTGGCGAGCTTGGCCCGGCGCCTGGCGTCCTCCGCCTTGAGCCGCGCGACGTCCACGCCGGGCATGCTCTTGACCTGCACCGTGTGCTCGGCCGGCAAGCTGTGAGTGAACGCTGCTGGCCGCGCGTCGCCGGTGGCGGCCTGCGCCGCTCCCGCCGCCAGCATTCCCGCGATGATCCAACCGGTGAACCGTTTCATTCCATCGACTCCTCGTGCGGAGGGCTTCGCCCCGGATAAGCAAGGCGGCACGCCGGTGTCCGGCGTGCCGCCCCTTGTCACCCTGCCTTGCGGTGGTTCCTGCGCGGGCGCATCAGAAGGTGATGCTCCAGCTGTTGATGTAGCCGCTGTCGCCGGCTGCGTTGTCGTTGACCCGCAGCCGCCAGGTGCCGTTGAGCGATTCACTGGACAGGTTGAGCGTGTAGGTGCCGATGACGTTGTCGGCACTGCCGCCGCTGCGGTTGTGCAGCACGTACACGCTGCCGTCCGGCGCCACCAGGTCGACCTTCAGGTCGCCGCGGTAGGTATGGCGGACATCGACCGCGACCGGCGTGCTGGACGGCGCGTTGCCGCTGCGCCCGGACACCGTGATCGGACTTTCCACCGTGGCGTTGCTGTTGATCGTGTAGTCGGTGCCGTTGCTGTAGGTCTGGCCGCCGCCACCGCCGCCTGCGCTGTAGGAGCCGGTCAGCGAGACTCCCGAATACGCAGAGTAGCCGCGCAGCATCACGTGCCAGGTCCCCGCCTGCGGCGAGGCGAACGAACACGACTCGCTGTTGCCGGACCGGTAGGGGCGGCAGTCGTAGGTCGAGGTGGTCGGCGCCGCGCCGCGGCGCACGTACAGGTCGGCATCGCCGCTGCCGCCGCTGCTGGCGATCACCAGGTTGCTGGCGCCCGCCGGCACTTCGATCGTCCAGTACTGCGTGCTGCCCGAACCGCCGGAGATGCCGGTCACCGGGACGCCGTTCTGCAGCACGCTGCCTCCGCCGCCGCCGCTGGCGACGGTCACCGACTGGGTGCGGGTGTTGCTGGCGCCGTCGTCGTCGGTCACCGTCAGCGACACGCTGTAGGTGCCGGCCGCCGCATAGGTCTTGGCGGGGTTGGTGGCGGTGGAGCTCGTGCCATCGCCGAAGTTCCAGCTGCGCGAGGCGATCGAGCCGTCGCTGTCGCTGGAGGTGTCGGTGAACTGCACGCTCAGCCCGTTGACGGTGGAAGTGAAGCCGGCGCTGGGCGGGGCGTTGCCGGTGCCGCCGCCGACCGCGTCGACCGCGGCGCGCGCGTGGACGATGCCGCTGCCGATCGGCTGCGATGGCGTCGACGGGAACGCGCGCGCCGTGCTCTTCAGCGTCGCCTCCACCTGCGCGGGCGTGAGCGGCGTCGTGGCGATGGACTGCATCAGCGCCACCACGCCGGCCACGTGCGGCGCCGCCATGGAAGTGCCGCTGTAGCTGGCGTAGCTCGGCGAACCCGGGCCCTGGGTTCCGGAATTGAGGGTGGACACGATGCTCGAGCCGGGGGCCGAGACATCGATCAGCGCGCCGTAGTTGGAGAAGCTCGAGCGCGCGCCGGTGTTCGTGTTGGACGCCACCGCGACCACGTTGTTGCAGTTGGCGGGGGAGAAGCCGGACACGTTGGCATTGCTGTTGCCCGCGGCGATCACCACCGTGGTGCCGCGGCCGACCGCGCCGTTGATCGCACTCTGCATGGCACTGCCGCAACTGCCGCCGCCACCGAGGCTGAGGTTGATCACCTCGGCCGGGTTGGCGTTGGCCGGCACGCCGCCCACGCTGCCGCCCGATGCCCAGATGACGGCATCGGCGATGTCGGAATCGTAGCCGCCGCCCCGACCAAGCACGCGCACCGGCACGACCTTGGCGTTGAACGCGGTACCGGCGACGCCGACGCCGTTGTTGGTCACCGCGGCGACCGTGCCTGCCACGTGCGTTCCATGCCAGCTGGAGGGATCGCCACCGTAGTAGTCGCCTGGGTCGCTGGCATCGGCGTCGCGACCGTTGCCGTCGCCACCGACCGTCGCATCCGACACGAAGTCGTATCCGGGCAGGACGTTGGCGTTGAGGTCGGGATGGCTGGTGATGCCGGTATCGAGCACCGCGACGACCGTGCCGGCGCCGCTCGTGACGTCCCAGGCCTCGGTGGCGCGGATGCCACCGGCGCCCGTCCCGAAGCCGTACTGCTGGCCGAACTGCGGATCGTTGGGGGTCAGCGCGATGCGGTTGATCTTGTCGACCTCGACGTACTCCACGTTGGGCTGGGCCGCGAGCTGCCGCATCAGGGTTTCGGCGTCGATACGGTCGAGCTTGCGGCTCGCCCTGACCACGTCGGCGCCGATCGCCATGCGCCGGTGGTGCGCGAGTCCCAGCGGCACGCCACGCGGGTCGCCGCGCATGGCCTGCGCGCCGCTGACGACAACGGCGGCCGCCGCGTCGAGTCCCCGTCCGATCGCAGCCGGATCGGACGCCTCGGGCGTCCCTGCCTTGTACTTGACGATGAACTGGTCGAATGCGGTGTCCGACTGCAGCCCGCTCAGCTCGACGCGGCCAGCGAACGCGGGCGCGACGACGATGGTGGACAGGGCGACCGCAGTCGCGGCCGCAAGCGCGTGCAGGCGGATCTGCCGCCTGGAAGAGTGCTTCATCTGGATGACCCCCGGAACAGGAGCAAGCCGCCTGGGCGGCGAAATGCCGGCAGGCACGGGACCAGACAGATGGACGAAGTGTGGAACATCCCTGTGTCTCGCGTCAGTCGGAGTGATGCGAACTGACAAAATCCGTCCGCAAACTGACGCTACACGACAGCTGAATCGTGCCGCAACGGGATGACGAGAATCAGTTGCATGTGAAATCGTGCCTTTCGTCACGTATCCGACATGTCGAGCGCTGTCTGCTGCCCTACAGCATCCCGGTTTCGAGTCGCGCGGCCTCGGACATCATCGAGCGGTTCCACGGCGGATCGAACACCAGCTCGACGTCCGCCTCCTCCACGGTCGGGATCAGCTCCAGCTTGCTGCGCACGTCCTCGACCAGGATGTCGCCCATGCCGCAACCGGGGGCGGTCAGGGTCATCTTCACGTCAACGGACCGCCGGCCCTCGCCCAGCGAGCGCACGTCGGCCTCGTAGACCAGGCCCAGGTCGACCACGTTGATCGGAATCTCGGGATCGAAGCAGGTCCGCAGCTGCTTCCACACCAGCTGCTCGACCGCGGCATCGTCCGCGCCTTCCGCCAGCTGCAGCGGCTCGGGCGGCTCCTTGCCGATGGCATCGGCATCCTTGCCGGCGATCCGGAACAGATTGCCTTCCACGAACACCGTCCAGCTGCCGCCCAGCGCCTGGGTGATGTAGCCCACGCTCCCCGCCGGCAGGGTCACTTCTTCACCCTGCGGGACGAGGACGGCATCGCAATCGCGCTCGAAGCGCACCGGTTCACTGCTGCGGGAATACATGCGGGAAAGATGGGGCCGACGGCCCGGAGGGCAATGCGCCATTGTACCGCCGCGCGCCCGGTATCCTGTGCGGCCGTCCGCAACGCAGCCTTCCGATGCCGCCACCGCGCCGTCCCGTGTCCCCCGTCCCCGCCGCGGCGCTGCTGGGCCTGGCCAGCCTCGGCGTGGCGGCCGTCTGGGTGATGCTGTCGATGCGCCTGGACCGGCAGTGCAGCTGGATGGCGGCGGTCGCTGCGGTCGACGCGGCGCTGGTGGTCCGCCTGCTGCGGATGCGTCCGGGCGCGGTGCGCGCGATGTGCGGCGTGCTGGCGACGCTGCTGGCGATCCTTGCGGCCAACTGGGTGATCGTGGCGACCTGGCTGGGCAGGCACATGGGCCTGCTGCCGTGGGAATCGCTGCTCAAGCTGGGGCCGGAACTGGGCACGCTGCTGGTGCGCCTGTTCAACAGCCCCGCCGACCTGCTGTGGATGGCCGCGGCCCTGGCCGCGGCGGCGCTCGCCTCGCGCTGATGGCGCGGCTCAGTGCCCGCCGTCGAGCGCCTTGAGCTCGCTGACCAGGGCGCTGGCCATTTCCGCACCGTCGCCGTAGAGCATGCGCGTGTTGTCGGCGTAGAACAGCGCGTTCTCGATGCCGGCGAAGCCGGTGCCCTTGCCGCGCTTGATCACGATGGTGTTCTTCGACTCGACCACGTCCAGGATCGGCATGCCGTAGATCGGGCTGGCCGGATCGGTCTTGGCCACCGGGTTGACCACGTCGTTGGCGCCGATCACCAGCGAGACGTCGGTATTGGCGAACTCGGGGTTGATGTCGTCCATGTCGGCAATCAGGTCGTAGGGTACGCCGGCCTCGGCCAGCAGCACGTTCATGTGCCCCGGCATGCGGCCGGCAACCGGGTGGATGGCGAACTTCACCTTCACCCCGCGTTCGACCAGCCGCTGGGTCAGCTCCCAGATCTTGTGCTGTGCCTGGGCCACGGCCATGCCGTAGCCGGGCACGATCACCACGCGTTCGGCGTAGGCCATCATCGCGGCGACGTCGGCGGCCTCGATCGGCTTCTGCGAGCCACTGATTTCCGCGGCCGACGCGGCGCCGCCGCCGAAGTTGGAGAACAGCACGCTCTTGATCGAGCGGTTCATCGCCTTGGCCATCAGCCTTGTCAGCAGGATGCCCGCCGCGCCGACCATCATGCCGGCGATGATCAGCGCCTCATTGCCCAGCACATAACCTTCGAAGGACACCGCCAGGCCGGTGAATGCGTTGTTCAGCGAGATCACCACCGGCATGTCGGCGCCACCGATCGGCAACGTCATCAGCACGCCCAGTGCCAGCGCCAGCACGAAGAAGGCGACGATTGCCGAGGTGTTGAGCGTGCTGGCCGCGATGATCGCCAGCACCGCCACTACCAGTGCCACCATCAGGTTCATCACCTGCTGGCCGGGCCAGGTCACGCGCTTGTCCAGTCGTCCGTCCAGTTTGGCCCAGGCGATCACCGAACCGGAAAGCGAGACCGCACCGATCGCCGCGCCGACCACCGCCAGCAGCAGCACCATGCCCGACGGCTGGCGCGCGGCCAGGTCGGCCAGCGCCTGCTCGCTCCAATGGCGGGTATCGCGGTTGGCAAGGAAGGCATAGCGCAGCAGTTCCACCGCACCGATCGCCGCGGCCGAACCACCGCCCATGCCGTTGTACAACGC
>JAEWZE010000100.1 GCA_023395465.1 Pseudomonadota bacterium
TCCAGGCGCTGGCCGACGGCGATCATGGCGCGCGTCAGCGCGGTCGTCTCCGCGTGGTCCAGGCGGTCGCCGGCGCTGGCTGTGACGAACGCGGCAAGCTCCAGGTCCGACAACCTGCTTTCCATCACGTCTTGCACCAGGGCAAGGTACTGCGCGTCGTCCAGCCGCGCGCCGAATACCTTGGCCCGGAGCGCGCCTGCCGACGACGCGGGTTCCGCATGCCCGACCCAGGCCAAGGCATCGGGCATGGGATCCAGCAGCGTCCACGCGGCCTCCGACAGGGCTATCTCATCCAGGCCAAGCCGATCGTCGACAACCACGTTCAGCGTCGCCACCAACGTGCGGGCGTCCACGTCCAGCCTCACGCGTGTCATCGCGGCAAAGCCCTCCGAGCGGCAGACTTCGCAGTCGCGATGCATGTAGACCACCGGCTGCTGGTAGGTGTCGATGCCGGCACGGGTGACGCGCAGGCGGGTATGGCCTGCGGCCTGCCCGGTCATTGCGCATCCTCCAGTCCCACGCGCTCCAGGTGCTCGGGCACGCGCGCCCGCCAGCCCAGCTCGCGCTGCACGCGCCCGCGCAACGTGTCGGCTGCATCGGGCTCGCCATGGGTGAGATAGACGACGCGCGGCGCGGATGGCGCGGTGCGCATCCAGTCCAGCAGCTCCCCGGCGTCGGCGTGGCCGGAAAAGCCTTGCAACTGCACCACCTCGGCGCGGATGGGCACCTCGCGACCGAACATGCGCAAGCTGGGCTTGCCCGCCGCGAGCGCGGCACCGCGTGTTCCACCGGCCTGGTAGCCGGCGAGCAGGATTGCGTTGCGGTCATCGGGGCCGAACGCCTCGATGTGGTGAAGCACGCGTCCACCGGTGATCATGCCGCTGGCGGAGATGATGATCATCGGCCCGCGCTGGCGGTTGAGCGCCTTCGACTCTTCCACCGTGTTGACGAAGGTGGCCACGTCGAACATCCGCTGGCAGTCCTCTTCGGACACGTGGTGTTCGGAATGGTGGGCGTGGTAATGCCGGGTCGCGTTGATCGCCATCGGGCTGTTGAGGTAGACCGGCACGCGGGGAATCTCCTTGCGCTCGCGCAGCCGGGAGATATGCAGCATGAGCGCCTGGGCGCGGCCGATGGCAAAGGCGGGGATGACGATCACGCCCCCGCGGGCGGCAACGCGGCGGATGATGGGCGCCAGTTCCGCTTCCTGGTCGATGGGAATGTGTTCGCGGTCGCCATACGTGGACTCGCAGACCAGCACGTCACAGGCGGGCAGCGGCGTGGGCGGATTCATCAGCGATTCCTGCTGACGCCCCAGATCGCCACTGAAGTGCAGACGCTGGCCCTGGACGTCCAAGCTGAGGTGTGCGGCGCCCAGGATGTGGCCGGCGGGATGGAAGCGGACCTTGAAGCCCGACGCGACCTCGATGTCGCGCTCGTAGTCATGCCCCTTGAGCTGCTTCAGGCTGCGGCGGGCGTCCTCCTCGGTGTAAAGCGGTCGAGGTTCCTTGTGCTTGGAGTACCCCTTGCGGGCTGCGTATTTCGCCTCTTCTTCAAGCAGGTGCCCGCTGTCGGGAAGCAGCAGGCCACACAGGGACACGCTGGCGTGGGTGCAGTGGATCCAGCCGCGGAATCCCTGTTTGACCAGCGCGGGCAGGTAGCCCGAATGATCCAGATGGGCGTGGGTCAGGACCACCGCGTCGATGGACGCCGGATCGACTGGGAACGGTGCCCGGTTGCGGTCGCGCAGCTGCTTGTAGCCCTGGAAGAGACCGCAGTCGACCAGCACGCGCTGGCCATTGGCCTCGACCAGGTAGCGCGATCCGGTGACGGTACCGGCGGCACCGAGGAACTGCAGCGTCGGGCGGGAAGTCGAGGTCATGATGAGCTCCGGTTCTGGCAGGAAGTGATGGCGGACAGCGGGCACACGTCCGACGCAGATCGCGCCGGACGCGTGGCTTGCTCACGGTCGAATCAGCTCGACGATGTCATTGACCTTGGGCTTTCCGGAGATCACTTCAGCCTCTGCGTAGTGGTCGTCGAACAGCCCGGTGATGCGCACCTGACCGACGGCTTCCCGGCGAAAGCGCGGCCCGATATCCCGGGGACCGCGGTTACGGCGCTTGTGCCGGATCACATCCAGCACCTGGTCGACCTGGGCTCCGTCGGCCTTGCCGACGCAGACCACCAGTGTGTCGTCCTGCGTCTCCAGAACCTGGCCGCGCATCAACACGTTGTGGCGGAACCCGCCTTCGCTCGCGGAAGCAGCCCCCGGCAGTGCGAAGGAGAAGGCAAAGGCGCCCGCCAGCGCCAGCGCGGCGAACCAGCGATTGGGATTGGTGCGTGGGCCAGCAAAACAGGCGGCATGTGTGACGTTGTTCATTGTGTGGACTCCTTGAATGGATGTGAGGCGAAACAGCGAGGCTGCGAGAGCACAAAGGGATGGAACACGACGGTCGGCCTTCATCGGACTTCCCCCGCCGATCGGACAGGACCGCGCCGGCGTCGCGGTATGAAGGCCGGCACCTCCTGCATGTAGCTCACGTAGTCCTCGCCGAAGCGGCTCAGGCAATCTCTCTCCTCACGACGCGCGAGGCGGGCATAGGCCCACACCAGCACCGGATAGCTGGCGAGCGTGAGCAGCGTGGGCCACTGCAGGAGGAAACCAGTCAGTACGAGTACGAAGGCGACGTACTGCGGGTGACGCATGCGTGCATACACGCCCTCCCGGGCAAGCCGACCCTCACGCTGTGCCCGATACAGCACGGGCCAGGCTGCCGACAGGAGCCAGAACCCGCCGCCGATCAGGATGAAACTCGCCAGGTGGAATGGACCGAAATGCGGATTGGCGCGCCAGCCGAACCACATCTCCAGCAGATGGCCGGCGTCGTGGCTGAGCCAGTTGACCTGCGGATAGTTGGCGCTGAGCCACCCGCCCAAGACGTACAGCGTCAGCGGGAAGCCATACATTTCCGCGAACAGGGCCACGACGAAGGCGGAGAACATACCGAACCCACGCCAGTCCCAACGGGTCAGCGGTTTGTAGAAGCTCCAGGCGAAGAAGATGAAGAACGCGGCGTTGATGGCGGCGAGGAGCCAAAGACCGTAGCCGGCGTCAGGTGCGTGCATGTCGGTGTCCTTCGTTCGAGGTGTCGGACGTTTCGTCGTTCCATGCCCGGTTCCGACGGCTCTGATGGTGGCCATGGGGTGGGTCGTCGGCATTGCCGTCGCGCCCATGACTTCCGTCGCCTCCATGACCGCCATGCCCTTTGTGCATGAACACATGCATCAAGGGACACAGCAGCAAGATGGCCAGCGGCAGCCAGCGGAGCGTCCCCGCAAGGTGGGCGCGGTGCTCGACGCCGAGATAGAACAGGGCCAGCGCCAGGAAGATCCAGAAGACCCAACGTCGGGACCCTGAGGTGGCAGGACCAGGAACAGTCATGGCAAGTTCTCCTGAGTGGGGCGGCGTCCAAGGAGTCGCCCCGGGGTGGACCTGACGAATCCGCCGCCCTCAGCGGCGGCAACGGATTC
>JAEWZE010000030.1 GCA_023395465.1 Pseudomonadota bacterium
GGCCTGCTCGAGGCACTGCTGCCGCGCCCGCCGTCGGCGCCGCACACGCGCCGCGCGCTCGACCGCCTGCGCAGCCTGGTCGATGCCTTCGCCGCCGATGCGCGCCGCGCCGGCGTCGCCACGCCGGTGCCGGCCGAGGTCGTGCGCGCGCACTTCGCCGCCGCGCTGTCGGAAGCCGACACCCGCGCGCCGCTGCTCACCGGCGGCGTCAGCATCGGCCGCATGGTGCCGATGCGCCTGCTGCCGTTCCGCGCGATCTGCCTGCTGGGCATGGACGACGGCGAGTTCCCGCGCCGCGATCCGGCCGGCGGACTCGACCGCCTGAGCGCCGATCTGGCCGGCGGCCTGCGTCGCCAGGGCGACCGTTCCACCCGCGACGACGACCGCTTCCTGTTCCTGCAACTGTTCGCCGCCGCGCAGGACGTGTTCTACGTCAGCTACCAGGGCGCCGACCCGCGCGATGGCAGTACGCGCGAGCCCTCGGTGCTGGTGGCCGACCTGCTGGCCGCCGCCGATGCGCAGCACGCGCCGGAGGCGAAGGCCGCCGACGCGCTGGTGGTGCGGCATCCGCTGCAGCCGTTCGCGCCCGCCGCGTTCGGCGGCGACGGCGAGCCGCGCCGCTTTTCCTACCACGCACAGTGGTGGCCGGCGGCCGCGCAGCCCGCGCAGACGCGCACGGCGCTGCCAGCGTGGTTCGGCGACGACGCACTGGCGGCGATCGAAGCCGATGCAGGCGCCACGCTTTCGCTCGACGAACTGCGCCGCTTCCTGCAGGCGCCGGCCGAGGTCTTCCTGCGCCAGCGCCTGGGCCTGCGGCTGGCCGAAGTGGAGGAAGTGGACGACGACGTCGAGCCGCTGCTGGCGCCGGGCCGCGGCTTCGCCCGCCAGCAGCTGCAGAAGGCGGTGTTCGACGCGGCGCTGCGCGGCGATGGCGACGCAACGACGCATGCGCTGCTGCGCGCGCGCGGCCTGCTGCCGTCCGGGCCGCTGGGACGACGCACGCTCGAGACCGTGCGCGGGCAGGTGGATCCATATGCGCTCGCCTTCCGCGACTGGCGCGGGACCGCGCAGCCGGAGGCGCCGCGGCTGGAGGTCACGATCGATGGCCTGGCGCTGCGTGGCCGCATCGCCGACGCCTACCCGCAGGGCATCGCGCGCCTGCGCTTCGATCCGCCTGCCGGGCAGTCGGCGATCCGCAATGGCCTGGACTGGCTGCTGGCGAGCGCGGCCGGGCAAACGGCGCCGCTGGTCGAGTTCCATGACGGCGGCGAACTCGGCGTCGGCCCGCACGAGCGCGCAGCGCTCGATCCCGCGCAGGCGCGCGAGGTGCTGCGCTGGCTGGTCGAGCTGCGCGCCAGGGGCCTGCGCCGGCCGCTGCCGTTCGCGCCCTACAGCGGCTGGGAGCTGTTCCGCGCGCCGACCTTCGAGCGCGGCATCCAGCTGGCCGCGCAGCGCTGGCACGGCAGCGAGCGCAGCTGGGGCGAGGGCACGGGCGAGGCGCTGCGACTGGCGCTGCGCGGCCGCGACCCGTTCACCGACGAGGCCACGCAGGTCGCGTTCGTGGACCTCGCGATGGGCATCTATTCGGCGGTGATGTCGGGCGAGCTCTACGCCGGCACCGACCTGGGCGCGCTGCGCGACATCGCCGCCACGCTCGACCTGGAGGATGCGGAGTGAACGCAACCGCCGGGCGCGACCCGCACGACGCCGGTGACGCGGGCAGCGCCGCGCAACGGTCGCTGCGCGATCCCTACCTCGACCTCGCGCTCGAAGGCGTCCACGCCATCGAGGCCTCCGCCGGCACCGGCAAGACCTTCACCCTGGCCACGCTGGTGGTGCGCCTGGTGGTCGAGCGCGGCCTGCGCGTGGGCCAGGTGCTGGCCGTCACCTTCACCGAGGCCGCCACCCAGGAGCTGCGCAGCCGCATCCGCGCGCGCCTGCTGCTGGCCGAGCAGCTGGTGGGCGCGACGCCCGCAGCGGATGCCGCGCCCGATGCGGTGCTGACCCATGCGGTACTCGACGCCCACCTCGCGCGCGGCACCGAAACCGCCGAAGCCCTGCGCCGCCGCCTGCACGCCGCCGCCAACGACATCGACCTCGCGGCCATCTTCACCATCCACGGCTTCTGCGCGCGCGTGCTGCGCGAGCATGCGCTGGAAGTGGGGCAGGCCTTCGACGCGCCGGAGCTGCTCACCAGCGACACCGCCCTGCACGAGGCCATCGCCGCCGACCTGTGGCGCTGGCACGGCAGCAACGCCGATGCCGCCGACGATCTGGTCGCGCTGTGGCCGAGTGGCCCGGAGGCGCTGGCCGCGGACCTGGCCGTGCTGGTGCGCGAGCCACTGCTGCGTCCGGCGCTGGCCGAACTGCCCGACGACCCCGCGCCGCGCCTGCATGCCACGGGCGAAACGCTCGCCGCCGCCTTCCGCGCGCATGGCGAGGAGTTTCGCGCGTCGCTGGTTGCGGCGGTGGAGAGCAAGGTCCTGCACGGCGGCAGCTACAAGATCGACTGGATCGCCGCGCTGTTCGATTCGCTGCAGCAGTGGTGCAGCGCCAGCGAACGCAGCGCGCCGTTCGAGCACGCCAAGCTGCCGCAGCTGACTCGCGACACCTTGCAGAAGCGCACGAGCGTGAAGCACGCCGGCCGCACCCCGGACTCGCCCATCTGCGATGCCGTGCCCGCCTACCTCGACGCGCTCACCGCGATGGCCGAGTGGAAGGACGTGCGCCGGGTCGAGCTGCTGCATCGCCTGCGCAGCGACGCCCGCCTGCGCGTCGCGCGCGCCAAGCAGCAGCAGCGCGTGCAGACTTACGACGACCTGATCGACCGCGTCGCCGACGCCATCGACGGCCCCGGCGCCGAAGCGCTCACCGCCAGGCTGCGCGCGCAGTACGCCGTGGCCCTGGTCGACGAGTTCCAGGACACCGATGCGCGCCAGTGGCGCATCTTCGACCGGGTGTTCGGGGTCGCCAGCGGCGCGCCGGCGCTGTACGTGATCGGCGATCCCAAGCAGGCGATCTACGGCTTCCGCGGCGGCGACGTCGAGACCTACCTCGCAGCGCGCGCCATCGCGCGGCAAGCGCCGCCGCTGTCGCTCAACTTCCGCTCGCGGCCGTCGGTGCTGCGTGCGGTCTCCATGCTGTACGCGCAGGCCCAGGCCGGGGCCGACGCGGACGCGAAGGTGCCGCCGCCGTTCATCGACGGCCGCATCGCATTCAAGGACGTGCAGCCCGGCGGCGTGCGCGACGATGCCGACTTCCAGCGCAGCGGCAGCGCGGCGCCCGCGCTCACCTTGTGGCGCGCCCCGCTGCCCGACGAGGTCGACAGCAAGGGCAAGCCGAAACCCTTCAGCGCCGGCCGTTCGCGCGAACTGGCCACGGCCGCCTGCGTCGCCGCCATCCACCGCGTGCTCTGCGACGCGCGCGAAGGCCACGCCAGCATCGACGGTCGTCCGGTGGAGCCGGGCGACATCGCCGTGCTGGTGCGCTCGCACAAGGAGGCCACGCGCATCCGCCACGCGCTCGCGATGGCCGGCATTCCCGCCGTCGCCGCCGGCAAGCAGAGCTTGTTCGCCACGCCCGAAGCGCGCGACCTGCACGCGCTGCTGCTCGCCCTGCTGCACGGCGCAGACGACGGCCGCCTGCGCATGGCGCTGTCCACCGTGCTGGTGGGCCTGGATGCCAAGGCCATCGCCGCGCTGGATGAAGACGGCGAAGCGCTGCGCCACTGGCAGCTCACCGCGCTGGCCTGGCGCGAGCGGCTGCAGCGCGGCGGCCCGCTGGCGCTGGTCAACGACCTCTGCGCCGAACACGCCGGGCGCTTGCTCGGCCTGCTCGACGGCGAGCGCCGCCTCACCAACACCCTGCAGCTGGCCGAACTGCTGCAGGACGCGCAATCGCATGCGCTCGGCCTGCACGGCCTGGTCGACTGGCTGGCCAACGCCATCGCCGACGCCAATGCCAACGACGAGAGCCAGCTGCTGCGCCTGGAGTCCGACGCCAGGCGCGTGCAGGTGGTCACCCTGCACAAGAGCAAGGGCCTGGAATACCCGCTGGTGTTTCTGCCGTTCGCGGCGATCGGCGCGAACGCGCGCAATCCCGGCCATCGCGCCGTGGTGAACGGCGAAGCCGGCCGCGCGCTGCACTGGAAGCTGCTGCCTTCGCGCTCCGGCTGGGAAGCGGCCAAGGACGCCTGGTGCCTCGCCCAGCGCGCCGAGGATGCGCGCCTGCTGTACGTCGGCCTCACCCGCGCGCGCCATGCGCTGTGGCTGGCCAGCGGCCTGTTCTGCAACCACGACAAGTCGCCGCTGCTGCACATGGTGTCCAGGCCCGATGCGCTTGCCGACGCGCTCGGCAGCGCGCTCGCCATCGACGACAGCACGCCGCCGGAGAGGCTGCCGTGGTTGCCGTCGGCCTCCACCGAGGCGGTGCCACCGGCGCGCATCGCCGCACGCCCGCTGGCCAGCGACTGGTGGGTCTACAGCTTCACCCAGCTCGCCAACGCCGAAGGCCAGGGCGATGCCTCGACCAGCGCCACCCAGGCCGTGCCCGGCGGCCAGGACGAACCCGCAACGGACGCCGACACCGACACCGCCGACGCCTTCGACCCGCGCTTCGCCGGCACCCGCTTCGGCGTGGTGCTGCACGACGTGCTGGAGCGCAGCGACTTCGCGCGCTGGGCCGCGTGGACGCCCGGTGCGCCCGCGCCCACGACGGAAGACGTGGCGCTCATCGCCGAACGCCTGCGCGCCGGCGGCTACCCGGCCGAGGACGTCGACGACGGCATCGAGGTGCTCACCGCGCTCATCGGCCACACGCTCACCGTCGCACTGCCCGAAGGCGCGCGCCTGGCCGACGTACCGGAAGGCATGCGCCGCCCGGAAATCGAGTTCCAGTTCGCGCTCGCACCCACGCGCGTCGACGCGCTGCTCGCGCTGCTGCACCGTCACGGCCTGCTCACCGCGCGCCAGGGCTTCGGCGCCCGGCGTCGGCTGGAAGGCCTGATGACCGGCCTGATCGACCTCACCTACGTGCACGACGGCCGCTGGTACGTGCTCGACTACAAGTCCAACCGCCTGCCCGGCTACGGCCCCGCGCAGCTCGACGAAGCCATGGCCCACAGCGAGTACGACCTGCAGGCGCTGATCTACACCCTGGCCCTGCACCGCTGGCTGCGCTTCCGGCTGGGCGATGGCTACGACTACGCCCGCGACTTCGGCGGCGTGCGCTATGTGTTCTGCCGCGGCCTCGATGCCGGCCGTGGCGGCGCGGATGCAGCGCCGGCCGGGCAGGGCACGCATCCGGCGCCGCCTGGCCAGCAAGTGGATCCGGCCCCGCCAGGCAAGGACGCACACCCGGCGCAGGGCGTGCAGGCCTGGCGCTTCGATCCGGAACTGGTCGAAGCACTCGACGTCCTGTTCGCCGGTGGAGGGCAGCCCGGCGCCGCCGCGAACGCATCCGCTCCCTCCCCCGCAAGCGGGGCAGCGCTGGGATGGGGGCAGCCGGAGCCGCGCCAGGAGCAGACGCCCACATGAACACCACGCTCCCGCTGTTCCCCGAAAGCCAGCCCACCGACCCGACCGCCGCCGCGGATGCCTCGGGCTCCCTCCCCCGCGCGCGGGGGAGGGCTGGGGTGGGGCCCCCCGGAGCACCCCGCACCCCC
Source organism: Pseudomonadota bacterium (assembly GCA_023395465.1). Classification (GTDB taxonomy): domain Bacteria; phylum Pseudomonadota; class Gammaproteobacteria; order Xanthomonadales; family Xanthomonadaceae; genus Luteimonas. Next base: position 5,663 of record JAEWZE010000030.1, read on the forward strand.
CTGCTCGACGCCCTGTTCCGCAGCGGCCACCTGCGCACCCTCGACCACGCCCTGGCCCAGAGCCTGCGCCGCCTCGATCCCGACACCCCCGATGCGGTGCTCGCCGCCGCCGCGCTCGCCTCC
>JAEWZE010000069.1 GCA_023395465.1 Pseudomonadota bacterium
GCGCATCACCAGCACCCCGAGCCCGAAGCCCAGGGCGCCGAGCACGACCACGACCCCGGTGATGACGAGCAGCCACCACCAGTCCTCGGACGAGGCCGCCTCGATCCCGGCGACATCGAACACCACGAAGGCGCGCCCCTGTGCGTTGTCGGCGGGGACGACCGCCACGTGCAGTTCCTCGGCGACGAACTCGTAGGTGCCTGCCTCTGGCCCTGCTGCCGCCCATTCCCGCAGTGGTTCGGGCAGGCTGCCGACGTCGTCGTATCCGCGCAGGCTCAGCGACAGGTCGGGGTAGCGCTCGGCGGCGTGCTGCAGCTGGTTGGCCAGCACGCGGTCCTCGCTGAAACGGATGGCGCCGTAGAACGCGAATCCCCAGGCCACGCTGAGTCCGACCACGCACAGCGCGAACGCGTACTCGACCCGTTTGCGCAGGCTGTGCTGCCGCACTATTCGGCGTCCTGCGCGATCCGGTACCCGATCCGGTGCACCGTGTGGATCAGCGGCTGGTCGAAGGGCCGGTCGATCGCCTGCCGCAGCTTGTACATGTGCGAGCGCAGCGCATCGCCGTCCGGCCGTTCATCGGCCCACAGCAGCGTCTCCAGGTCTTCGCGGCTCACCACGGACGGGGACTCTTCCATCAGCCGGCGCAGCAGCTTGATGCCGACGGGGTTGATCTCGACGCGCCGCCCCGCCCGATGCACCTGCAGCGTGGACCGGTTCAACGTCAGGTCGGCCACGGCGAGAAGCTTGTCCGGATTGCGGTGCGTCCGCTTGTACAGCGCGCGGACGCGCGCATGCAGCTCCTGCAGCGCGAACGGCTTGACCAGGTAGTCGTCGGCGCCGGCGTCGAAGCCCTTGAGCCGGTCGTCGAGCGTGTCCCGGGCCGTCAGCATGAGCACGGGCGTCTCGATCCCGGCCTCGTTGCGCAGCCTCTCGCAGAAGGTGAGGCCATCCATCCGCGGCATCATCAGGTCCAGCACGATGACGTCGAACGGATGGGTCAGCGCCAGGTTCATTGCGGTCACGCCGTCGTGGGCGAAATCCAGGACATAGCCGAGCTTTTCGAGGTACGCGGCGATGTTCGCGCAGATGTCGCGGTTGTCCTCGACGATCAGCGCCCTGATGGGCGTCGCATCAGGAACGCGTGGCATCTGCCGCCTCCCGTCTACCAGGCGTAGTCTAGCCGAAGCCCGATCAGCGGTTCGGCCTCGCTCTCGTCCGCCACGTTGACGCCCCGGCGGTAGTCGAACTCGGTGTCGTCGGTCGACGAGGCCGAGGTGAGGTTGATGACGTCGAGGAAGGCGGTGACGTCGATGGGGCCGAAGGCGCGCCGGTAGTCGACGCGGGCGTTGAGCACGCCGTAACCGTCCCTGCGGCCGACGCCTCGCTCGACCGTCTCGCGCGAGTAGCGCAGGGGCTGTCCGGGGCCCAGCACGTCTTCATGGATGAGGTAGGCATCCTCCGGCCTGCCGGACAGGTACTTGTAGCGGGCGGCCACCTTCCAACGGTCGGTAATTTCCCAGGTCACGCCGAGGGTGGCCACGTGCTCGCGGCTGAACTCGTCGGCAACCACGCCGCGGCCGTCCTTGCGGTCGATCTCGGCATCGTTCCAGGAATAGGTCGCGGTGGCGTAGAGGCCTTCGCGGATCGTGCCCTTGAGCACGACGTCGACACCCTTGGAGGTGCCGTCGCCGATGTTGGCGAAGGTGCCGCTCGCGCGATCCTGGTCGACCACCAGGCTGTCGAGGTCCTGGTGATAGGCCTCCGTCAGCACCGACCAGCGGTCGTTGAAGAAATACTCGACACCGGCGCTCGTGTGCGTGATCTCCTCGTTCTCCAGCGTGTTGGCCGCGTTGGCCGCGAGGTCCAGAAACCTCGGCGACTGGTGGAACAGGCCGGCCGTCGCGAAGTACCTGACGCGCTTGCCCGGCTGCCAGTTGCCCCGGATCCTGGGCGAGACGAGGCTTTCGTCGGTGAGGTCGTCGCGCTCCAGCCGCACGCCGGTGCGGATGTCCCACGCGCCGAACTTGAAGGCCTGGTCCACGTAGCCGGCATAGTTGGTGGCCGTGCGGCTCAGGGTGGAGTCCATGTTCTCCGGCGTCAGCACGATGTAGCGCTGGCCGGGGTCCGGCCTGAAGTCGTCGCTGTCGTAGACGTAGCGGATCCAGTCGCCGTCCAGCACGGTGCTGTAGTCCAGTTCGATCCGCGTCGCCTGGACGCCCGCACTGAACGTGCCCCAGCGGTTCACCGTTTCGAAGTCGCTGCGCCAGCCGAGTTCGGTCTCGTCCTCGGTCACGGTGATGATGTCTTCGCGCACCGGGAAGTCCGAGGCGGCCGAGCCGGGCGGCACGAGATCGGGAAATGCTTCGCCCTCCGAACTGACCTTGTTGCTGGCGCGGCGGTAGACCCGGTTGGTCCAGACGGCGTTGTCGCCGATCAACGATCGCAGGGTCAGTCCGTACAGGTCGCTGTCCTGCTCGAAGTCGAGCAGCGCCGCATCCTCGAAGTTGGGCGACTCGAAGACGTGGGTCACGTCGCGCGTGTAGGTTTCGCGCGTGTCGATCAGCAGCACCTCAAGCGTGTTGGACGGGCTGATCGGCACGACCGATTTGACGATGACGTCGCGCAGCACGGGGTTGCCGATGTCCAGTTCCTCGATCGTTTCGAACAGGGAGCCGAAATCCAGCCGGCGCGCGGATACCAGCAGGGTGGCATCCTTCGTGATGCCGGCGGGACCGTCATAGCCGACTTCGAAACCGGCGAGGTCGTAGCGCAGGCTGGCCGACGGGCTTGGATTGCCCCCGGCCACTTCGAGCTTGAGCAGCGAAGCGGCCCGGCCACCGTACGCGGGACCCCAGCCGCCCGGCGAGAACTCGGCGCCGCTGATGACGTCCGGGGCGAAGATCGAGAAACGGCCGCCACCGCCGACGTCTTCGTCCTCGCCCAGTGTCGCGTCGAAGTGCACCGCCTTGTCGAAAGGAAACTCGTCGACGAAGACCAGGTTGTCGCGCGGCCCGGGGCGGCGCACGCTGAAGCTTGCGAACTCGCTCGCCGATGCCAGCCCAGGCAGGCCGTCGAGCGACAGCAGCGGATCGGCGCCACCGCCGACGGCGTCGCGCAACGCGTCCCGGTCGAGCCAGATGCTGGACGGCGATGCGAGCGCATCGATCGGTCGTGCCTGCACCACCACTTCCTGCAGCAGCGGGACGGCCAGTTCGAACTCGAGCTGCGAGTTCTTGCGCGTGACCACGCGGATGCTCGGCTCGGAGACCGGCGCGAACCCGGCCTTGGCGATGTCGACCGTGTACAGGCCCGGATCGAGCTGGTCGACCATGATGCGGCCCTGCGCGTCGGTGCCCAGCGTGCGCGCGGAGGCGGTGTCCCGTTCGGTGATCGTGACCCGCGCGTTCGGGAGCGGGCGGGCGGTGGTCTGGTCCCTGACCACGATGGTCAGCGCGCCGGGTGCCTCCTGCGCGTGCGCCAACAGTGGAAGGCCGATCAACTGCGCCGAAAGTGCCAGCGCCAACGTCCGACGCGCGAGCCTGCTCATATCGTCCTGCCCCCGGGAATGGCCGCGCCACCTCATTGGCGCGCTGCGAGGTTAAGCACGCGAATGTCGCCAAAAGGTCGCCGGCGAGGGTGCGCGTGCCGGCTCCGGTGCTTGGACTTGACCAACCAAGCCAGCTGTACCTTGCGACGTATCAATCGTCCAGGACTTCCGGCTTCTTGAGCACCTTCCTGTCTTCGGCCGCCAGGCGGCGTTCGACCTTCCTGACGTCTTCTTCCGGCGACAGGTTCTCCGGAACGATGCCGCGGCCGAGCAGGGTGTTGCGCACCGCCCGGTTGTTGGACACGTGTTCCTACGAGATCGCCGATTCGCTGCGCATGCGTTGCTCGCGAGCATTGTGGATGGTGATTTCGGTGGCGAAGTCCTTGGCCTTGAGGATCAGCGTGGGCGCGAAGTCGGCCAGGGGGCGGCTGGTGGGCACCTGCCAGCGCTGCTTCATTTCCTGCGTGTTGCGACCGAACAGCGCGGGGTCGCCCTTGCTGCGGATCGTGGCGAAGTCCTGGTTGCCGCCGGTCTGCTGGTAGATCACGCCGGACAGTTCCTTCTCGGTTTCGCTCAGCTTGCGGCGCGCCTGCACGCGTTCGGCTTCCAGCAGTCGCTGCTCGATCAGTTCGGCGCGGCGGGTCTGCAACGCGAAGTAGGTCTGTGCGAACGCGATTTCCTGCTTGCGTGGGTCGCCGTTCTGGGCGATCAGGTAGCAGGCGTAGCGCGTGAGCATGATGTCGTCGACCTCGCGCTGGCTGCCGGAGCCCAGGTCGACCATTTTGTTGACGTCAACAAAATGGTCCGAGACCTCATGCCCCGAAACCTCGCAGGCAGTCTTCGCCTTCGAGATCACGCTGCTCGAGAAGTTTCGCCACTCGGCGTAGCC
>JAEWZE010000208.1 GCA_023395465.1 Pseudomonadota bacterium
CGCCACGCTCTCCTCAACCCCCACGGCGTGCTGCTAGACTTGCCGCGCCTGAGGTGACCGCCGGCCTGGCCGGTGGTTGAAACGGGAATCCGGTGCGCCCCGTCGTCACGCGACGACGCGGCAATTCCGGAGCTGCCCCCGCAACGGTAGGCGAGCCAGGTTCGCACACAGCCACTGTGCCAAGCGCATGGGAAGGCGCGGACCGGGAGCGACGGTCGCGATGACACGACGCTCCACTCGCAAGCCCGGAGACCGGCCACAGGTTTCGATTGGCACGCGGTGGGCGCTGTCATGGGGCCCGTGCGCCTGCACGTTGCGCCATGACCACTCCTTGCCGTTTGCCCTGGCCCAACGACACCGCGCGGGCAGGCGCGGTCCAAGGAGTTCCCCGTGCAGTTTCCCCGGCATTGCCTTGCCGTGGCCGCGCTTGCGGTCGCGTCGTCCCCTGTATTCCCGTGCCACGCATCCGGCCCGGTCCCCGCGACCGACCTCGACGAAGTCGTGGTCACCGCCAGCCGTACCGCGCTCACCCAGGATCAGTCGCTCGCCGCGGTCAGCGTGATCGACCGCGAGCGCATCGAGCGCCTGCAACCGCCCTCGCTGCCGGCGCTGCTGCGCGGCCTGCCGGGCGTCTCGCTGGCCAACAACGGCGGGCCGGGCAAGTCGACCTCGCTGTACCTGCGCGGCACCGAGTCCGACCACGTGCTGGTGCTGGTCGACGGCGTCAAGATCGGCTCGGCGACCAGCGGCGGCGCCGCGCTGCAGGACATTCCGGTCGAACTGGTCGAGCGGATCGAGATCGTGCGCGGGCCGTTCTCCAGCCTGTACGGCTCGGAGGCGCTCGGCGGCGTGGTGCAGATCTTCACCCGGCGCCCGAAGGGCGCGTTCGCGCCGTACCTGGGCGTCGGCATCGGCAGCGAGCGGACCCGCAACCTGTCGGCCGGTGTGGCCGGTCGCGCCGGCGAAGGCTGGTATTCGCTGGGTGCGGCCCATACCGAAACCGACGGCATCGACGCCTACCGCGGCGACCCGTCGCGCGCCACGCCCGAGCCCTACCTGGACCCCGACCGCGACGGCTACCGCAACAGCTCGGTGACGCTGCAGGGCGGCTACCGCTTCGGCGAGCACTGGGACGCCGAGGCCCGCGTGTTCCGCGCGCAGGCCCACAACGAATACGACGGCAGCCAGAACAACGAGGCCGACAACGTCCAGCAGGTCGTCGCCGCGCGCCTGCGCTACACCGCCGACGGCCCGCTGACGCTGGTGCTCAACGCCGGGCGCAGCGCCGACCTCAGCGATGCCTACATGGACGGCGTCTATTCGAGCACCTTCGACACCCGCCGCGCGGTCGCCTCGCTGCAGGCCGACATCGGCATCGGCGAAGGGCTGCTCAGCGCCGGCCTGGACTGGCAGGGCGACGAGGTCGACAGCACCACCGTCTACACCGTCGACCGCCGCCACAACCGCGCGCTGTTCGCGCAGTGGCAACAGGAGATCGGCGACCACGCGCTGCAGGCCAGCCTGCGCCGGGACGACAACAGCCAGTTCGGCGGCCGCACCACCGGCAGCGCGCTGTGGGGCTGGGACTTCGCCGATGCGCTGCGGCTGACCGCCAGCTACGGCACCGCGTTCAAGGCGCCCACCTTCAACGAGCTGTACTTCACCGGCTACGGCAATCCCGACCTGCGGCCGGAGACGTCGGACAGCATCGAGCTGGGACTGCGCGGCGAGCATGGCCGCGGCGGCTGGGCCATCAACGCCTTCCAGTCGGAGATCGACGACCTGATCGCCTACGACTCGCGCCTGGTCGACGACACGCATCCCTACGGGCAGCCCAACAACATCGACCGCGCCCGCATCCGCGGGCTGGAGCTGGTCGGCCACGCCACGCTGGCCGGCTGGCTGCTGCAGGCCAACGCCTCGTGGCTGGACCCGCGCAACGACAGCAACGGCGCCAGCGCGGGCAACGTCCTGCCGCGCCGCGCACGCCGCACCGCGCGGCTGGAGGCGGACCGCGAGCTGGGCAGGTTCAGCATCGGCGCCACGGTCAACGCCGCCGCCGAGCGGTTCGACGACCTCGCCAACCGCAAGCGGATGAGCGGCTACGCCACCGTCGACCTGCGCGTGGCCTACGCGCTGGCGCCGCAATGGCGGCTGCGCTTGGGCACCGACAACGTACTCGACCGCGACTACGAGACCGCGAAGTTCTACCGCCAACCCGGTCGCAGCTGGCTGTTGAGCCTGCGTTTCAGCGGCGGAAGCTGAGCCCGTCGGCGTCGTTGCCGCAGCCCGATCCCGGACTCGACCCCGAGTCGCCGAACCGATCCCGCATCCACTTCCGGAGCCCTCCATGATCAATCCCAGTTCGAACCTTCCGTTCTCTTCCCGCCATGCGCAGACCTGCGTCGCCATCGTGCTGGCGGTCCTGCTGGTGGCCACACGCGGCAATCACGTCGCCAGCATCCACGCCCTGCCCAGCGGCTCGTGGGCGGTGTTCTTCCTGGCCGGTGCGCTGCTGCGCCCGCGCTGGGCGTTCCTGGCGCTGTTCGCGCTGGCGGTGTCGGTCGACTTCGCCAGTCTGACGCTGGAACGCATCGCCGAGACCTGCATGACGCCCGGCTACTGGATGCTGCTGCCGGCCTATGCGCTGCTGTGGGGCGGCGGGCGGCTCTACGCGCGGCTCCACGTCGAGCGGCCGGGCACCGTGATGCGGCTGATGGCGGTACTGGCGGCGACCTCGGTGCTGGCCTACCAGTTCTCCGGCGGCGGCCACTACCTGCTGTCGGGAACGCAGCCAGACCCGAGCGTGGCGGAGTACGTGGCACGGGTGCTCCACTACATGCCGCAGCGACTGTTCAACCTGTCGGTCTACGTGCTCGGCGCCGCCGTGCTGTACGCGGCATGGCGACTGGCCGGGCGTGCGGCCGGGCGTGTCGCCGCGTCGCGCGGGGCCTGAGCCGTGGGCGGCGTGCGGGTGGATAGTTCCGACACGGCGGATGCGCTCGCCACGCAGGAGCGCCACCGCGAGCGCGCGCAGCGCAAGAAGGCGCTGGTCGCCCGCCGCGTCGCGCGGGCGACCATCGACCGCGGCGTGGTGGTGGTCAACACCGGCAACGGCAAGGGCAAGAGCTCGTCGGGGTTCGGCATGCTCGCGCGGTCGCTTGGCCACGGCTTCCACTGCGGCGTGGTGCAGTTCATCAAGGGCAGTTTCTCGACCGGCGAGGAAGCGTTCTTCCGCCGCTTCGCCGACGACATCGACTACCACGTGATGGGCGAGGGCTTCACCTGGGAGACCCAGGATCGCGAGCGCGACATCGCCAAGGCGCAGGCGGCCTGGGCGGTGGCGCGGACGATGCTGGAAGATCCGGGCTACGACTTCGTGCTGCTCGACGAACTCAACATCGCCCTGGTCAAGGACTACGTGGCGGTGGAGGAGGTGGTCGCCGCACTGGCCGCGCGGCCGTCGCGCCAGCACGTGGTGATCACCGGCCGCGGCGCACCCGCGGCTCTGGTGGAGGCCGCCGATACCGTTACCGAGATGCGCGTGGTCAAGCATGCGTTCAAGGCCGGCATCAAGGCGCAGAAGGGCGTGGAGCTGTGAGCGCGACGCGCGAGTGCCCGGCGCTGCTGGTGTCGGCGCCCGCGTCGGGGCAGGGCAAGACCAGCGTGACCGCCGCGCTGGCCCGCTGGCACCGCCGCCAGGGCCGGCGGGTGCGGGTGTTCAAGACCGGCCCAGATTTCCTCGACCCGATGGTGCTGGAGCGCGCCAGCGGGGCGCCGGTGCAGCAACTGGACCTGTGGATGTGCGGCGAGGACGACGTGCGCGCGCGCCTGCATGCCGCCGCCGGCGAGGCCGACCTGATCCTGATCGAAGGCGTGATGGGGCTGTTCGACGGCGAGCCGTCCAGCGCCGACCTCGCGCAGCGGCTGGGCCTGCCGGTGCTGGCGGTGATCGACGGTTCGGCGATGGCGCAGACCTTCGGCGCGCTGGCGACCGGGCTGGCGCGTTACCGCGACGGGCTGGCGCTGTACGGCGTCGCCGCCAACCGGGTCGGCAGCGACTATCACGCCGGCCTGCTCGAGAAGAGTCTGCCGGACGACCTGCAGTGGCTCGGCGCGCTGCCGCGCGGGGACGCGATGAAGCTGCCGGAGCGCCACCTCGGGCTGGTCGCCGCCGGTGAGCTGGAGGACCTCGACGCACGGCTGGAGGCGCTGGCCGATGCCTGGGGCCGGCACGCCGCCACCGGGCTGCCGCCGCCGGTCGCGTTCGCCCCGGCCGAGCCGCGGCCGGTGCCGCAACTGCTCGCCGGCAAGCGCGTTGCGATCGCGCGCGACGCCGCGTTCTGCTTCATTTATCCGGCCAACATCGCGCTGCTGCGCGCGGCGGGCGCGGAGCTGGCGTGGTTCTCGCCACTGGCCGGCGACGCGCTGCCGGCCTGCGACGCGGTATGGCTGCCCGGCGGCTACCCGGAGCTGCACCTGCAGACGCTGTCGCAACAGTCGTCGCTGCATGCCGCCCTGCGCGCGCACCGCGACGCCGGCAAGCCGCTGCTGGCCGAGTGCGGCGGGCTGCTGTACCTGCTGGATTCGCTGGCCGGGCGCGACGGCGTCGCCTCGCCGATGGCCGGCCTGCTGCGCGGGCACGCCACGCTGCAGGCGCGGCTGGCCGGGCTTGGCATGCAGCAGGTCGAACTGCCCGAGGGCGTGCTGCGCGGGCACACCTTCCACCACGTCCGTGCCGAAATCGAAGCCGAGCCCATCGCGCTGGCGTCCAACCCCAACCGCGGCCCGAGCAACGAAGGGATCTATCGCGACCGCCGGCTGACCGCCAGCTTCGTGCACTTCTACTTCCCGTCCAACCCGGAAGCGGCGCTACGGCTGCTGCTGCCATGAGGACGCGACGGTGAGCCTGGCTTTGGTCGCCGAACTGGCGCTGCTGCGAGCCGGTGCAGCGACGGTCGCGGTGGCGCTGGACGCGATGTTCGGTGAGCCGCGCCGTGGCCATCCGCTGGTCGGCTTCGGCCGGCTGACCGGCTGGATCGAACGCCGGCTGTACCGCGACCACCGGTTGGCCGGGGTGCTGGCCTGGTCGTGCGCGGTGCTGCCGCTGGTGGCGTTGGCCGCGGCGGTGGAGTGGTTTGCGCAGGCCGGGTCGCCGTGGGTCGCGGCGGCGCTGGGCGCGCTGGTGTTGGCGCTGGCGATCGGCCATCGCAGCCTGGGCGAGCACGCCGCGCCGGTCGCCGCCGCGCTGGAGGCCGGAGACCTGGATGCGGCGCGCGGCGCGGTCGCACGCATGGTCAGCCGCGACACCGTGGCGCTGGACGCCACCCAGACCGCCGCGGCGACGACCGAGTCGGTGCTGGAAAACGGCTGCGACGCGGTGTTCGGCGCGCTGTTCTGGTTCGCCCTGCTGGGCCTGCCGGGGGTGGTGCTGTACCGGTTGGCCAACACCCTCGATGCGATGTGGGGTTACCGCAACTCGCGCTACCACCGCTTCGGCTGGGCCGCGGCGCGGATCGACGACGGGCTCAACCTGCTGCCGGCGCGGCTGACCGCGCTGGCGTATGCGCTGTGCGGACACACCGCGCGCGCGCTGCGCTGCTGGTCGGCGCAGGCGCGGCACTGGAAGAGCCCCAACGCCGGCCCGGTGATGGCCGCCGGCGCCGGGGCGATCGGCGTGCGGCTGGGGGGAGCGGCGCCGTATCACGGCCGCTGGCAGCTCCGGCCGGAACTGGGCGAGGGCGGGCCTGCCGGAGCGGAGTCGATCCGGCGCGCGCTGCGGCTGGTGCGCGACGCGTTGCTGGTCTGGCTGTTGGCGCTCTGGGCACTCGCCATCGCCTTGAACTGGGCCGGGCCCGAGGGGCCGCATGCTTGAGCACGGAGGGCGCCTGCTCCGCGCCGCACGCCAGTACCGGATCGACCCATCGCAGTGGCTGGACCTGTCGACCGGCATCAACCCGGACGGCTGGCCGGTGCCGCCGGTCCCGGCGCAGGTCTGGCAACGCCTGCCGGAGGACGACGACGGCCTGGTCGAGATCGCGTGCGACTACTACGGCGCGCCGTCGCTGCTGCCGGTGGCCGGATCGCAGGCGGCGATCCAGATGCTGCCGCGACTGCGCGCGCCGTCGCGAGTGGCGGTGCTGGCGCCGGGCTACGCCGAGCACGCACACGCCTGGCAGCGCGCCGGCCACGCGGTGGAGCGGCTGCCGGCCGCGGACATCCACGCGCGAGCGGCGGAGTTCGACGTCGTCGTGCTGATCCATCCCAACAATCCCGGCGGCGAGCGGTTCGATGTCGGCGCGCTGCTGCAGCTGCACGCCGCGCTCGCCGCGCGCGGTGGCTGGCTGGTGGTCGACGAGGCGTTCATGGACGCCGATCCCACCCACAGCCTGTGCCCGCACAGCGACCGCGAGGGGCTGGTGGTGCTGCGCTCGGTCGGCAAGTTCTTCGGCCTCGCCGGCGCGCGGGTCGGCTTCGCCTGCGCCGCACCGGCGCTGCTGGACGCCCTGCGCGAGCGGCTCGGGCCGTGGACGCTGACCGGGCCCAGCCGCTTCGTCGTGGCCCGGGCACTGGCCGACCGCGACTGGCATGCCCGCGTGCGCACCGCGCTGGCCGGTCGCAGCGCCCGCCTGGCGACCCTGCTGGTGACCCACGGCCTGGCGCCCGATGGTGGCTGCGCATTCTTCCACTGGCGCCGCGACGCCCGCGCCGCGCAACTGCACGACGCGCTGGCCCGGCGCGGCATCCTGGTGCGGCACTTCGACGCGCCGGCCAGCCTGCGTTTCGGCCTGCCGCGCGACGCCGCCGACTTCGACCGGCTCGACGCGGCGCTGGCGGCGGTGATGGCATGAGCGCGCGCGTGCTGATGGTGCAGGGCTGCACCTCCGACGCCGGCAAGAGCGCGCTGGTCACCGCGCTGTGCCGCTGGGCCCGCCGTCGCGGCCTGTCGGTGGCGCCGTTCAAGCCGCAGAACATGGCCCTGAATGCAGCGGTGACCGTCGACGGCGGCGAGATCGGCCGTGCCCAGGCGGTGCAGGCACAGGCCTGCGGGCTCGACCCGCACACCGACTTCAACCCGGTGCTGCTCAAGCCGTGCAGCGACACCGGCGCGCAGGTGATCGTGCACGGCCAGCCGGTCGGCAACATGGATGCGGTGCGCTACCACCGCTACAAGCCGCGGGCCTTCGAAGCGGTGCTGGCCTCGCACGCGCGGCTGGTCGCACGCCATGACGCGGTGATCGTGGAAGGCGCCGGCAGCCCGGCCGAGATCAACCTGCGCGAGCACGACATCGCCAACATGGGCTACGCCGAGGCGGTCGACTGCCCGGTGCTGCTGGTGGCCGACATCGACCGCGGCGGGGTGTTCGCGCACCTGGTCGGAACCCTGGCGCTGCTGTCGGACAGTGAGCGCGCGCGGGTGGCCGGCTTCGTCATCAACCGCTTCCGCGGCGACATCGCGCTGCTGCAGCCGGGGCTGGACTGGCTGGCCCGGCACACCGGCAAGCCGGTGCTCGGGGTGCTGCCGTTCCTGCAGGGGCTGTACCTGGAGGCCGAGGACGGCCTGTCGACCGTGAGCGCCGGTGCCGCCGTGGGCGCAACGTCGCGGCTGCAGGTGGTGGTGCCGGCGCTGCCGCGGATCAGCAACCACACCGACCTCGACGCCCTGCGCGCGCATCCGCAGGTCGAGCTGCACGTGGTCGGACCCGGCCGCGCGCCGCCGCCGGCTGACCTGATCGTGCTGCCCGGCTCCAAGGCGGTGCGCGCCGACCTGGCGTGGCTGCGCGCGCAGGGCTGGGAGCCGCTGATCGCCCGCCACCTGCGCCATGGCGGCAAGCTGCTGGGCATCTGCGGCGGGCTGCAGATGCTCGGCCGCGCGGTGCACGATCCGCTCGGCATCGAGGGCGCCGCCGGATCCAGCGCCGGCCTGGGCTGGCTGGCGCTGGAAACCACGCTCGAAGCCGACAAGCAGCTGCGCAACGTCCGCGGGCTGTTGCAACTTGCGGGTGCCGACGCCGCGGTGCCGGTGCATGGCTACGAGATCCACTGCGGCCGCAGCGAGGGCGCGGCGCTGGACCGCCCGCTGCTGCGGCTGGACGACGGCCGCGAGGACGGCGCCCGGTCCGACGACGGCCAGGTGCTGGGCTGCTACCTGCACGGGTTGTTCGACGCCCCGCAGGCGCTGGATGCGCTGCTGCGCTGGGCCGGCCTGCGCGACGTGCGGCCGCTCGACATCCACGCCCTGCGCGAGGCCTCGATCGAACGCCTGGCCGACGCGGTCGAGGCGCACCTGGACGTGGCCTTGCTGTCGCGGCTGCTCGGCCTGGAGGCGCCATGCGAAGCCTGATCCTCGGCGGCGCGCGATCCGGCAAGAGCGCGCTGGCCGAGCGCCTGGCCGGTGGGTTCGACGACGTGGTCTACATCGCCACCGCCCGCCGCGAGCCCGGCGACGCCGAGATGGCCGCGCGCATCACCCACCACCGCGAGCGCCGCCCCGCGCACTGGGGCTGCATCGAGGAGCCGCTGGCGCTGGCCGCGACCCTGCGCGCGCAGGCCCGCCCGGGCCGCTGCCTGCTGGTCGACTGCCTCAACCTGTGGCTGAGCAACCTGCTGCTCGATGCCGACACCGACCGGTTCGCGCGCGAGCGTGCGGCGTTGTTGCAGGCGCTGCCGGACCTGCCCGGCGCGACCGTGCTGGTCGGCAACGAGGTCGGCATGGGCCTCGTCCCGATGGGAGAACTGCCGCGTCGCTTCGTCGATGAAGCCGGCCGCCTGCACCAGGATCTTGCCGCCCGCTGCGAGCGGGTGGTGTTCGTCGCGGCGGGACTGCCGCTGGCACTGAAGGGAGCCCTGCCATGAACCACCAAGCGCTGCGCGCCGCCTGCATGCAGCCCGACGCCGCGATCGAAGCGGCCGCGCGCGCGCACCAGTCGCGCCTGACCAAGCCGCCGGGCTCGCTGGGCCGTCTGGAAGACGCCGCGATCCAGCTGGCCGCGCTGCAGCGCAGTCCGCAGCCGCGCGCCGGGCGGGTGTGGATCAGCGTGTTCGCCGCCGACCACGGCGTGGCCGACGAGGGCGTGTCGGCGTTCCCGCAGGCGGTGACCGGCGAGATGGTGCGCAACTTCGTCCACGGCGGCGCCGCGATCAGCGTGCTGGCGCGCGAACTGGGCGCGCGGCTGGAGGTGGTGAACCTCGGCCTGGTCAACGATGCCGGCGCGCTCGATGGCGTGCGCCGCGCGGTGATCGCCGCGGCCAGCGGCAACTTCTGCAACGGCCCGGCGATGACCCCGGCGCAGCTGCAGGCGGCGCTGGCCGCCGGCGCCGACAGCGTGGCCGCCGCGCTGGCCGACGGCAGCGACCTGTTCATCGGCGGCGAGATGGGCATCGCCAACACCACCACCGCCACCGCGCTGGGCTGCGCCCTGCTGGGTCTGCCGCCGGAACGGCTGACCGGCGCCGGCACCGGGCTGGACGCCGCCGGCATCCGCCACAAGGTGGCGGTGGTCGCACGCGCGCTGCAGCGCCACGCCGATGCTGCCGACCCGCTGGAACAGCTGCGCTGCCTTGGCGGCTTCGAGATCGCCGCGCTCGCCGGCGCCTTCGTCGCCGCCGCGCAGGCCGGCCTGCCGGTGCTGGTCGACGGCTTCATCACCACGGTCGCCGCGCTGGCCGCGGTGCGGATCAATCCGGGCGTGCGGCCGTGGCTGCTGTTCGGCCACCGCTCGCGCGAGCGCGGCCACGACGCGGTGCTGGCCGCGCTGCAGGCCGAACCGCTGCTCGACCTCGGCATGCGCCTGGGCGAGGCCAGCGGCGCGGCGGGCGCGGTGCCGCTGCTGCGCCTGGCCTGCGCGCTGCACGGGACGATGGCGACGTTCGAGCAGGCCGGCGTGTCCGACGCCACGGGAGCACGCGGATGATCGAACTGATGCGCCACGGCGACACCGGCCAGCGCAGCTACCGCGGCCAGATCGACGATCCGCTGACCGATCTCGGCTGGGCGCAGCTGCGCGCCGCCGCCGTCGGCCGCGACTGGGACCTGGTGGTGTCGTCCACCCTGCAGCGTTGCGCCGGCTTCGCGCGCGAGCTTGCCGGCGCCCGCGGCGTGCCGCTGCAGCTCGACCCGCGCCTGGTCGAATACCACTTCGGCGACTGGCAGGGCGTGCCGATCGAGCAGATCGATGCCACCGACCGCGCGGCGCTGGGGCGCTTCTGGGCCGACCCGGTCGCGTATCCGCCGCCGGGTGCCGAGACCTTTGCGCAGTTCCGCGCGCGGCTGTCGGCCGCGCTGGACGACGTGGCGGCGCAGGCGCAGGGGCGGCGCGTGCTGGTGGTTACCCACGGCGGCGCGATCCGGCTGCTGCGCTGCGTCGCCGAAGGCCGTGATTTCGGCGACATGGCCGGCATCGACGTGGCGCACGCCTCGCTGCATCCCCTGGCTTGGCCGCCGCGGCAGGACATGGCGGGCGCTGGCGCCGCGCAGCGGCGTCCGGCGCTGGCGTGATCGGTTCCGGACTGCGCGGCCTGCTGGTCGCGGTCGGGTTCATGACCCGCATCCCGGTGCCGTCGCGGGTGTTCGGCGACGCCCGCGCGCAGGCGCTGTCGCTGGCCTGGTACCCGGCGGTCGGCCTGCTGCTGGGCGGGATGCTGCTGGCGCTGGCGTGGGCGACGTCGGGGCTGCCGCCCCTGCTGCAGGGCGCGCTGCTGCTGCTGGCCTGGACCGGGCTGACCGGGGCAATGCACCTGGACGGGCTGGCCGACAGCGCGGACGCCTGGGTCGGCGGCATGGCTGGCGACGCCCATGCGCGTCGCGAGCGCACGCTGGCGATCATGAAGGACCCGCAGTGCGGACCAGTCGGCGTGGTCGCACTGGGCCTGCTGCTGCTGCTCAAGTTCGCCGTGCTGGCGAGCCTTCCGGCAGCGGCGTGGCCAGCGCTGCTGTTGGCGCCGCTGCTGGCCCGCGCGATGCTGGTGCCGGCGTTCACCCGACTGCCGTACGTGCGCCGCGGCGGACTTGGCGCGGCCCTGCCGGGTGCGCCGCGCGCCGCGTGCGTGCTGTCGCTGCTGGCGAGCGCAGCGGTGTGCGCGACGGCCGGCTGGCGCGGCGCGCTGGTGGTGGCGGTGGCGGTGCTTGTGTTCGCCGTCTGGTGCCGGGCCTGTCTGCGCCGGCTCGGAGGGATCACGGGCGATACCGCCGGCGCGCTGGTCGAACTGGTCGAGGTCGCCGTGCTGGTGGCGCTGGCGGCGACCCCGCCCTAGGCAGCGCAGACGGCAGGCGGTGGTCGCCGTAGTCGAATGCGGTCGCCATCACCTGCGGCGATGGTTGGAGCTGAAACCATGCGGCTGCCCGATGGCGAGCTGGGCTATCTTCCCGGGTCCTGAATTCGATCCGTGCCGCGAGTCCGTCATGAGCAAGCAGAGCTGGAAGCCCGAAACCATTGCCGTCCACGCCGGCTACTCGCCCGACCCGACCACGCGCGCGGTGGCGGTGCCGATCTACCAGACGGTGGCCTACGCCTTCGACAGCGCCCAGCACGGCGCGGACCTGTTCGACCTCAAGGTGCCGGGCAACATCTACACCCGGATCATGAATCCGACCACCGACGTGCTCGAGCAGCGGGTCGCGGCGCTCGAGGGCGGGATCGGTGCGCTGGCGCTGGCCTCGGGGCAGGCCGCGATCACCTACGCGATCCAGACGATCTCCGAGGCCGGCGACAACATCGTCTCCTCGGCGGCGCTGTACGGCGGCACCTACAACCTGTTCGCGCACACGCTGCCGCAGTTCGGCATCGAGACCCGCATCGCCGACCATCGCGATCCCGAGTCGTTCGGCAAGCTGATCGACGGGCGCACCAAGGCGGTGTTCGTCGAATCGATCGGAAACCCGCTGGGCAACATCACCGACATCGAGGCGGTGGCGAAGGTGGCGCACGCGCACGGCGTGCCGCTGATCGTCGACAACACCGTGCCCAGCCCGTACCTGCTGCGGCCGATCGATTTCGGCGCCGACATCGTGGTGCATTCGCTCACCAAGTACCTCGGCGGCCACGGCAACAGCATCGGCGGAGCGATCGTCGACTCGGGCAAGTTCCCCTGGGCCGAGCACAAGGCGCGCTTCCGCCGCCTCAACGAGCCGGACGTGAGCTACCACGGCGTGGTCTACACCGAGGCGCTGGGCCCGGCCGCCTACATCGGCCGCGCGCGCGTGGTGCCGCTGCGCAATACCGGCGCGGCGCTGTCGCCGTTCAACGCGTTCCTGATCCTGCAAGGCATCGAAACGCTGCCGCTGCGCATGGACCGGATCAATGCCAACACCCTGGCCGTTGCGCGGCACCTGCAGGCGCATCCCAAGGTCGAATGGGTCAACTACGCCAGCCTCGAGGGCCACCCGGACCACGCGCTCGCGCAGAAGTACCTGCGCGATGGCGGTGCGTCGGGCCTGTTCACCTTCGGCCTGGCCGGTGGACGCGAGGCGGGCGCGCGCTTCCTCGACGCACTGCAGCTGTTCACCCGGCTGGTGAACATCGGCGACACGCGCTCGCTGGCCACGCATCCGGCCTCGACCACGCATCGCCAGCTTTCCCCGGCGGAACTGGCGCAGGCGGGCGTCAGCGAGGATACGGTGCGCCTGTGCATCGGCATCGAGCACGTCGACGACCTGATCGCGGACCTGGAGCAGGCGCTGGCACAGGCCTGAGCGGAGAGAGCTTCGGATTCGAAGGCTGGCCGGCGGTGGCGCCGGCCGCCTGCCGCCAATGACGCGGGAGGGGCTTTCCCGCGCGATGCGCCAGACATCGCGCCACGCCATCGCTGCACGCGATCGGCTGTCAGCTAAAGCGTTCCAGCAGAACCTGTACGCCTGCGCTCGCCGGCATCCGCAGCCGCTCGCTGGCGTACGCGGTGACCGCGCTGTCGACCGGATTGACCTCGATGACCTGCGCACCGCGCTGTCGCGCACGCTGCGGCAGCGACGCGGCCGGGTGCACCAGGCCCGACGTACCGACCACCACCAGCACGTCGCAGGCGTCGATCGCGACGCAGGCGCGTGCCCAGGCGTCCTCGGGCAGTGCCTCGCCGAACCAGACCACGCCGGGCCGGAACGGGCCGCCGCACAGGGGGCACGCGGGAGGCGGCTCGCGGACCCCTTCGTCGATCGCGTCGAGCGACTCGAGGATCGGATCGGGCGTGATCGCGTGCCCGCAGTCCAGGCAGCGCGACGCGAACAGGCTCCCGTGCAGGTGCACCACGTCGCCGGAGCCGGCGCGCTCGTGCAGGTCGTCGACGTTCTGCGTCACCACCGACACCGAGTGCGCGCCCCGCGCAAGCGCGGCGATGCCGGCATGGCCGGCGTTCGGCCGCGCGCGCCGCACCAGCGCCGCACGCGAGCGATACCAGCCCCAGCACAGCGCGGGGTCATGTCGGAAGGCTTCGGCCGTGGCCAGTCGCTCGGGGTCGTGCCGCGCCCACAAGCCGGTCAGCGCATCGCGGAAGGTCGGCACGCCGCTCTCGGCGGACATGCCCGCGCCGGTCAGGAAGACGATCCGCATGC
>JAEWZE010000004.1 GCA_023395465.1 Pseudomonadota bacterium
GCGCGGACGTGGTCGAGGTGTTCAAGGCGCGCGGCGAGGATTACAAGCTGCGCCTGATCGAGGACATGGGCCCGGAAGTCACCGCCATGGGGCTGTACCACCACCAGGAATACGTGGACATGTGCCGAGGCCCGCACGTGCCGAACACGCGTTTCCTCAAGTCCTTCAAGCTCACCCGCATCTCCGGCGCCTACTGGCGCGGCGACTCGAAGAACGAGCAGCTGCAACGCATCTACGGCACCGCCTGGGCCGACGACAAGCAGCTCAAGGCCTACATCCAGCGCATCGAGGAAGCCGAGAAGCGCGACCACCGCCGCATCGGCAAGGCGCAGGACCTGTTCCACCTGCAGGAAGAGGCCCCGGGTCTGGTGTTCTGGCACCCGAAGGGCTGGGCGGTCTGGCAGGTGGTCGAGCAGTACATGCGCCGCGTCTATCGCGAGACCGGCTACGGCGAGGTGCGCTGCCCGCAGATCCTGGATGTGGAGCTGTGGAAGAAGTCCGGGCACTGGGACAACTACCAGGACAACATGTTCTTCACCGAATCGGAAAAGCGCACCTATGCGCTCAAGCCGATGAACTGCCCGGGCCACGTGCAGGTGTTCAACCAGGGCCTGCACAGCTACCGCGACCTGCCGATCCGCTACGGCGAGTTCGGCGCCTGCCACCGCAACGAACCCTCGGGCGCGCTGCACGGCATCCTGCGCGTGCGTGGTTTCACCCAGGACGACGGCCACGTGTTCTGCACCGCCGCGCAGGTCGAGGACGAGGTGCGCGCGTTCCACGAGCAGGCGCTGCGGGTCTACGCCGACTTCGGCTTCGAGGACATCCAGATCAAGATCGCGCTGCGCCCCGAGCAGCGGCTGGGCGACGACGCCACCTGGGACACCGCCGAGGATGCCCTGCGCAACGCGCTGCGCGCCTCGGGCGTGGAGTGGCAGGAGCTGCCGGGCGAGGGCGCGTTCTACGGGCCCAAGATCGAGTACCACCTCAAGGACGCGATCGGGCGCACCTGGCAACTGGGGACCATGCAGGTCGATTTCATGATGCCCGGCCGCCTCGGCGCCGAGTACGTGGATGAACACAGCCAGCGGCAGACCCCGGTAATGCTGCACCGGGCCATCGTCGGCTCGATGGAGCGCTTCATCGGCATCCTGATCGAGCACCATGCCGGTTCGTTCCCGGCTTGGCTGGCGCCGGTCCAGGCGGTGGTGATGAACATCACCGATGCCCAGGCCGATGCCGCGGCGGCGGCGGCCAAGGCTTTGAATTCGAAGGGATTCCGGGTCGACGTGGACCTTCGCAACGAGAAGGTCGGCTACAAGATCCGCGAGCACACCCTGCAGCGCGTGCCCTACCTGCTGGTGGTCGGCGACCGCGAGAAGGAGGCCGGGGCCGTGGCGGTCCGGACCCGTGCGGGCGAGGACTTGGGCAGCATGGCGATCGGCGACTTCGCCGCGCGCCTGTCGTCGGAAACCGCGGCCTGACAGTTGTATCGCGGCCCGAATACGTTAAAAATCCGTCCCTACAGACCCGGCGGGCGCCCCGAGTGCCCCGCCACCCCATTTCCGGAGACGCAGTATTAGCACCCAGGACAAGCAGAATCGCCGTAACAACGAGATCCGCGTACCGCGCGTACGCGTGATCGGGTCCGACGGAGAAATGGTCGGCGTGTTGTCGCGCGACGAAGCATTGCAGAAGGCTGAGGACGAAGGCCTCGACCTGGTCGAGATCCAGCCCAACGCGGATCCGCCGGTCTGCAAGATCATGGACTTCGGCAAGTTCAAGTTCGACCTGCAGAAGAAGGCCAACGAGGCCAAGAAGAAGTCCAAGCAGGTCGAGATCAAGGAAGTGAAGTTCCGCCCGGTCACCGACGAGGGCGACTACCAGATCAAGCTGCGCAAGATGCGCGGCTTCCTGGAGGAAGGCGACAAGATCAAGGTCAACATCCGCTTCCGTGGCCGCGAGATGAGCCACCAGGAGCTGGGCCGCGAGATGGCCGCGCGGATCGAGGCCGACCTGGGCGAGGACATCGTCATCGAATCGCGCCCGCGCCTGGAAGGCCGGCAGATGGTGATGATGATCGCCCCGAAGAAGAAATAATCGCTGCCGCAGGCAGCGATACCGACCGTTCCCCTCCGCCCGCTTGCGGGGGAGGGCAAGGGTGGGGGAGCGCGCCGTCAGGCGCGCTTCGCTTTTCTGGCAGCCTCGCTCCGGCGGGCCCACCCCGGCCCTCCCCCGCGAGCGGTGAGGCAGCACGGCGGACTGCCGGATTGCAGGCCCGCCCGCCGGCAGGCATAATGGCCGGCCCGGTTCTCCGGGGATGCTGTACGCAACACTTTGGACCGGCCCTGGTTTCCCTCGGAAATCAGAGGCTTACACACCGGCCAGGCAGGATGGAAAGAGCTTCCGCAATCGCGGACGCCGCCCGGGCCAGTACTAGAAACGACCCCAAGGACATCGCAATGCCCAAGATCAAGACGCATCGGGGCGCGGCCAAGCGCTTCCGGAAGACCGCTTCCGGCAAGTACAAGGCAGGCCACGCCAACCGCAGCCACATCCTCACCAAGAAGGCAACCAAGCGGAAGCGCAACCTCCGGCAGACGAACCACGTTCGTGCCGAGGACGCGGGCCGTCTGGACCGCATGCTTCCGTATCTCTGAGGAGGGCTGAACAATGGCAAGAGTCAAGCGTGGTGTACAGGCGCGCCGTCGCCACAAGAAGGTCATCGGCCGTGCCAAGGGCTATTACAACGCCCGCCGCAAGGTGTTCCGCGTCGCCAAGCAGGCCGTCATCAAGGCAGGCCAGTACGCGTACATCGGCCGCAAGCAGAAGAAGCGCAATTTCCGTTCGCTGTGGATCACCCGCATCAACGCGGCGGCGCGCATCAACGGCATGAGCTACAGCCGCTTCATGAACGGCCTGCTCAAGGCCGGCATCACCCTGGATCGCAAGGTGCTGGCGGACATCGCCGTGCACGACGCGGCCGGGTTTGCGGCTCTGACCGAAAAGGCGAAGGGCGCGCTCGCGGCGTAATGCACGTGTCCCGTCGTGGCTGTCGGCGCAGGGCGCCGACGGTCGCCGGGAAACAGGCTGGTACACGCATGGGGAAGGGCGCAAGTCCTTCCCCATTCGTTTTTTTCGGGCCTTGTTTTGTGGGAGCGCCCTCGGGCGCGATGCGGTTCCCGCCAAGGCCATTGCGCCCAAGGGCGCTCCCACGGGGTTACGGGACTGCAGATGAGCGACATCGAATCACTGTCCGGGCAGGCACTGGCCGACATCGAGGCGGCGCCCACCGCCGACGCGCTCGAATCGCTGCGCGTGGCCCTGCTGGGCAAGAGCGGCAGCATCACCTCCCAGCTCAAGTCGCTGGGCGCGCTCCCGCCAGACCAGCGCAAGGCCGCGGGCGAGGCCATCAACCGGGTGCGCGATGCGGTCGGGCAGGCGCTGTCGGCGCGCAAGGCCGCGCTCGAGGATGCCGAGCTCGATGCGCGCCTGGCCGGCGAGTCGATCGACGTGACCCTGCCGGGGCGCGACGCCGGCCGCGGCGGCATCCACCCGATCAGCCGCACCATGCAGCGCATGGCCGACATCTTCGGCCGCCTCGGTTACGACCTGGCCGACGGTCCCGAGATCGAGGATGACTGGCACAACTTCGAGGCGCTGAACTTCCCGCCGCACCATCCGGCGCGCGCCATGCACGACACCTTCTACTTCGGCGACGGCCGCCTGCTGCGCACGCACACCTCGGGCGTGCAGGTGCGCTACATGGGCGAGCACGCGCCGCCGCTGCGCATGATCGCGCTGGGCAAGGTGTACCGCTCCGATTCGGACCAGACCCATTCGCCGATGTTCCACCAGTGCGAAGGGCTGCTGGTGGACGAGCATTCGACCTTCGCCGACCTCAAGGGCACGCTGGCCGAGTTCGTGCGCGCGTTCTTCGAGCGCGATTTCGAGATGCGATTCCGCCCCAGCTACTTCCCGTTCGTCGAGCCCGGCGCCGAGGTCGACATCGCCTGGCAGCGGCCCGACGGCAGCACGCGCTGGCTCGAGGTGCTGGGTTGCGGCATGGTGCATCCGAACGTGCTGCGCGCCGTGGGCATCGATCCGGAGCGCTACACCGGCTTCGCCTTCGGCATGGGCGTGGAACGGCTGGCGATGCTGCGCTACGGCGTGGACGACCTGCGCGCGTTCTTCGACAACGACCTGCGGTTCCTGAAGCAGTTCGCTTGAGTGCCGGGGATTCGGGATTCGGGATTGGGGATTCGGAAGGGCGGATCCACGGTGCCGGCCGGATCCTGTGAAACCGCTTTACCAAATCCCGAATCCCCAATCTCCTATCCCGAAATTTCAGCATGAAATTTTCCGAAAACTGGCTCCGCCAACACGTCCCCACCGACGCCACGCGCGAGCGCCTGGCCGAGGTGCTGACCGCGATCGGCCTCGAGGTCGAGGACATCTCGGTGCTGGGCGAGGCGCTGGACGGCGTGGTGGTCGCGCGGATCGTGTCGGCGGACAGGCATCCCGAGGCCGATCGGCTGCAGGTGTGCCAGGTCGACGCCGGCCAGGACGGGCTGCTGCAGATCGTGTGCGGCGCGCCGAACGCGCGCGCCGGCCTGGTTGCGCCGCTGGCCACGATCGGCACGAAGGTCGGCGAGCTCACGATCAAGGCGGCGAAGCTGCGCGGCGTCGAGTCCAACGGCATGCTCTGCTCGGCGAAGGAGCTGGGCATCGACGCAGACGCCTCGGGCCTGCTGGAACTGCCCGACGACGCGCCCGTCGGTACGCCGCTGGCCGACTATCTGGGCCTTCCGGACGCCAGCGTCGAGATCAAGCTCACGCCCAACCGCGCCGACTGCTTCAGCCTGCGCGGCATCGCCTTCGATGTCGCCGCGGCGGTCGGCAGCGAAGTCGCCGCGCTCGATGCGCAGCCGGTGCCGGCCGCGACCGACGCGGTGCTGCCGGTCGTGCTCGGGGCCGGCGCGGACGCGCCGCGCTATCTCGGCCGCGTGATCGAGGGCGTGGACGCCGCGGCGCCGACGCCGCTGTGGATGGCCGAGCGCCTGCGCCGCTGCGGCGTCCGCCCGGTCAACCTGCTGGTCGACGTCACCCAGTACGTCATGCTGGAACTGGGCCAGCCGATGCACGCCTTCGACCGCGACCTGCTCGGCGGCCCGGTCGGCGTGCGCCGCGCGCGCGCCGGCGAAACGCTCAAGCTGCTCGACGGGCGCGAGGCGGCCCTGGACGACGAGTTCCTCGCCATCACCGACGGCGATCGCGTGGTCGCGCTGGCCGGGGTGATGGGCGGTTTCGACACGCGGGTCACCGACGCCACGCGCAACGTCTTCCTGGAAGCGGCGCACTTCGCGCCGGCCGCCATCATCGGCCGCAGCCGCAGGCTGGGCATGCACACCGACGCCGCGCACCGCTTCGAGCGCGGCGTGGACCCGCAGCTGCCGCGCACCGCGATCGAGCGGGCCACGCGGCTGATCCTGGATATCGCCGGCGGCCGTCCAGGGCCAGTGACCGAGGCGGTGCTCGAGGCGCACCTGCCGCAGGCGCAGCCGATCGGCCTGCGCCGCGCGCGCCTGTCGCGCGTGCTGGGCCTCGACGTGCCGGACGCCGAAGTGACGCGGATCCTGCGCGCGCTGGGCATGGACGTCACCGTCGGCGAGGACGGCTGGCGCGTGGTTCCGCCGAGCCGTCGCTTCGACATCGCCATCGAGGAGGACCTGATCGAGGAAGTGGCCCGCATCCACGGCTACGACGCGATCCCCACCACGCTGCCCGGCGGTGCCGCGCGCATCGCGGTACCCAGCGAAACCCGCGTGGGCGAGGACGAACTGCGCGCACAGATGGTGGCGCGCGGCTATTTCGAGGCGGTGAACTTCGCTTTCGTCGACCAGGCCCTGCTGCACGCCTGGCAGGCCGACGCCGGCGGCGTGCCGCTCGCCAACCCGCTCAGTGCCGAACTGGGCGTGATGCGCACGCAGCTGCTGCCGGGCCTGGTGGCGGCCGCGTCGCGCAACCTGTCGCGGCAGCAGGCACGCGTGCGCCTGTTCGAACTGGGCAAGGTGTTCACCCGCGCGGACGACGGCGAAGCGCCAGTCGAGACCGCGCGCATTGCCGCGGTGATCCAGGGCAGCGCGCAGGCCGAGCAGTGGGGCGCGACCGTGCGTGCGGCGGACTTCCACGACCTCAAGGGCGACCTCGACAGCCTGGCCGCCTGCGCTGGCGCGCGCCTGGAATACCGCCCGTCGGATGCGCCGCACGGCCACCCCGGACGCAGCGCCGAGGTCGTGCGCGTGGACGGCGAGGTGCCCGTGCGCCTGGGCTGGATCGGCGAACTGCACCCGCGGCTGCTGCGTGCGCTCGACCTGGAGGGCACGCTGCTCGCGTTCGAGCTGGACCTGGCGACGCTGCGCCCGCGCGTGGTGCCGCGCGCGGCGCCGCTGTCGCGCTTCCCGTCGGTGCGCCGGGACCTGGCGTTCACCGCCCCCGAAGGCGTGCCCTGGGCGGCGCTGGAGGCCAGCATCCGCCAGGCCGCGGGCCCGCTGCTGTCCGAACTGCGCCTGTTCGACCGTTATGTCGGGAAAGGGGTCGATCCAGGATTCAGAAGTCTCGCAACTGGCTTGATTCTCCAAGACAATTCGCGCACTCTCACCGAAGGTGACGTGGATGTCGCGGTGGCTGCGGTCATCGCCGCGCTGCAGCAGGAGCATGGCGCCAGGATCAGAAGCTAGCAGGGCAGTCGGGGGGATGGCGTGGCGTTGACGAAGGCGGAAATGGCCGAGAAGCTCTACGAGGAAGTCGGGCTCAACAAGCGCGAGGCGAAGGAATTCGTCGACGCGTTCTTCGGTGTGCTGCGTGAAGGGCTGGAGCAGGGGCGGCAGGTCAAGCTGTCGGGCTTCGGCAACTTCGACCTGCGCCGCAAGAACGAGCGGCCGGGCCGCAACCCCAAGACCGGCGAGGAGATCCCGATCTCCGCGCGCACCGTCGTCACCTTCCGCCCGGGCCAGAAGCTCAAGGAACGCGTGGAAACCTACACCGGGCCGCGCGATGCTTGATCCGGGCAGCAACCGAGAACTCCCGCCGATCCCGGCCAAGCGCTACTTCACCATCGGCGAGGTCAGCGAGCTGTGCGACGTCAAGCCGCACGTGCTGCGCTACTGGGAGACCGAATTCCCGAGCCTCAAGCCGGTCAAGCGGCGCGGCAACCGCCGCTACTACCAGCGCCACGACGTGCTGATGGTGCGCCAGATCCGCGGCCTGCTCTACGAGCAGGGCTACACCATCGGCGGTGCCCGCCTGCGCCTGGAGGGCGAGGGCGCCAGGCAGGAATCGGCGATGAGCAGCCAGATCGTGCGCCAGGTGCGCATGGAGCTGGAAGAAGTCCTGGCGCTGCTGAAGCGCTGACGCACCTCCCCACGGTCGTTCGCCTGGCGATCCAGACGCCGGGCAGGCCCGCCGGCCCGTCGCGTCGCGTATAATCGCCAACCAATCCGGGGTATAGCGCAGCCTGGTAGCGCACTTGTCTGGGGGACAAGTGGTCGTCGGTTCGAATCCGGCTACCCCGACCAATTCAGCGTCCGGC
>JAEWZE010000036.1 GCA_023395465.1 Pseudomonadota bacterium
GCCGATACCGGCCACCAGCACCAGCCCAAGGCTGGCCGCCAGTACTGTCGGCGTGCTCTCGGGCCAGGCCCAGATGGCCACGGCTGCAGTCACCAGCAGGCTGATGACGATGGCGATGCCGCCACCGCGCGGCGTAGCGACGCTATGGCTGCGGCGTTCGCCGGGCTGATCCATCAACTGCTGGCGCAGCGCATAGCCGCGTGCCGCCCAGGTCAGCACCGCACTCAGCAGGGCGAGCGCCAGCAGCGCGCCCATCACAAGCCAGGGCATGGATCAGAGCACCGCGTAGTTCAGCAGCGGCTTGACCGTCCCCCACTCCTTGCAGCTCGGACACTGCCAGTGGTGGGTACGCGCCCCGAAGCCGCAGCGGGTGCAGCGATAGGCCGGGTTGCGCACCAGCAACTGGTCAGTGATGTGCTTGAGGTCATGCAGGGTGGCTGTGGAATCGGCGCCCTCGGCCAGGGTGAGGTCGATCAGCGCGGACTCGCCACGCACCGACGGGCGATCCTTCAGCTGGCGGCCCAGGTAGGCACGCGCCGGGGCCACGCCTTCCTGCTCTTCCATCAACCGGGTCAGCGCCAGCACCGGGGCAATGCCACGGTAATGCTCTGTCATCTCCGACAGGAACGCGCGCGCACCTGCCAGATCGCCCACCTTGCGATAGTTCTGCATCAACGCCGGCAGCAGTTCCGGCAGGTATTCGGGGTCGTTGCGCGCGGCGCGCTCGAAGGCGCGCACGGCGGCCTCAGGATTGCCCGCGTCGGTTTCCAACCGGCCCTCGATGATGCCGGCGCGCACCGACATCGCATCGGCCTGGTAGGCGCGGGCGATCGCTGCCCTCGCCTCTTCCAGCTTGCCGGCGCCACGGAATCGCTCGGCCAGTTCGCACTCGAACTGCCCGATCAGCTTGCCCATCGGCTCGCCGGTGACATCCTCGAACCGGGTGGCGTTGTCGATGGCCTTTTCCCAATCGCGCTCGGCCTGGTAGATGCCGATCAGGTGCTTGAGCGCCTGTGGCGCACGCTGGTCGATCCGGGCCAGGTCGGTGAACACCACTTCGGCGCGGTCGAGCAGGCCGGATTTCATGTAGTCCTCGCCCAGCGCCAGCAGCGCCTGCACCTTCTGCGGATCGCTCAGGTCCGGGCGCTGGGCCAGCCCCTGGTGCAGGCGGATCGCGCGATCGACCTCGCCGCGGCGGCGGAACAGGTGCCCGAGTGCGAGCTGCGTCTCGAAGGTTTCCTTGTCGAGCTCGGCGATATGCAGGAACAGCTCGATCGCCTTGTCCGGCTGTTCGTTGAGCAGGTAGTTGAGGCCGCGGAAATAGGTGGTCGACAGCCGGCTCACCTGCGTGTCGCTGTGGCGCTCGCCGCCGCGCCGGCCGATCACCCAGCCGCTGAGCGCGGCCAGGGGCAGCAGCAGGAAGAACCAGAACCACTCGGTGACGAAGGCCATGGCTCAGACTCCCGTGTCGTTGGATGGACGCGGCGCATCGTCGCGCACGCGCTTGCGTTCGAGTTCACGGCGCAATGGCGCGATCACGCCCAGCGCCAGCGCCAGTCCGCCGAGGATGGCGCCGAGCAGCACGGCCGCCAGCAGTGCCACGCCCAAACCGGCAGGCAGCACGGCGACCCCGAGATCGAGGGCAACGCGCTGCGGATTGAGTACGCCAAGGGCGATGCCCAGGGCGATAAAGACGATTGCGGGGAAAATCCGGAGCAGTCGCATGCGCTGCGGCGCGGCGCGGACGCGCCCTACTCCTCGAGCGGCAGCGGAACCACGGCGGTGACGCGCTCGCGCAGCTCCTTGCCAGGCTTGAAATGCGGAACGTGCTTGCCGGGCAGCGCCACGGCTTCGCCCGTCTTGGGATTGCGCCCGGTACGGGGCGGACGGAAATGCAGCGAGAAGCTGCCGAAACCCCGGATCTCGATCCGCTCGCCGTTGGCGAGCGAGCCGGCCATCATCTCCAGCAGCGATTTCACTGCCAGATCGACGTCGTCGGCCTTCAGGTGCGCCTGGCGCTGGGTGAGGATCTCGATCAGTTCCGATTTGGTCATCGTCGACGCATCCGTGGACACTCGGATGGATGGCCCGGCATGCCGGGCCATCCACCTTTCAAGCCGCCCGGCCAGACGGCCGGGCGACGCGGCTGGCGCCGCAAGCCCGATTACTCGGACTTGTTCTCCAGCTGCTCGCGCAGCAGCGCGCCCAGCTTGGTGGTACCGCTGGAAGCCTCGGCCGCGACCTTGTTGTACTCGGCCAGGGTCTCGGCCGCCTCGGCCTCGTCCTTGGCGCGGATCGACAGCTGCAACGTGCGGCTCTTGCGGTCCTGGCCGATGTACTTGGCCTCGATCGCATCGCCCACCTTGAGGTGCTGGCTGGCATCGTCGACGCGGACGTCGGCGACGTCGCGCGCGGCGACATAGCCTTCCACGCCCTCGCCCAGGTCGATGACCGCACCCTTGGCGTCGACTTCCTTCACCGTGCCGTTGACCTTGGAGCCACGCGGGTGGTTGGCCAGGAACTGGCCGTACGGATCCTGCTCGAGCTGCTTGACGCCCAGCGAGATGCGCTCGCGCTCCGGGTCGACCGCCAGCACCACCGCTTCAAGGGTGTCGCCCTTCTTGAAGTTGCGCGCGACTTCCTCGCCGGTGGAGTTCCAGCTGATGTCCGACAGGTGGATCAGGCCGTCGATGCCGCCGTCCAGGCCGATGAAGATGCCGAAGTCGGTGATCGACTTGATCTGGCCCTCGACCTTGTCGCCCTTCTTGTGGATGGCCGCGAAGGTCTCCCACGGGTTGGACGTGACCTGCTTGATGCCCAGCGAGATGCGGCGACGTTCTTCGTCGACGTCGAGCACCATGACCTCGAGCTCGTCACCGACCTGCACCACCTTGGACGGGTTGACGTTCTTGTTGGTCCAGTCCATCTCGGACACGTGCACCAGGCCTTCGACGCCCGGCTCGATCTCGACGAACGCGCCGTAATCGGTGACGTTGGAAACCTTGCCGAACACGCGGGTGTTGGACGGGTAGCGGCGGGCGATGTTGTCCCACGGATCCTCGCCCAGCTGCTTGAGGCCGAGGCTGACGCGGTTGCGCTCGCGGTCGTACTTGAGCACGCGGACGTCGAGCTCCTGGCCCACTTCCACGACTTCGGACGGATGGCGCACGCGCTTCCAGGCCATGTCGGTGATGTGCAGCAGGCCGTCGATGCCGCCGAGGTCGACGAACGCGCCGTAGTCGGTGAGGTTCTTGACCACGCCCTTGAGCACGGCGCCCTCGACCAGCTTCTCCATCAGCGCCTCGCGCTCCTCGGAGTGCTCGCTCTCGACGACGGCGCGGCGCGACACGACCACGTTGTTGCGCTTGCGGTCGAGCTTGATGAGCTTGAACTCCAGCTCCTTGCCCTCGAGGTACACCGGGTCGCGGACCGGGCGCACGTCGACCAGCGAGCCCGGCAGGAATGCGCGGACGTCCTTGATGTCGACGGTGAAACCGCCCTTCACCTTGCCGCTGATGCGGCCGACGATGGTTTCGTTCTTCTCGAGCGCTTCTTCCAGCTCGTCCCACACCATGGCGCGCTTGGCCTTCTCGCGCGACAGCACGGTTTCGCCGAAGCCGTTCTCGAGCGAGTCGAGGGCGACCTTGACGACGTCGCCCTCGGCGACGTCGATCTCGCCGGCTTCGTTACGGAACTGCTCGATCGGCACGATGCCTTCGGACTTGAGGCCGGCGTTGATGACGACCACGTCGGTGCGCACCTGGACCACGGTGCCGGTGACGATGGCGCCCGGCTTGAGCTTGGCCAGGTGCGACTGGCTGGCTTCGAACAGTTCTGCGAATGATTCGGTCATTTGGAAATACCCGGTTGATGACTCAGACCGCATGCCCGGTGGGGCGTGGCGGTCCACCCGTTTGTCGGCCTGCGCGGGATTGCGTGGGGCCGTGAGTGTGATGGTGGATGGAACCGTGCGGGACATTCCGCACGGCGTTCTTGCCTGCCGGCGCGACCACGCCGGCGCCCCGCTACCGGTCTATCGACCGGCTCCGGGGGCGACCAGCGCCAGCACGCGCCCGACCACCGCGTCGATGCCAAGGCCTGTGGTGTCGATGCGGACGGCGTCGTCGGCCGGCCGCAGCGGCGCCACCGTGCGACTGGCGTCACGGGCGTCGCGCGCGAGGATCTCGCGCAGCAGACCGGCCATTGTGACCGAAACCCCCTTGTCCTTCAACTGTTTATAGCGCCTCTCCGCGCGCTCGTCGGCGCTGGCGGTCAGGAACACCTTGTATGGGGCGTCCGGGAAGATGACCGTACCCATGTCGCGGCCGTCGGCGACCAGGCCCGGTGGCTGGCGGAACGCGCGCTGGCGATCCTTGAGCGCGGTGCGTACCTCGGGGATGGCGGCGATCGCCGACGCCGCGGCCCCTGCGGTCTCGGTGCGCAGGTCGTCGGTGGCATCATGGCCGTTGACCAGCACCCGCAGCTCGTCGCCGGCCGCCTCGTGGAAATCCACCCGGGTGTCGAACGCGCAGCGCACCAGGGCGCCGGCATCGTCCAGGTCGATCCCGGCCCAGCCCGCGGCCACCCCGACCGCCCGGTACAGGGCGCCGGAATCCAGGTAATGCCAGCCCAGCCGGCGCGCGACCAGCCGGCTGATCGTGCCCTTGCCGGAACCGGACGGGCCATCGATGGTGAGGACGGGAACGGTATCGGGCATGGTCGAGGGCTGCTGTGGTGGGCCTACGATTATCCTGCAGCACGGTCCGCCCCGCCCCGTCCGCACGCCGGATCGGGCTCGTGCGGGCAAGCGCTTGAATCGGCACGGGAATCACCGCTATAATGCGCGGCTTACTTTTTCAACCCCGTTTTCGAGGTTTCCCATGAAGGTCCTGTCCTCCCTGAAGTCGGCGAAGGCCCGTCACCGCGACTGCAAGGTCGTTCGTCGCCGTGGCAAGGTCTTCGTGATCTGCAAGTCGAACCCGCGTTTCAAGGCGCGCCAGCGCTGATTCGCGCGACCTGCCGGCCATTGGCCGGGCGGGTCGGCCATGCAGGCAGCAAGAGGCCGCAGCGATGCGGCCTTTTTGCGTACCCGCGCGGCAGGACGCGGCTTGCGGTTCCGGCCGGCAACGCGCCCGGGCGCACGGCGCGGCGCGCACGAATCTGTTAAAACGCCGGTGCCCACACACCCACCGGCCCGCGCCAGAGGATCCCGACCATGCGCCTGACTTCCCGCCTCGTCCTGTCCGCACTGCTCTGCGTCGCGGGCGGCGCCTCCGCCGACACCCTGCTGGTCGACCGTGCGCAGCACAAGGCGCATGTCGCGCTGCCCGAGCGTGGCCTCAGCAGCGCGCAGGTGCAGGCCCGCTACGGCGCGCCCAGCGAACGCCTGGATCCGCGCGGTGGCCAGAAGCGCCAGTGGCCGACCATCAACCGCTGGGTATACCCGCAGTTCACCGTGTATTTCGAACGCGACCGCGTGATCGACGCGGTACTCAACCAGGCTACCGCCAGCGAAACCGGCCCCAGGCCCGCGATCCGCTGAACGCAACGAGACAGCCCGCCCGAAGATGACCCAGCCGTCAGCGCGATTCCCCGCGGAGTGGGAACCCCAGTCCGCCGTGCTGATCGCGTGGCCGAACGCCGACACCGACTGGGCCGACCGGCTCGGCGAGGTGGAGGACACCTACATCGCCCTGGTCGCGGCCATCACCCGCTTCGAGCCCGCGATCGTGTGCGTGGCCGACGCCGACGTGGAGGCCTATGCGCGCGCACGGCTGTCCTCGGCGCGCGTGGACATGGGCCGGGTGCGCTTCGTCGAAGTGCCCTACGACGACACCTGGCTGCGCGATTCCGGCCCGATCGCCCTGCGCGAGGACGGCGGTTTCCGCCTGCTGGATTTCCGCTTCACCGGCTGGGGCGGCAAGTTCGACGCTGCCCAGGACGACCTGCTGGTCGAGCGCCTGCACGGCATGGGGATCTTCTCGAACAGTTCCCGCCAATCCATTGATTTTGCATTGGAAGGCGGCGCGATTGAGACCGACGGTGCCGGCACCCTGCTGAGCACCTGGACCTGCCTGGGCGAACGCCATCCGGGCGCTACCCGCGAGCAGCTGGGTGCGCGCCTGGCCGACTGGCTGGCGCAGGACCGGGTGCTGTGGCTGGAGCATGGCCAGCTGGAAGGCGACGACACCGACGCCCACGTGGACACCCTCGCCCGCTTCGCCGCGCCGGACGCCATCGTCTACCAGGCCTGCGACGATCCGGCCGACAGCCACTACGCCGGGCTGCAGGCCATGGCCGCCGAACTCGCCGCGCTGCGCACCGCCGACGGCCAGCCCTACCGGCTGTTCGCGCTGCCCTGGCCGGAGCCGGCGCTGGACGGAGGCCGCCGGCTGGCGGCCTCCTACGCCAACTTCCTGATCGTCAACGGCGCGGTCCTGATGCCGGCGTACGGCGACCCTGCCGATCCCGCGGCGGCGGCCGTGCTGCAGCAGGCCTTTCCCGACCGGGAGATCGTGCAGGTGCCCTGCCGTCCGCTGATCTGGCAGAACGGCAGCCTGCATTGCGTGACCATGCAGTTGCCGGCCGGACTGGTCGCCTGATCCATCCTGCGGC
>JAEWZE010000141.1 GCA_023395465.1 Pseudomonadota bacterium
TCGATGACCCACAGCGCGCCGTCCGGGCCCTGGCGCACGCCGCGGATGCGCGCGCCCATCGCGAAGCGCTCGGCTTCGCGCGCGCCCTCGCCATCGAACTCGATGCGCACCAGCGACTGCGACGACAGGCCGCCGGCGAACGCGTTGCCCTGGAACGAAGGGAACAGCTCGCCCGAATAGAAGACCAGACTCGACGGCGAGATCACCGGCGTCCAGCTGATCGCCGGCGCATTGAATTCCGGACGCGTGTCGTGGTCGGGGATCGGGCGGCCGTCGTAGTGGTCGCCGTTGGAGACCACCGGGTAGCCGTAGTTCGCGCCGCGCTCGACACGGTTGAGCTCGTCGCCGCCCTTGGGCCCCATCTCGATGTCCCAGGCCTGGCCGCTGGCGTCGAAGGCCAGGCCCAGCGGATTGCGGTGGCCGAGCGACCACACCTGCGCGGCGACCCCGCCCTGGTCGGCGAACGGATTGTCGGCCGGCACGCTGCCGTCTTCCTCCAGGCGCAGCACCTTGCCCAGGTTGGACTGCATGTCCTGCGAAGGATCGAACTTCTGCCGCTCGCCCGAGGCGATCCACAGCTTGCCGTCATGGAACACGATGCGATGCGCGTAATGGCCGCGGCCGGTGACCTTGGGCACCTGCCGCCAGATCACTTCGAGGCCTTCGAGGCGACCGCCGCCCGCGTCGTCGGTGACCAGCCGCGCGCGCGCGACCGCAGCGCCGGCGGTATCGCCGTCGCCGGGTTCGGCATAGCTGACATAGACCAGGCCGTTCCCGGCGAACTGCGGATGCGGCACCACGTCGCCGAAGCCGCCCTGGCCGCCGTACACCACCTCGGGCAGGCCACCGATGTCGCCCGCGCGGCCACTGGCCACGTCGACCAGCTTCAGCGCGCCGGGGCGCTCGCTGACCAGCAGCCGGCCGTCGGGCAGGAACGACAGCGCCCACGGCTCGTTGAAGGTGGCGATGGTCTCGGCCGAGAACGGACCGATCTCGCGGACCTCGCGTTCGGCGGCGTCCGCGACCTGCGCGGTGGCGGCGCCTTCGTCGGACTGCGCCGCGGGCGCGCTGCCGTTGCCGTTGCCGCACGCGGCCAGCAGCGCCAGGGACAGCAGGGGGATGGTCAGTGCGGATCGATGCATCGGAAGGCTCCTCGCCCGGAACTGGGTCGACGCATGATAGCGCCCGCCTGGCGGGCGGCCCGGCGCGTCGCCGATGCGCGGGGGCCCGGGTCCGCAGTGCGTCCGGAGCCTGCAGCGGCCCGTCGATGTGCGCGTTGTGGCGGCCGCCCGCGCGCCCGCGGCGACAGTGCGCGCAGCTGAACGCCATCCGCGCGCGGAACGACCCCTTAACTCCATCCATGCACCGGTCTTCATGAGCGGCGGGCAAGGTGTGGCCCGTGCGGAAGCGGTCGTCATGGACGTGCAGCCCCGCGCCACTTCACATCCCCCGATGGAGACAGCGAATGAAGCATGCACGCAAGCCCCTGGCCGCCCTGATCGCGTTCGGCGCCGCCCTGGCCATCCCGGCCGCCTTCGCCCAGGACTCGAGCACCTCCCCCACGCAGCAGACGCCTCCGACCGATCCGGCCACGTCCACCGCACCGCCGACGGATCCGACGACCTCCACCTCGCCGGCCGCCGAGCAGAAGCCGCTGACCTGGGCCGACCTCGACGTCGACGGCAACGGCACCCTCAGCCAGACCGAGGCCGGCAGCCTGCAGTCGCTGGCGCAGGTGTTCGGCGACGCCGACGCCGACAGCAACGGCGAGCTGACCCCGGACGAGTACAAGGCCTTCGTCGCGCGCAACAACGCGGCCCAGCCCGAGGCCTCCGGCGGCACCGACTGACGCCATCGCACCAGCCGCCCGTTGAGGGCATGCGCATCGGCGGCCTGCGGGCCGCCGATGCCGTTGTGGGCCGTCATATACTCCGTGCCATGGCCGTGATCGACATGGTCGGCTTCGATGCCGACGACACCCTGTGGCGCAGCGAGGACTATTTCCACGCCGCGCAGGAGGAATTCGAACGCAT
The DNA here is from genome assembly GCA_023395465.1 of Pseudomonadota bacterium. Classification (GTDB taxonomy): domain Bacteria; phylum Pseudomonadota; class Gammaproteobacteria; order Xanthomonadales; family Xanthomonadaceae; genus Luteimonas. The sequence continues at coordinate 2,034 of JAEWZE010000141.1, forward strand.
CGTCGGGCGCCACGTCGACCTCGGCGATACTGGCGTGCGCGATCGCCTGTACGCGGTGGAGAAGGGCAACATCGCGGTGTTCGGCTACGGCGTGAAGGGCATGGCGCTGTCCATGGTCGAGGCCGCGGTCGACATCACCGAGGGGCGCATTCCCGCACGCGACCTGCACCGCATCGTGCACATCGCCAAGGACATGCTGCGCCACCCGGTGGACCTGCTGCCGGGCGTGCGCGAGGCGGTGGAGGAGATCGCGGCCGCGCATGACGTGGTGCTGATCACCAAGGGCGACCTGTTCCACCAGGAAGCGAAGGTGCGCGACAGCGGACTGTCCGCGCTGTTCCGCCGCATCGAGATCGTCAGCGAGAAGGACGCGGGCACCTATGCGCGCCTGCTCGAGGAGTTCGGGATCCCGGCCGACCGCTTCGCCATGATCGGCAACTCGCTGCGCTCGGACATCGTGCCGGTGCTGCGCCTGGGCGGCTGGGGCGTGCACGTGCCCTACCACCTGACCTGGGCGCACGAGAACGAGGCCGACGACGTCGCCGGGCACCCGCGGCTGCGACAGGTGGCCACTGCCGCCGAACTGCCGCAGGCGGTGCGGGACGTGGTGGCGTCCGCGGCACCGGCCGCGCTGGCGGGCTGACGTGCGCCTGCCGGCCGCCCGGATGTGGGCCGTGCTGCTGGGCGCGGCGCTGGCCTCCGGCGTCGCCGCCCAGGATGCGCCGCCCGCGTCGACCGCGGCCGCGCAGGAAGAGATCGCCGGCACCGGCAATGCGTGGATCGACCTGCGCCTGGACGACATGGACCGGTACGCCGCGCGCTACCGCGAGGCCTTCGTCGACGAGATCGTGCGCTACCTCGAGGCGCCGCGGCCGCTGGTGGACGAGGCGCTGGCCGATGGCCGCATGCGCCCGGGCGAGGTGTACTACGCCTGCGCGCTGGCCCGCGCCGGCGGGCGGCCCTGCCGCAGCCTGGTCGACGCCCGGCTCGCAGGCGCCGACGGTGGCTGGGCGGGCATCCTCGCGCGCCTGGAGCTCGACGACGAAGCCAGGCTGCATGCGCGCATCCGCGAGGACATCGTCGCCAGCTACCGGCGCTGGGCGCGGCCGATCGACATCAAGGCACGTCCGGCCCGCTGAGGCGTTGCACGAGGCCCGTCGCTGGTTGCGACGCGGGCCGGCCCGCTTCGAGCCGTTTCCTTACGCCTGCGGGCGCCGTCCCGGATCCGGAAGTGCCGTACCTTCCCGGCGTGTTCTCGCCGCGTGAGCGCGACGTTATCCGCGCGTGGACCATTCCGACGGGCGCCGTCGTTCGGCGCAAACCCGCCGCAGATGAAGCTGCAGGCCGGAGCCCCGCCGGATCAGGAGATCCACCGCCATGCCCGTCATGCTTGCCACCGAGGCTGCCCCGCCCCCGCCCGTCGCGCCGCAACTGCCCCGCACGGTGATGCCCTTCATCGACCATGGCGGCGCGCATTCGACCCACGAACTCGCCAGCCTGCATGCCGCGTTGCGGCGCCTGCCCGCGCTGCTCGGGTGCGCCGGCGACCGACGCGGGCGCTGCCGGCGCCGGGGCACGCTACTGGCTGCCGATGCGCACCCTGCTGCGCGAGGAGGCCGAACGGCTGGGCATCGGCGACGAGGGCGGACTGTGGGGCGGGGTGGTGCCGCATGCGTTCGTCGGTACCAAGCTGGTCAGCCATCCGCGCTGGCCCAGTGGCAGCGGCGTGCCGGCCGGCTGGCGCGACGTCCCCGGCATCGAGGCCAGCACGCTGCCGGGGTGGTCGGTGTTCACGCGCGCCGATGCGCTGGCGGCCTGCGAGGCCCTGCTGGAACGCGGTCCGCTGCGGATCAAGAGTCCCTATGCGCGCGGCGGCAACGACCAGACCGTAGTCGACGACGCGCGTGTGGCACGCGACTGGCTTCAATCGGCCGCGGCGATCGGCGTGGAGCATGGGCTGGTGGTCGAACGCGACCTGGCCGAGGCCGCCACCTATGGCGTCGGCGGCGCCCGGGTGGGCGGACACGCCATCGCCTACCACGGCACCCAGCGCACCGTGGCCGATCCACACGGCAAGCGCGTCTACGGCGGTTCCCGGCTCACCGTGTTCCGCGGCGACCTCGCCAGCCTGTGCGCGACCCTGCCGCCCGGGGAGGCGCGCGAGGCGGTGTGCACCGCGATGCAGTACGACCGCGCGGTGCGCGGCGCGTATCGCGTGCTGGCCTCGCGCTGCAACTACGACGTGATCGTCGGCCACGACCGCGATGGCGTGCGGCACTGCGGCGTGCTCGAGCAGTCCTGGCGCTTCGGCGGCGCGAGCATGGCCGAGCTGCTGGCGATGGAGCGCTTCGCCCGCGATCCGGACCTGCGCTGGGTGGTCACCGAAACGGTGGAAGCCTACGATCGCGATGCGCTGCCCGACGACGCCGTGCTGGTCTGGCCGGGCGACGCCGAGTCGCCCTGCAAGTACGCCAGGGTCGATGGATATTGAGCTGGGCCGCCTCGGCATCGAGGTCGTTCCGGGAGAGTCGGTCGAAGCCACCTTGCTGGCGCCGCAGCGCGCATTGCCCGCCGTGCTGTTCGTGCACGGCTGGGGCGGCAGCCAGACCCAGGACCTGAGCCGCGCGCGCGAGGTTGCGGCGCTGGGCTGCGTGTGCCTGACCTTCGACCTGCGCGGTCATCGGGCCGACGCGGCGAATCACGACACCGTCACCCGTGCGCAGAACCTGGACGACCTGTGCGCCTGCTACGACTGGCTCGCCGCCCAGGCCGACGTGGACGCCGAGGCGGTGGCCGTGGTCGGCGTCAGCTACGGCGGCTACCTGGCCGCGATCCTGTCCGCGCTGCGTCCGGTGCGCTGGCTCGCGCTGCGCACGCCGGCGCTGTACCTGGACCGGGACTGGGAGTTGCCCAAGCGCCGGCTGCACGACGATCCGGACCTGGTGCGCTACCGGCACAGCCCGGTCGCGCCCGACGCCAACCGCGCGCTGCGTGCCTGCCAGCGGTTCGAGGGCGATGCGCTGCTGGTCGAGGCCGGTCGCGACGAGATCATCCCGCGACAGGTGATCGACAACTACGCCGCCGCCTTTCCGCGTGCGCGCTCGATGACCCGCCGCCTGGTTGCTGAGGCCAGCCACGGCTTCGACGACAAGCCGGCGCAGCGCCAGTACAGCGACACGCTGCTGGCGTGGATGACCGAGATGATCGTCGGTTCGCGCGGTGCGATCGCGGCCAGCAAGGTGCGCGCGTACAAGGACGAACAGAAGGCGCATGCGCCAGCGCAGGACGAGTCGGGATGGCGGCGGGCGGGCCCAGGCGCGCGTGGAAAATGAACGCGTTCAGCTGGCCGATCTTCGTTGACGAGGCCTGCACCGGCGCGGGCGTAGAACAACGCGTACCGGCCAGGCCGGCAACGCGCACCGAACTAGACCTACAGGCGCCTCATGGACACGCATACCTTTTCGCGAAACGGCGGGGACGCCGGCGTCTTCCCCATTGCCTTCGAAGATGAAGATCCCGTCTCACTCGATCTTTTCCGCGACCTGCTGCATCGCGCGCTCTCGATCGACGACGACACGCGCTTCTGGAACTACCTCGAACAGGGCGTCCAGTCGATCGAGCGCGGCATGAGCCCCGAGGCCATCGCCCGGTTCGAGTACGCCGCCGACTACGTGCTGGTCTTCCACGGCATGCCGGGCTGGACCTCGATGAAGCACCGCAACGGCGGCTGCGTCGACGCCGGCATCTCCATCAGGGCCGCCTGATCCACGCCACCCCACGCCACGGCACGCCGCGTCCGCCCGCCGCGGCGCGCAGGCGTGGTCGCGGCGCGGGCTTCTCGCGGTGTTGACGCCCGCGCTGCTCAAGTGTCCGCCCGATGCAGGCGGAACGGACCCGGGCATGATCGACGTGGCAATCGTGGGAGGCGGGCCCGCCGGCCTTACCGCGGCGATGTACCTGCGACGCTTCCATCGCGCCTGCCTGGTGTTCGACAGCGGCGAGAGCCGCGCGCGCTGGATTCCCGAGAGCAACAACTGCCCGGGGTTCCCTGGGGGCATTTCCGGGGTGGAACTGCTGCGGCGGCTGCGCAGGCAGGCGGCGGAGGCGGAGGTGCCGATCGAGGAAGCGCGGGTGGACCGGATCGCGCGCGGCGACGACGGCGAAGGCTTCGTCGTGCACGCCGGCGGCCGCCACTGGCGCGCACGCATGGTGATGATCGCCACGGGTCTGCGCGACCGCCTGCCGGGAGACTGGGCGGGCGAGGCGCTCGCCTGCGGCGCGCTCCGCCTGTGCCCGATCTGCGATGCCTTCGAAGCCAGCGACGGCCGCATCGGCGTATTCGGCCGTGGCGCGGACATCGGCTCGCACGCGCGCTTCCTGCGGACGTTCTCGGCCGATGTGACGGCGCTGCCGCTCGACGGCGCCGATGGCGGCGAGGACGGCGCCACGGCCCGCTCGGATGGCGTGCAGTGGCTCGGCGGCGGCAGGCTCGAGTTCGACGGGGAGCGGTGCCGGTTCCGCAGCGGGACCGCCGCGGCCGAGTTCGACACGGTCTACAGCTTCCTCGGCTTCGACACCTCGGTGCCGATCGATGGATTGCATGTGGAGCGCACGGACGGCGGCGAGATCCTCGTCGACCGCCACCAGCTCACCGCCACGCCCGGCCTGTACGCCATCGGCGACATCGTCGGCGGCCTCAACCAGATTTCCGTGGCCGTCGGCCAGGCCGCGGCCGCCGCCACCCACGCGCACGGCCAGCTGCCGCGCACCCCGCGCGCGGCGCCGCACGCATGAATCCCGACCTCATCGGCTGGGCCGCGTCGGCGATCCTGCTGGCAACCCTGGTCCGGCAGATCCGCAAGCAGGTGGCGGAAGGCGGCGCGGGCGTCTCGCGCTGGCTGTTCATCGGCCAGAGCCTGGCGTCGGTCGGTTTCATCGCCTACAGCGTGATGCTGGGCAACTGGGTGTTCATCGTGACCAACACCTGCATCCTGATCACCGCGATCGCCGGGCAATGCCTGCGCCCGAAACAGGCCTGACCCCTTGGCGGGCGCCGGTGGGGCGCGGGCGGCGCGCGCAGCTGGCCGCGGCGCCGCCGGATGGATACGCTGCCGGCAGGCCAGGGACGGTTTCCGGCGATCCGGCTGACTCACGTTTTCCCGCGTGCGGCCGATGACACATCCTGAGGCGGCCCGGATGCTCCGGCCCCGACACGCGACCTGAACACACACGCCATGCAACCCGTACCGCCCCTGCCCACCGACGACCCTGCGCCCCCGCTGCCGCGCAGGCGGCCCTGGCGCAGCCCCGCGCGGATGCGATCCGGCTTGGGCTTCACCCTGATCGAACTGGTGATCACGGTCGCGGTGCTGGCGATCCTGGCCGCCATCGCACAGGGCCAGTACGCCCGCTTCGTGGAGCGGGCCCGCATCGCCACGGCGGCCTCGGACATCGCCACCATGGAGCTGGAGATCGTGCGCTTCCAGCAGTTGCCCAACGGGCCGCTGCCGGCCAGCCTCGCCGATATCGGCCGGGCCAACTTCCTCGATCCCTGGGGGCGCCCCTACCACTACACAAACCTGCGGACCACCAACAAGGGCGCCGCGCGCAAGGATCGCAGGCTCAACCCGCTCAACTCCGACTACGACCTGTTCAGCGCCGGCAAGAACGGCGTGTTCAAGAAGCAGGTCAGCCAGAAGGACAGCCTGGACGACGTGATCCGGGCGCGCGACGGCGGATACATCGGCCTGGCCGAGGACTTCTGACGGTGGCCGATGGTTGACGGTTTCCGCCTGTCCACGGCGCTGCTCGGCAGCCGGTTCGGCCGCCGGCTGTTCATCATGTTCGGGCTTGCGGCGCTGCTGCCCACGGCGGTGGTGTTCTGGATGACCTACCGCACCGCGACCGATGACGCGGAGCAGGCGCGGCATGCGTTCCTGCGCGAGGGTGGCAAGAACTATGCGCTGGGCGTCTACGAACGCCTGCAGCTGGCCGACCGCGCGCTGGCGCTGGCCGATCCGGACGCCTTGGCTGCCGGCAGCGAGGCCCACCTGGCCGTGTTCTTCCGCAACGTGTCGGTGGCCGCGTGGCCGCCGTCGCCGGACGACCGCGGCCCGGCCGCCGCGCAGTTCGCCGCCGCCGCGGACACCCTGGACCGGCTCCACGTCGCGCCGGGCGCCGGGGCGATGCCGACGCTCCTGCGCGTGACGGGCGACCGGGTGCTGGCCGGCACGCTCGATCCGGCCTTCCTCTGGGGCGATCCCAGCGAGATGAGCCACGCCATGCGCATCTGCATGTATGCCGGCCGCACCCGGCTGTTCTGCGGCGGGCATCCGGGCACCGAGGCCGGAGAGCGGCTGGTGGTGGCCGGATGGGACCTGTTCCTCAGGCCGGCGTTCGGCGCGGACGACTGGACTGCGTTCGCCGTGTCCGGGCCCGGGCACAGCCTTGCCCACTATCGCGGCGTGCTGGTGCCGGCCGCGATCGCGGTGCTGCTGCTGGTGGTGTTGCTGAGTTCGGTGCAGATCCGCCGCGTGCTGGTCCCGCTGTCGGACCTGCTGCGCAGGATCCAGCGCTTCGAGGGTGGGAAGACACGGCTCGACCGCCAGGCCGGCGAGGACGAGTTCGGCCTGCTTGCGCGCAGCTTCGGACGGATGCAGCAGCGCATCGGCCGGCAGATGGATACGCTGCGGATGCTGTCGGACGTCGACCGCCTGATCGTGCAGGGTGCGTCGCTGCAGGCGCTGATGGACCAGGTGGCAGGCGGCATGCGGGCCCTGTCCGGATGCCGCACCGTCTGCGTGGCCGTCGCCGGCGGGAGCGAGGCCGCCCTGTTCGTGCTGACGCACGACGCGGACGCGACGCAGCCGATGGCGTGCATCGATGGCCGCGTCGGCGTGCCCGCTTCGGCGGAGGGCCGCTGGCATCCCGTCGCCGGGTTGGCGCCCGGCTGCGTCCGCGACGCCTGCCAGCGCGACGGGGTGGAGGTGGTGTTCGTGCTGGAGACCGCCGCCCATCCCGGACGCGTGCAGGTCGTGCTTGGCTTCGATCGGAGGCCCGAGGAGATCGACGGCCCGCTCTTGCAGGCCACCAAGCTGGCCGAAGCCATCCCGGTGGCGCTGGCCGTGGACGAAGGCCGGCGCCAGCTCGTGTTCCAGGCGCGGCACGATCCGCTGACGCTGCTGCCCAACCGGCTGGCGACGTTCGAGGCAGTGGACGCGGCCATCGAACAGGCCCGGCGCGACGGCACGGGGTTCGCCGTCGCCTTCCTCGACCTGGACCGGTTCAAGTCGATCAACGACGGGCTCGGCCACGCGTCCGGCGACGCGCTGCTCGTTGCCGTCGGCGAGCGGATCCGCGACAGCCTCTCGCCGGGCGACCTGGTCGGGCGCTTCGGTGGGGACGAGTTCTGCGTCCTGCTGGCCGGCGCCGCCACGCCGGAGGCGGCCGAGCGCGCCATGCAGCGCATCGTCGACGGCCTGTCGCTGCCGGTCCGGGCGGCGGGACGCGAGTTCGTGCAGCGCTTCAGTGCCGGCATCGCCTTTTATCCGGGCCACGGCGCCGACGCCAGCACCCTGATCCGCAACGCCGACGTGGCGATGTACCACGGCAAGCGCGCCGGGGGGCGGGCGCTGCGGGTGTTCGCCCCGGAAATGAACGATGCCGCGCAGTCCAGGCTGCAGCTCGAGCAGGACCTGCGCCAGGCCATCGCCGAGGGCGCGATCGACGTCCACTTCCAGCCGCGCGTGGACAGCCGCGACGGGCGCATCGTCGGCGCCGAGGCGCTGGCCCGCTGGATGCATCCGCGCAGCGGCCCGGTCTCGCCGGGAGTGTTCATCGCCCTGGCCGAGGAGACCGGGCTGATCGACGACCTGGGCGAACTGGTGCTGCGCAAGGCCACCGGCCAGCTGGCGCAATGGACGACGGCCGGACTGGGGCTGCCCGTGGTCGCGGTCAACGTCTCCAGCCACCAGCTGCGTTCTCGCCGCCTGGCCGATACCCTGCGCGCGGCGCTGGACGCAGCGGGCATCGCCCCTTCGCAGCTGGAGATCGAGATCACCGAGAGCATGCTGGTGCGCGACCGCGAGGCCGGCGAGCACCAGCTGCAGCGCATTCGCGACTTGGGCGTGGGCATCGCCATCGACGACTTCGGCACCGGCTATTCCTCGCTGTCCTACCTGGTCAGCCTGCCGTTCGACACCTTGAAGATCGATCGCTCCTTCGTGCTGGACCTGGGCGACGGCACCACGCCCGCGGCGGCGATCGTGCGCGCGGTGGTCGGACTGACCCGGGAACTGGGCAAGGACGTGATCGCCGAAGGCGTCGAAGCCATGGCCGAGGTGGACCTGCTGGCCGGCATGGGCTGCCACACGATCCAGGGCTACGTGTACCACCGGCCGATGCCGGCCGACGAGTTCACCGCGCTGCTGCGCACGCGCGCGCAGGGCTGACGCGTTCCGCAGGCGCGCCGGCCGCGGGGCCGCCGTCGCGTCCTCGACCTTCCCGCGTGGGCAGCGGACAATGGCCGGCCAGCTTCGCGCACCGCATGCCATGACTTCCGCCGTCCCGTTGCCCGGCGCCACGCCCCACGCCGACGCCATCCGCCTCTCGGTCGCCCCGATGATGGACTGGACCGACTCGCATTGCCGGGTCTTCCATCGGCTGCTGGCGCCGTCGGCGCGGCTGTACAGCGAGATGGTGCATGCCAACGCGGTGATCCATGGCGATCGCACCAAGCTGCTGGCGATGGATCCGGTCGAGCATCCGGTGGCGCTGCAGCTCGGCGGCAGCGAGCCGGCGCTGCTCGCGCAGGCGGCGCGGATCGGCGCGGAACACGGCTTCGACGAGATCAACCTCAACTGCGGCTGCCCCTCCGACCGGGTGCAGGCCGGCCGCTTCGGTGCCTGCCTGATGCGCGAGCCGGCGCTGGTGGCAGACAGCGTGGCGGCCATGATCCAGGCGGTCGCGCCGGCCGGCCGGCCGGTGCCGGTGACGGTGAAGTGCCGGCTGGGCGTGGACGACGACCACGATTTCGACCGCTTCATCGCCTTCATCGACACCGTCGCCGCGGCCGGCTGCGGCCTGTTCGTGGTGCACGCGCGCAACGCCTGGCTCAAGGGGCTCAGCCCGAAGGAGAACCGCGAGGTGCCGCCGCTGCGCTACGACTGGGCCTACCGGCTCAAGCTCGAGCGCCCGGCGCTGCAGGTCGTGGTCAACGGCGGCATCGCCACGACGCAGGAAGCGCTGGCGCACCTGGCGCATGTCGACGGCGCCATGCTCGGCCGTGCCGCCTACCACGATCCCTACACCCTGCACGGGGTCGACGCGGCCCTGCGCGGCAGCGCGCTGCAGCCGCGCGACCAGCTGTTGCGCTCACTGCGGCCCTATGCCGAGGCGCAACTCGCCGACGGCGTGCCGATGCGCCACATCACCCGCCACATCCTCGGCCTGTATCACGGCCAGCCTGGCGGCCGCGCATATCGCCAGGTGCTCAGCGAAGGCGCGCATCTCCCCGGCGCCGGCTGGGACCTGATCGAGCGGGCGATCGAAGCGACCGCGCGCCCGGCCGCGGCCGCCTGAGCGCCCACGGGCCGCCGCAGTGCGATGACCCTGCGCGTGGCGTCTCGTCGCGGCGACTTCAGCGCGCTGAACCGCGTGCGCTGGTGAAAGAAAAGTTAAGGGGGGATTCACCGCGGTCTTTCAAGAATGCCGATCCATTCCGGAAGTCCGGCCGCCACGGCCAACGCCAATGTCTCCCGTGCAGTCCCGCCTGAAGATCGTCCTGCTGTGCGCCCTCGCGGCGGCCGGCAGCGTGTCCGCAGTCTGGGCGCAGGAACCGCCGCGCGACCGGCGCGGTCCCGAGCGCAGCGACAGCGGACGCGGCCACGAGCAGCGACCGCGCAACCGCGATGCGCTGTCCGATTCGGTGCGCCGCTTCGAGCGGTCCAATCGCGGCAGCCGCGTGCTCAGCGCCGAACGCATCCAGTCAGACGGTCGCGACGTGAACCGGATCAAGGCGATGGACGACCGCGGCCGCGTGCGCGTCTATGTCGACGACCCGCAGCGCCGCCAGCCTCCGCAGCCGCGGCGCCAGCCTACACGCGACGACCACGACTGACCCGGCATTCTGTTCAGGAAAGTCCGGCCACACTGGCCGCCTCACATTTCTGAACGGAGCTTTCTCCATGCGCATCCTGCTCGTCGAAGACGAAGCCCCCCTGCGTGAAACGCTGGCTGCGCGCCTCAAGCGCGAGGGCTTTGCCGTGGACGCGGCCCAGGACGGCGAGGAAGGCCTGTACATGGGTCGCGAAGTGCCGTTCGATGTCGGCATCATCGACCTGGGCCTGCCCAAGATGTCCGGCATGGAGCTGATCAAGGCCCTGCGCGACGAGGGCAAGCAGTTCCCGGTGCTGATCCTGACCGCGCGCTCGAGCTGGCAGGACAAGGTCGATGGCCTCAAGCAGGGCGCCGACGACTACCTGGTCAAGCCCTTCCACGTCGAGGAACTGCTGGCGCGCATCAACGCGCTGGTGCGCCGCGCGGCCGGCTGGAGCAAGCCCACGCTCGAATGCGGCGCGGTGGTGCTCGACCTCGCGGCGCAGACGGTCACCGTGCACGGCCAGAACGTCGACCTGACCAGCTACGAATACAAGGTGCTCGAGTACCTGATGATGCATGCCGGCGAGCTGGTCTCGAAGGCCGACCTGACGGAGCACATCTACCAGCAGGACTTCGACCGCGACTCGAACGTCCTGGAAGTCTTCATCGGCCGGCTGCGCAAGAAGCTCGACCCGGAAGGCACGCTCAAGCCGATCGAGACCGTTCGCGGCCGCGGCTACCGCTTCGCCATTCCGCGCAACGGCGAGGGCTGATCGCCCGCCCCGCGCGGGCGTCGTCGTGACGGCACCGGTATCGGCTATCGTGAGCGCCCGCCCGCGTCGCGCGGGCCGCGACGCATGATCCGTTCCTGACCGATGAGCACAGGCAAGCCCGCCCGCGTCCTGCCCTGGCGTCCGCGCTCCCTGCAGGCGCGGCAGCTGATGGCCGCCAGTCTCGCGCTGGTCGCGTTCCTGGCGCTGGCCGGTTACGCGCTCGACCGCGCCTTCCTCGACGTGGCCGGCGAAGGCCAGCACGATCGTCTGCGCAACTACGTGTTCGCCTATGCCGGTGACATCGAGTTCCTGCGCAGCGGCGACATCTACGTGCCCGACAACGGCCCGGACGACCGCTTCGACCGTCCCGGCAGCGGCCTGTATGCCGAGGTCGTGCTGCCCAACGCCAGCTGGACCTCGCGTTCGGCCTCCGGCCCGCAGCTGCCCGAGGCGCTGCCCCTGGCCGGCGGCGAGGAGAAGTTCGAAGGTCCGCTGCCGATGGTCCGCAGCGACGGCACGCCCGGCCATGTCTACCGCTATGGCCTGGGGATGGTCTGGGCGCCGCAGGAAGGCGCGCCCGAAGCGGAGTTTCCCTACACGATCTACGTGATGGAGGACGCGGGCACGGTGCCGCGCCAGGTGCGCGTGTTCCGGGCCGCGCTGTGGGGGTATCTGGGCATCGCCGGCCTGATCCTGCTGCTGCTGCAGACCCTCGTGCTGCGCTGGAGCCTGTGGCCGCTGCGCAAGGTGGTCGAAGAACTCACGCGCGTGCAGCGCGGCCAGGCCCACCGCATGGGCGAGCGCCATCCGCGCGAACTCGAGCCGCTGACCGACAGCATCAACGCGCTGATCGAGAGCGAACGCGAGAACCTCGAGCAGCAGCGCAACACGATGTCCGACCTGGCCCACAGCCTGAAGACGCCGCTGGCGGTGCTGCGCGCGCGGCTGGATTCGAACGCGGACGAACGCGAGCTGCGCGAGGACGTCGCCACCCAGCTGCAGCGGATGACCGACCTGGTCAACTACCAGCTGGGCCGCGCCGCCTCGACCGGGCACAAGCTGTTCGCCGCGCCGGTGGAGATCGAGGCCCACGCCGAGGCGCTGGTGCAGAGCCTGGAGAAGATCTACGCGGACAAGGGCGTGATCTGCGAATTCGAGATCGATCCGGCCGCGCGCTTCCACGGCGAACCCGGCGACCTGCAGGAACTGCTGGGCAACCTGATCGAGAACGCCTTCAAGTGGGCCGGCGCGCGCGTGCTGCTGACGGTCAAGACCGGCCAGACCGCGCCCAACCGGCGCCCCGGCCTGCTCATCGCGGTCGACGACGACGGTCCGGGAATCCCCGAAGAGCGCATCCCGCTGGTGCTGCAGCGGGGCGTGCGCGGCGACGAACGCGTGCACGGCCACGGGATCGGCCTGTCGATCGTGCAGGACATCGTCCGCAGCTATCGCGGCGAGCTGCGCGTGGGCCGCTCCACCGAACTCGGCGGCGCCAGGTTCGAGGTGCAGCTGCCGCCGGGGCTTTGAGCCACGCCTGCGAGGCGCCGCCGCGCCAGCTCCCCCGATGCGGGCCAGGCGATCCGTCCGGTCGTTGCTTCGAATGCCGGGGGATGCGTTGCGCCGTGGAAAGCGCGACGGTCAGGCCGAAGGCGATGGTCCGTAGAACCGCTCGAAATGCGCCGCCACCTGCGGAAACGCCGCGCGCAGCAGCGCCGGATCGCTGAAGTGGTATTCGCTGCACACCGCGAAGAATTCTTCCGGCGCCTCGGCCGCGTAGGGATCGATCGCCACGTCGCGGCCGCCATCGACGTCCGCCACCAGCGCGTCGTAGGCCTGCTGGAAATCGCGTGCCCAGGCCCGCTGCCAGTCGCGTGGCAGCGGTGGCGTGCCGTCGAGCACGCCGTCGAGGGCGTCGAGCTTGTGCGCCATCTCGTGCACCACCACGCAGAAGCCGGCATGCGGATCGTCGAGGTCTGCTTCGACGTCGGCCCAGGACAGGATCAGCGGGCCGCCGTCCCAGGCCTCGCCGATCAGTTCGTCGTCCCATTCATGCAGCACGCCGGCGGCATCGACGTGGCTGCGGTTCACCCGGAACGCATCCGGATACACGATCAGCTGCGACCAGCCGTGCAGGCCTTCCTCGCCGAACTCCAGCAGCGGCAGGCAGCACAGCGCGGCCAGCAGGCAGCGCTGCGGGGCATCGAGCTGCAGCGGTTCGATCGGGGTGATGGCCTTGCGCTGCAGGAAGCGCGAGGCGAGGGCGCGCAGGCGCTGTTCGCGGTCGGCGTCGAGGTTGGCGATCCAGCGCACGCGGGCGCGGATGTGCCTCCAGTCCGTGTCGGTGATCGGTTCGGGCATGCGGCCGAGCAGCCGCCGGATCAGGCGTCCGGGCAATCCGGATCCCTCAGCGGATCATGCCCGGCAGGAAGCTGTGCCAGCGCGGCGGACGTGCGGTCGATTCGGACTCGCCGCGACGTGGCGTGGTCGCGCGGCTGCGGCTGGGCAGCACGGCGCGCTTGTCGCCCGGGCGCTGGATTTCGCCCCCGGCTTCGCCTTCCGCGGTGGCATCGCAGCCGGCGCTGCCGCCATTGGCGTCCATCATGGCAGGCTGGCGCGCCGCGACCGGGAGGGCGGCGCAGGCCAGCAGCAGGCAGAGCAGGAATCGGGGAGCCATGGCAACCATCCTTTGGCCAGAGTCGTTGCGGCGGCAACGGTGCACTATAACCCGGATGCGGACACGGCGCCGATGGTTGCAGGGCGGCCCGGCGCGCGGTCCGTGCAAGGGGCCGAGTCCCCGCCGGACCGGGCCACGATCCCGGATAATCGGCGCCATGCAGCCCCTGGATCCGCCGTGACCGCCGACGCCGACCGCGCCCTGCTCGACCGCCTGGCCGCAGGCCCGGTGTCGGGCGACGCGCTGGCGCGCGAGGCCGGGCTCACCCGCGCCGCGGTCTGGAAGCGGATCGAGGCCCTGCGCGCCGCCGGGGTCCGGATCGACGCCCGCGCCGGCCGCGGCTACGC
>JAEWZE010000169.1 GCA_023395465.1 Pseudomonadota bacterium
GTTTTTGCGGTTTGGAAACTTTGTATTGCACTATATATTTCATTCACCGTCTGCAAAGCAGCGGTTTGGGTATTGACTTTTAGTTTTCCTTTTCCTTGTGCGTGCATTCCGTAAAATGCCGCAATATCCATAAACTGTGTTGCCGATTCCCGAATGAGTTTCTTTTGAAAATCGTTACCTGTAGGTATAAGTTCAAAATCAGCAGCTCTTGCGTATTGCAGATTGAGCTGGAATGGATTGGGATCATTTTCGATGCTAAAGTCTCCTTCGTTTAAAACAATATCGATTCCTAATGCTCCATTGGTATTTCCAAGATAAATTCCTTGCGGAATAATGGGAAGCTCGTACGCCCTTTTCTCCGGTTGGGTGATTTGTCCGTTAGCATCTTCTTCCACTGATTTTTTGAAGAAATAATCATCGATTAAATCCGTATCGTTTTGCTCCTGTCCCGGTTGGGGATTAGAAGCCGGATAACCAATATATTCTGCCAGAAAAGGTGGTGGTGTGGTATTGACGCCATTTGCACCGTAAAATTTCGCAAAGTCTTCCCGAATTCGTATGATAAAATCTGTTGTGTTTTGTTGCACTTCTCCGCCATTGAAAAAATCACTTTTTAAAAGCCCCCGATAAATAATGTATTTGATAGCCAACCCTTTAATGGGTTGCGAAAAGGGTTTTAGGATAACATTTACCTTAGTAGAATCTGCTGCGTTGGGCTGAACAAAAATCTGCCCCTGACAAATCGTGAATAATTTTCCCTTGTAATTAGTTATTTTAGAAGTGGTTCTAAATGTTGAACTTGAGCCTGTTCCTTTTATTCCAAATTTATCATTTATACTTTGCGAAAACGTTTTATCTTTTTCTAAAAAGAAAAACGATTCTGCTGCCACCTCCGCACGAACATTCCTACCGGTAGAATCTGAAGATGTTGCCAAAGCGTGGGAAGAGGGAGAAGTAGGCATCGTTTGTATTTTTAATTGTCCCTTAAAATTAACGCATTTTCTTTGTCAATTCGTATGCGAAAAGGTTAATGTTTTGTTAATTTTTACACTTAGCATATTCTTTCAGTATATATAATTGATTTTCTTGATTTCGAAGATCCAAACTTTCATTTTTTAGTTCTTCTGATATTTTTTTGCAATCGCTAAGGTATTCGGCAAGTTTTTCAGATAGTTTTTCATTGGAGCGGTTGTCGATCATCTGCCCTTTAGTTTGCGAATCTGTTTTAACGACATATTTGTGCAATTCTACGGGATCTTGCAAAAGCATAATTCCCTTTTCTTTTTTAATTAAACGATAGAAATAGGCATTGTTTCCGTACAGGTCTCCATAATTTTGTAGTTTTTTCATGAGCTCTCCTTTTACACTCATTCCATAATAACATTCTTCTGTTCCATCGTCGTATTTCACACAAAATTGTACTCCGGAATCTGCATTGTAGGTTTTGGTTTTCATGCTGTTTGCAGGAAGCGGAGTTTTCAGCATCACATCTTGCCCGTAACGATCAGCAAATTCTGTTGGCAAACGTTGTCCGGTTCTATTGACATCCAATTGTTCAAACCATACTGTAAGAAATCCTTCTGTTTTTTTTCCGTTCTTTTCAATCACATAACCTGGAACATCGTAAAGATTAATGCTTCTTGCCACCGCATCCTGTATTTTAGCATTTTGTAATTCCAAATCTTTATAGTATGCTTGATGTTCCAAAGTATATCCTTCCAAAATCAATTGGGCAACCAATTCGGTCACAAAAACGTAATCTGAAGAAGCATAGGTTCGGTTGATGTCAAACAAAAACTCGTTTCCATCATAAGTTTTAACCAAATAAGTTCTTATTCCTTTATTACTATGAAACATAGCCGCTATCTTGATATTGTCTAAATCCCATATTTCCATGCAAGGACTTGGAGAAAAACCACTGCACTCATAAGCCCTTGCGTATCCTGCAATTTTAGCAGGGTAATTTCCATTGTTAAATAAAATTTCACCACCTTTTCCTAATCGTGGATTATAAAGGGTTTTGATATTACTTAAGCGTTCTTGTCTTCCGCTTTCATCTGCAAAACTATTCGCTTTCATTTGGTTGTATTTATCTGCAAGATTTTCTCTAGGCTCGTTGAAAAACTCTGCAAGTTTTGATTGATCAATTCCGTTTTGATTAAATAATTGGTATTTAACCGTTAATTGATGGGCAATAATTCGATCAACTTTTAGGGAAGTTACCAAAACCTCGTAAGGGATTTGGGTTGTTTTTCCATCATTAGATTTCAATTCCAAATAATGCATAAATTGTTCTCGCGCGAGATCCACTCCTTTTAAATCTACTTCAAACATTTTCTGATTTTTGAGATTATAAAAATCGTAATGATCTTGATATGGTGATTTCACAACTGCAACTTCGTTGCCTTCAACGAGAACCTTGTCTTTTTTTATTTGAACTTTCTGAGCAAAAAATATAATTGGAAAAAAGAGAAGTAAAAAGATTAATTTTTTCATTTTTTTGATATTATGTTTGGATTGAAATCAATTGGAATTGTTAAAGTTAGGTAATAAAAAATTGTACAATGCAGGAAAAACACCTTTTATAAAGAAAAATACATTTTGGGCTGTCGCTTATTTAAAACACCTCATAGAACCTACCCACATCAACTTCAAAACTGTGTAAAAAAACTACAGGTTTTCTAAACACATGAGTAAAATAAAACCAAGTCTTTCCAAAACCTGCACAAAAATAAACAGTTAGTTAATA
>JAEWZE010000230.1 GCA_023395465.1 Pseudomonadota bacterium
GCCCAGGCCAGCGTCGCCAGCCAGAGCAGCGCGAACGCCAGCGCGATCCACGGCCACGGGCCCGCGTCGCGCGCGGACGGAGTGCCCGCGATGGCCGCGGCCGGCGCGCTGACCGGTGCGGCATCGCCGGGCGCGACTTCCAGTTCCAGCGCCGGCAGCGAGGCGGTACGCGCCACGCCCGCACGCACGTCCCACCATTCCACGCGCGGCCCCGGTACGCGCAGCTGGCCGTCGCGGGCCGGCACCAGCGCGAAGCGCCGGGTCACCCGCGTGCGCAGCCGTCCGCGTTCGAAGCTCTCGTCCACCTGGGCCGGCTCGGGCAGCACCTGCGCCCCGTCGACCGGGGGCAGCAGCAGTTCCGGCAGCTGGCTGGCCGCGGCGCCGTCGGCGACGAGCTCCACGTCGATGATCGCCGCATCGCCGGCGCGCGCGGACTGCGGGGTGGCGAGGTAGCGCAGTTCCAGCCCGTGCAGGGGCAGCCATGGCTGCGGCGCGCCGTCGGGCAGGGGCCGCACCTGCAGGATCCGCGGCGGCCCGTTGGCGCGCAGTTCGCGACGCCCGCTGCCGAACATGTCGTCGAAGAAACCGCCCACGCCGGTGCCCTCGAAGCGCGCGCCGGGGATGGTCAGCGTACCGCTGCGCTCGGGCACGATCACGAAGCGGCGCTCGACCACGGTGTAGCGGCGCCCACCGGTTTCGCGCGTGTACTGCAGGTCGCTGCCGACGCGCTGCATCGTCGCGCCATCGGGCTGCGGCTGGTCGAGCTGCCCCGACACCAGCGGCGTGGCGTAGTACAGCCGCAGCGTGTAGCCGATCGACTGCTGCACGTAGGGATCCTGGCTGTCGGCCTCGCCTTCGATGAAGGCCGGTTCGCCTGCGCGCGCGGGCGCGGTCGACGCGGGCGAGACGGTCAGGTGCAGCGGCGCCGTCGACTCGTTGCCCACGCGCAGTGCGGGCACGGTCATCAGGCCGTCGCGACGGGGCCTGAGCGCGACCGCGAACAGCACGCGGTCGCGGTGCTGGCCGTTCACCCGCTCCATGCCGCGGCTGCTGCTGTGGCCGCTGAGCACGAAGTCGGGCAACAGCGCATCGAAATCGGGCATGCGCGCGCCGGCCTGGTCGGTTTCGATGTTGAGGGTGGTGGTTTCGCCCACCTCGATGCGGTCGCGGTCGAGCCAGGCGCGGGTGGCCGCCTGCGCCGCGGCGGGCAGGCCGGCGCCGAGCAGGACGATCGCGCAGGCCAATGCGCGCAACAGGGGCAGGGTCATGGCGTCGGTCCTCCACCGTGGCGACGCTGGTGTTCGAGGCGGAAGCGCGCGCGCAGCAGCCCGCCCGGATCGTCGGGCACGCGCCGCAGCCAGGCTTCGCCGGCCTGGCGCCGTTCGCGTTCGGCTTCGCTTTCCGCGCGCTCGGGATCGCCGGGCTCGCGCTCGCCCTGTTCGGCGGCCTGCTCGCCTTCGGCCAGGGCACGCTGCATGCGCTGTTGTTGCGCCGCGTCGGCCTGGCGTTGCGCCTGCGCATCGCTGCCGGGCGGCGGCTGCGGATCGGACGGGGCCTGCTCGGACTCGCCCTGCGGCGGCGGGGACTGCCGCGCCTGCGCGCCCTCGGTGCCTTCGTCCTGCGGTTCGGGCGGTGGCGCGCCGGCGTCGTCGCCGCCGCCCTGGCCCTTGCCCTCGCGCTGGTCGTCGGCTTCCTGCCGCTCCCGCGACCGGCTGCCGCCGGACGGCGGATTGCGTCGCAGCTCGGCCTCGACCAGGGCGCGGTTGGCGATGGCATCGGCCATCCCCGGCTCGCGGCGCAGCGATTCGTCGTAGGCCTCGAGCGCTTCCTCCAGGCGACCGGCGCGGGCCAGCGCGTTGCCCCTGTTGTAGGCGGCGTCGGCGCCGGGCAGCGCGCGCCAAGTCTTCGCGGCCTCGTCGAACCGGCCGGCGCGGTAGGCCTCCAGGCCTTCGCGCAGGCGCGCGTGTTCGACCTGGTCGGCGCGCCGCCAGGGCGTGGCGGTTGGGGGACCGGCCGCCTGCAGCGCGGGCAGCGGCGCCAGCAGGCATACGGCCAGCACGGCGACCATGGCGCCGCGACGGAACGCCAGCAGCGCCAGCAGCATCAGCGGCGGCAGCAGCCACCAGCCCTCGTCGCGCGCGATGCGGGTATTGCCGCGCGTCGTGGCTGCGGCATCGGGGGCGCCCGTGGCCGCCAGCACGCCGAGCGCGGCGAGGTCCTCGCTGCCTGCGGACAGGGCCGCGTAGCGTCCGCCGCCCGCGGTCGCGACCCGCTGCAGGGAGGCGGCATCCAGGTGGCTCGAACGCAGCTCGCCGTCGCGCGCGCGGAACGTCGCGCCTGCCGCCTTGCCCAGGCCCAGCGTCGCCACGCGGAAGCCGGCGGCCGACGCGCGCGCCGCGGCCGAAACGGCCGCTGCATCGGCGGCGTGGGTGATCAGCAGGATGTCGCCGCCGGCGTGGCCGGCCTGTTCGAGTAGGCGCATCGCCGCGAGGATCGCGCGATCGGGCCGGTGGCCATCGACGGGCATCACGTCCGGCGCCAGCGCGTCGAGGAAGAGCGCGACGTTCGCCGCATCCGCGGTCAGCGGCGCGACGGTGTAGGCGTCGTCGGCGAAGGCCAGGAGCGCCACGTCACCGCTGCCGCGTTCGCGCAGCAGCGCGGCGAGCTTGGCCCGCGCCTGCAGCATCCGCGAGGGCGGCAGGTCGGACGCCAGCATCGCATCGGAGAGATCGAGCGCGACCACCAGCGCGCGGCCCTGCGACTGCAGCGGCACCTCGCCCTGGCGCCAGCTCGGCCCGGCCAGCGCGAGGACGGCCAGCGTCCAGGCAAGCAGCATCGCGAACAGCCCGCCGACGCTGGCGCGGGTCGCACCGGGTTCGATCAGGTGCGGCAACAGGTGGGCGTCCACGTGGCGGCGCCAGACGCTCGCCCGGTTGCGGCGCCACCACCAGCCCGCCGCCAGCAGCGGCAGCGCGAGCAGCGCCCACAGCCAGCCGGGACGCAGGAACTGCAGCTGGGCGAAGGCTTCGCTCATGCCGCGCCGCCCCCCGCCGCCCGGCCCGGCATCCACCGCGAAGGCGGTGGCAGCATTGCCAGCAGGCCAAGCAGCAGCGCCGCCGCCAGCGGCCACGGATAGCGCTCCAGCATCGGCTGCAGCCGCGCGCCGGGCCGGACTACCGGCTCGAGCCGATCGATCTCGGCGTAGATGCCGGCGAGTTCGTTCGCATCGCGGGCGCGGAACGACCGCCCCCCGGTAGCCTCGGCGATGCGCCGCAACGCCTCCTCGTCGATCTCGACCTCGCCCGTCGGCAGGCGGATGCCGAACATCGTGTGCGCACTGTCGCCGCCGAAGGCGATGGTGTGGATGCGCACGCCCTGTTCGCTGGCCAGTTCCGCCGCCTTCATCGGATCGAGCTGGCCGGCGGTGTTCACGCCGTCGGTCAGCAGCACCAGTACCTGCGGGCCGCGCGCGCCGGTCTCGCCGCCGCGCAGGCGCTTGACCGCCAGGCCGATCGCGTCGCCGATCGCGGTCTCGCGGCCGGCCAGGCCGACCACGCTGTCGAGCAGCTGCTGGCGCACGCTGTCGCGGTCGGCCGTCATCGGGGTCAGCGCATAGGCGCGCTGCCCGAACACGATCAGGCCGACGCGATCGCCTTCGCGGCGCTCGAGGAAGTCCGCGATCACCGCTTTCGCGGCGGTCAGCCGGTCGACCACGTCGGCGCCGAGGCGCATGTCCTGCTCGCCCATGCTGCCGGACAGGTCCACCGCCAGCATCAGTTCGCGACCCGATGCCGGCGGCTGCACCGGTTCACCGGCCTGCTGCGGCCTCGCGGCCGCCACGCACAGCAGGCACCAGGCCAGCAGCGCCAGCCGCGGCATGCCGCGCATCGCCACGGGATCGCCGCGACGGGCGATCTCCTCGATCCTCGGCCCCCACGGCACCCGCAGTGCCGCCAGCGCCGGCCGCACCGGCGGCAGCCAGCGGCGCGCGAGCCACGGCAGCGGCAGGGCGAGCAGCATCCAGGGCCAGGCCAGGTGCGGCAGCGCGTCGAACCAGCCCGGCAGCGCAGCGGTCATCCGCGCACCTGCATCCAGTCGACGAAACGCGCGCGCGCCACCGTGCGCAGCGCGTCCACCTCGGCCGCATCGAGCCGGGCGCGGAAGGCGCCTTCGAGCAGGAGCCTGCCGGCGCCGGTGGCGAACACCGGATGTTCTAGGCCTTCGTCGAGCAGCTGCAGCCAGGCCTCGTCGCGGCGGATGTCCGCATCGGCTGCGCGACGCCGGGCGGCGCGGCGCAGCAGCGCGGACATCGCCGCGACCTGCTCGGGCGCGGTCGCGGCGGCAGCGACAGTCCGGTCGAACAGCTCGCCGGCGCGCCGACGGCGGCGCGCGCGGCGCCAGCACAGCCAGGCCAGTACCAGCACGATGAGCGCGACCGCGCCGAACACGAACCACCAGCCGGGTGCCGGCGGCCACCAGCCGGGCGCGACCGGCTCGTGCACGTCGCGCAGGGGCAACTGCACCGGAGTCACGCCACGGCCCCGCCGTGGGGGCCTGGCACCCGCCAGGACTGGCTCGGCGCGGCGGCCGACAGGAGGTGGACGCGGACGCCACGTGCGCGCAGACGGGTCGCGGCCTGCTCCGTCGCCAGCGGGAACGCGTCGTGCCAGCGGCGGCGCTGCGCCGCACTGCCCAGGTCGGGATCGATGCGCCGCCCGCCGGCAAGCAGCGGCAGGCGCTCGCGAGGCGGGTCGCGCTCGAGCGGGTCGTCCACCAGCACCACGACCGCCTCGTGATGCAGGGCCAGCGCGGCCCAGGTCGCATCCGGCACGCCGTCGAGGCTGCCGGTATCGGCCAGCACGACCAGCCTGGAACCGGGTCGCAGCAGGCGTCGCGCCCTTGCGAGGCCGTCGAGCAGGCCGGCATCGTCGACCGG
Organism: Pseudomonadota bacterium; assembly: GCA_023395465.1. GTDB lineage: Bacteria > Pseudomonadota > Gammaproteobacteria > Xanthomonadales > Xanthomonadaceae > Luteimonas. Next base: position 4,937 of record JAEWZE010000230.1, read on the forward strand.
GGGACGCGCGTACCAGCGCACCAGCGCGTCGAGCACGCGCAGCGCACCCCGGGTGCCACCGGCAGGCGCCACCGGAGCTTCGGCGTGGCTGCCGCGCAGCGCGGCGACGCGGTCGCCCTCGCCCACCGCGGCCCAGACCGCGACCGCGCCCGCGCGCGCGGCCTGCACCGACTTGAAACGCACGCGCGTGCCGAAGTACAGCGCAGGCGCGGTATCGGCCACGACCAGGGTCAGGCGCTCGCGTTCGGCCTGGAACAGCTTGGTGTGCATGCGGCCGCTGCGTGCGGTCAGCCGCCAGTCGACGTGGCGCGCATCGTCGCCACGCGCGTATTCGCGCGATTCGGCGTACTCCATGCCGCGTCCGCGCTGCGGCGACGGCGCCTGGCCGCTGGCGCCGTGGCGCCCGCGCGGCGGCGGGCGCCGGGACTGCGCGACGGTCCGCAACGCGAGCAGTTCTGCCAGCGTCGGCACGATGCCCTGGCTGGAAGCGTCGGGCCGACCGCTGGCGTTGGCAGGTGCTTGGGCGGGCATGGCGGCAGTCCTGCGCTCGGCGTCCGCGCTCAGGGCAAGGGCACCCGGTCGAGCAGCGCCGCGACCAGGCGATCGCCATCCCAGCCTTCGGCCGTAGCCTCGTAGCTGGGCAGCACGCGGTGGCGTAGCACGTCGGGGGCCACGTCGCGGACGTCGTCGGGGGTGACGAAGTCGCGGCCGGCCAGCCAGGCCCGCGCGCGGGCACAGCGCTCCAGCGCGATCGAGCCGCGCGGACTGGCGCCCCAGGCGATGCGTCGCGCCAGCTCCGCGTCATAGCGACCCGGGTCGCGCGAGGCGAGCACCAGTTCCACCAGGTAGCGCTCCACCGCGGGCGCCAGGTGCAGGTCCAGTACGGCGGCGCGGGCGGCGAACACATCGGCCTGCGCCATCCGGGCCGGCTCGCGGCTGCCGCCACGCAACCCATCGCGGGCGCGCTCGCGCGCCAGCTGCAGGATCGCGGTTTCGGTGCCCGCTTCCGGGTAGCCGATCCGCACGTGCATCAGGAACCGGTCGAGTTGCGCTTCGGGCAGCGGGAACGTGCCCTCCTGTTCGATCGGATTCTGCGTTGCCATCACCAGGAACAGCGCCGGCAGCGCATACGTCTGCCGTCCGACCGTCACCTGGCGTTCGCCCATCGCCTCCAGCAACGCCGACTGCACCTTCGCAGGGGCCCGGTTGATCTCGTCGGCCAGCAGCAGCGAATGGAAGATCGGACCGGGCACGAACTCGAACCTGGCTTCCTGCGGGCGCCAGATCTCGGTGCCGGTGAGGTCCGCCGGCAGCAGGTCCGGGGTGAACTGGACCCGGGCGAAGTCGCCCTCCACCCGTGCAGCCAGCGCCCGGATCGCGGTGGTCTTGGCCAGCCCCGGCGCGCCTTCCACCAGCAGGTGGCCGTCGGCAAGCAGCGCGATCAGCAGCCGCTCGACCAGGGCGGCCTGGCCGAGGATCCCGCTGGCGAGGTCGTCGCGCAGCGCGGTGAACGCGGCATGCAGGCGTGGAGTCTCGTCGTGGGCAGTGTCCATCGGGGGCCTGGGTGGGTCGTCAGGCTCCATTGGACCAGAATCGCGCCGTCCGGGTTCCAGTTCCGGCCACGCCGATCAGTAGCGACTCAGCCGGGCCAAACGAAAACGGGGCGCGAAGGCCCCGTGGTCGTGAAGCCCTTCCCGGGCCAGGTGAGTCTTCGGCGGACTGGAACAACCTTGCGCCCGCGGGTTCCGCGGCTTCGCGGCAGGTCGCACGCAGGCGCGCGGTCCAGAAAAAAACGGGGCCTCGTGGGCCCCGTTCTTCGTGATGCCGCGGCTCAGTTCACGCGTTGCGCGACGCGCAGCACCTTCGGGGTGACGAAGATCAGCAGCTCGGCCTTGTCGCGGTTGCGGCCGCGCTTCTTGAACAGGTTGCCCAGGATCGGCAGGTCGCCCAGGAACGGCACTTTGCTCAGATCGCTGCGCTCGCTGAACTCGTAGACGCCACCGATCGAGACCGTCTGGCCGTCCTCGACCAGCACGGCCGTGGTGATCTCGCGCTTGTTGATGACGGGCACCTCGCCGAGGCCGTCGCCGATGTCGATGTAATCGGAGACCTCGTCCTTCTTCAGCGCCATGTTGAGGAACACGCGCCCGTCGTTGGTGATGGTCGGCGTGACCTTGAGCTCCAGCAGGACGTCCTTGAACTCGACAGTGGGGATGCTGTTGCTCTGGCCGCCGGTGACGGTCAGGTAGCCGATCTCCTGGCCCTGGCGGATCACTGCTTCCTTCTGGTTGCTGGTGACCACGCGCGGGTTGGACACCACTTCCCCGCGACCCTCCTCCTGCAACGCCGAGATTTCAAGATCCCAGTTCACGTAGTTGCCGAGGATGGTCAGGGCGAGCGAACCGGCGCCCGCTCCGGCCCCGCCGGAGAAGTTCAGCGGATTGGTGAACGACGGGAACGGAGCCTCGTCCGGATCCCGGGCGAACGCATTCGACGATGAGATGTACGACTGGTTGGCATCGATGCTGCCGGACGTAATTACCCGGTCCTTCGCACCGTACACGCCGAATCTCGCACCCAGGTCGCGCGCGAACGACTCGTTGGCGATCACGATCCGCGCCTCGATCACCACCTGGTCGACCGGCTTGTCGAGCATCGTCACCAGGCGCTGGATCTCGGTCACGCGCTGCGGGATGTCGATGACCAGCAGCGTGTTGGTACGACGGTCGAAGCTCAGGCTGCCGCGCCGCGACAGGAAGCCCCGGCTCTCCTGCTGCCCCTGGCTGCCACCGCCCTGTCCCCCGCCCATGCTGCTCTTGCTCTCCTCGGTCAGCAGCTTGGCGATGTCCTCGGCGTTGCCGTAGCTGATCGGGATGTACTCGGTGACCATCTCGGCGCGTTCCTCGAGTTCGAGGCGCGCGTCTTCCTTGGCCTTCTCGAACGCCGCGATCTCGGCCTGCGGCGCCACCCACACCACGTTGCCGCTGCGGCGCTTGTCGAGCTGGCGGGCCTGCAGGACGATGTCCAGCGCCTGGTCCCACGGCACGTTGATCAGGCGCAGGGTGACGTTGCCGGTGACCGTGTCGCTGGCGACGATGTTGAGGTTGGACTCCTCGGCGATCAGCTGCAGGACGGTGCGCACCGGCACGTCCTGGAAGTTGAAGGTCACCGGGCGGCCACTGTAGCTGCGTGCGGCAGATCCCTGCGCCGCGGTGGTCACCGCCGACGGGCTGCTGGCACCGACCGCCCGCTCCGGGGTCGCCGCCGCGCGCGGCACGATCTCGACCACGTAGTCGCGGCCGCTCTGGTAGGCCATCGACTCGAAGTTGCCCTGGTTGCTCAGCACCAGCTGGGCACCCTCGCCGCCCTGGCGCGCGTCGATGCGCTGCACCGGGGTGGCGAAGTCGGTGACGTTGAGCGGGCGCTGCAGCGAGGCCGGCAGCGATGCGTTGCCGATGTTGACGATGACGCTCGACCCCTGGGTGCGAAGGTCGGGGTTCGCGCCATCGCCGTCGAAGCGCAGGATCAGCTTGCCCGCGCCGCCGTCGCCGCGCTTGAAGTCCACGGCCGAGACCGAGACCACGCCTGGCACCTGCTTGGCCGGGTCGATGGCAGCGGCCTGCGCCATCGCCAGCATGCCGGGCGCGTAGGCACGCAGGTCCGGAGCGCCTGCCGCTGCCGAGGCCGAAAGCAGGCCTGCGCAGAGGCCGATCGCCAGGGCCTTGACGGGGATGGCGCGCCGGGCCGGCTGCCGATTACGCACTGTGGTGACGGTCATCTTTGACTTCCCCTGATCAATTGTCTTCGAGCGCAACCGAGGCCGGCCGTTCCAGCCAGCCGCCAGCGCCATCCGGCACGAGTTCGACGAGATCGATTCTATCTTCCTGCACGCTGGTCACCCGGCCATCGTTCTGGCCCAGGTAGACGCCGGGCGAGACCCGGTAGGTCACCTTGTCCGGCGCCATCACCAGCGCCACCATGGACGCGCCGGTATGCAAGGTACCGACCATGTCCAGGCTGTCCAGCGGGAACTGCTCGAGTACCTGCTTGCGGCGATTGGAGTCCGGACGCGGACCGCTGCCGTCGCCGTCGTCGCTGAACACGGCGCTGAAGGGATCGCGCAGGTCCTGCGCCGCGTACTCGAAGGTTTCGAACTGCTGCATCACCGGCAGCGGATCCAGCGGCGGCGCCGGACGCGCCTTCACGTTGGCCACCCACTCCTGCAGGTTGGGCGCCTCGCCCGGGGTGCTGCTCACCCCGCGCACGCAGCCGGTGAGCGCCAGCGCCAGCACGCATGCCATGGCGCCGGCGGCATTCCTGGAAATTCGCATCAGTGAGCCCCCCCGGCAGCCGCCGCAACCTCTTCCTGGGCCGCGGCCTCTTCCTCGTCCAGGTAGCGGTAGGTCTTGACCGTGCCGGCCAGCTCCAGGCTGGAGTTCGGCGTGATGCCGGCCATGCTGTTGTTGCCGGCGCCGCGCGGACGCAGCGAGATGTCATGCATGGTCATGATCACCACCCGCGGCAGCGAGGCCACGCCGCTGACGAAGGCGCCGAACTGATGGTAGGAGCCCACCATCTTCAGCTCGATCGGCTTCTCGGCGTAGAACTCCTTGGGCGTCTCGGGACCGGGCTTGAACAGCTCGTTGTGGATACCCGTGGCCAGCGCGGTCTGCGAAATATCGTTGATCAGCGCCGGCATCTCGGTGCGGCTCGGCAACTGGCGCAGCATCTGCTGCAGCTGCTGCTCCATCTGCGCGAGCTGCTGCTTGAGCGGTTCCAGGTTGGAGGCGCGGCCCTGCTTGGTCTCGAAATCCGTGCGCAGTTCGACTTCCCTGCGCTCCAGGTTCTCGAGTTCCGGCGCCTTGGGCCGCGTCACCACGTACCACAGCAGACCGAAGATCAGCGCGGCCAGCAGCACGCAGAAGCCGATCTTGTACTCGCGCGGCCACGAACCCATGTTGTTGAAGTCGAGCTCGCGCAGCGACATCTTCTTCTTGCTCACTGGGCGGCTCCTTCGGCAGGCGCGGTCTCGACCGCGGGCTCGTCCGCGATGGCCGGCTCGCCTGCGGGCGTTGCCGCGGCGGCGCTTTCTGCGGCAGCGGCCGGTTCGGCATTGACCGGCGGCACCGGGTCGGGGATGCCGTCGCCGTCCTCGTCCTTGGGTGCGTTCGGGTTGGCCAGCTGCACCGTCAGGGTGAAGGCGTAGGGCAGGCCGGCGACGCCGTCACGCGCCTCGATGATCGACAGGTCCGGCTTGGTCATCCAGCCCGAGCCTTCGAGGTTGCGCATGTAGGTACTCACGCGCGAGTTGGACTGGGAGCGACCCTCCAGGGTGAGCTTCTCGCCCTCCTGCTTGATCCCGGTGAGGATCACCCCGTCGGGGATGGTACGCACCAGCGAATCGAACAGGTGGACCATCTGCGAGCGGTTGGCCTGGAGCTGCTCGATCACGTCCTTGCGCGCCAGCAGCCGGGCTTTCTGCCGGTCCAGCGCCTCGATCTCGACGATCTTCTTGTCGACCTCGGCAATCTCCTGCTCCAGGAACTGGTTGCGTTCCTTCTGCCCGGAAATCTGCGCGTTGTAGTACATGTTGAACAGGAACCAGAGCAGCAGGCCGGCCAGCGCGGCCATCCCGAGCATCACGCCGAATTCCTTCTGGCGCTGCTTGCGGCGCTCCGCCCGCCACGGAAGTAGGTTGATCCGGGCCATCAGTCGAAGCTCCTCAGGGCCAGGCCGCAGGCGATCATCAGCGCCGGCGCGTCCTGGGCCAGGGCGTGCGCCTGGACCCGCGAACCCAGCGTCATCTGCGCCAGCGGGTTGGCGATGACGGTCTGCACGCCAAGCTGCTCCTCCACCATTTCGGAGACACCGGGGATCGAGGCGCAGCCGCCGGCCAGCACGATCTGGTCGACGCGGTTGAACTCGCTGCCGGCGTAGAAGAACTGCAGCAGGCGGCTGATCTGCTGGACCAGGGCCTCCTTGAACGGCTCCAGCACTTCGATCTCGTAACTCTCGGGCAGGCCGCCCTGGCGCTTTGCCAGGCCCGCCTCCTCGTAGCTCAGGCCATAGCGGCGCATCACCTCGTCGGTGAGCTGCTTGCCGCCGAAGACCTGCTCACGCGAATACAGGCTGCGGCCGTTGCGCAGGATGTTGAGCGTGGTCATGGTTGCGCCGACATCGACCAGCGCCACGATGCCGTCGCGCGGGATGTTGAGCGTGTTGGCGAGCAGCCCGAAGGCGTTCTCTATGGCGAAGGCCTCGACGTCGACGACCCTGGCGGTCAGCCCGCCCAGTTCGAGCGCCGAGGCACGCATCTCCACGTTCTCGGAGCGCGAGGCCGCCAGCAGCACCTGCACCATCTCGGTGTTGCCGGGCATCCCGCCGAGCACCTCGAAGTCGAGGTTCACTTCCTCGATCGGGTACGGGATGTAGTTCACCGCCTCGAGTTCGACCTGGGACTCCATGTCGTCGTCGTCCAGGTCGGCCGGCATCGGGATGATCTTGGTGATCACCGCCGATCCCGAGACCGCGGCCGCGGCGAACTTGGCCTTGGTGCCCGAGCGCGAGACCGCGCGGCGGATCGCCTCGCCCACCGCCTCGACCTCGACGATGTTCTTCTCGACCACGGCGTTGGGCGGCAGCGGCTCCACGGCGTAGTGCTCGACCCGGTAACGGTCCCCGGATCGCGACAGCTGCAACAGCTTGACCGCAGTCGAACTGATGTCGACCCCGACAAGCGGCGCTTGACTTTTTGTGATCAGCCCCACGTTTTTCCCCTTTGCCACGGGCGCTTACGTGCGCAACGTGCCCCGACGCATTAAATAACGGACTTTTCATCCGGTGGCAACAGTGGGCTTCCCGGAGCGTGTCCGATTGCCCGCCTTTGGGTCTCCCGGAGGGGTGGCAGCCCCCTTTTCCGCCCCCGGCCCTCCCCGGCCCCGATCGCCACGCCGACCACCCCGCCCGACCGGCACCGGCCACTGAGTGGTCGCTGTCGACCTCTATACTTGCGCCCCTATGTCCGCGCCCGCCCCCACTCCCCCCAAGAAGTCCCGGCCGCTGCTGCGCATCCTGCGCTGGGCGCTGCTGGCCTGCATCGTCCTGGCCGTCGCCGCCGCCGCCGCCGGCGCCTTCGTCTATTACACGGTCTCCTCGAAGCTGCCGGAAGTCCAGAGCCTGCGCGACATCGAGATGCAGGAGCCGATGTACGTGTACGCGCGCGACGGCAAGCTGATGGCGCTGTTCGGCGAGATGCGGCGCTACCCGATCAAGATCGAGGACGTGCCCGAGCGGCTCAAGCAGGCCTTCCTCGCCACCGAGGACGCGCGCTTCTACGAACACGGCGGCATCGACTACAAGGGCGTCGCGCGCGCGGTCTGGCTGCTGGCCAAGACCCGCGGCCAGGAGCGCGTGCCCGGCGGATCGACCATCACCCAGCAGGTCGCGCGACAGTTCTACCTGAGCACCGAGTACAGCTTCACCCGCAAGTTCGCCGAGATGCTGCTGGCGCGCAAGATGGAACAGGAGCTGAGCAAGGACGAGATCTTCGAGCTCTATCTCAACAAGAGCTTCTTCGGGAACCGTTCCTATGGCGTCGCCGCCGCGGCCGAGTTCTATTACGGCAAGGAGCTGGCCGCGCTGGATCTCGACGAGATGGCCTCGCTGGCGGCGATCCCGAAGTTCCCGTCCAGCGGCAACCCGCTGAGCAATCCCGAGCGCGCCCGCGAACGGCGCGACGACTACGTGCTCGCGCGCATGCACGAACTGGGCTTCATCAGCGAGGCCGAGTTCCACCAGGCGCGCGCCACTCCGATGCACGCCAAGCCGCACGAGCGCCCGGTTGAAGCCTATGCGCCCTACGTGGCGGAAATGGTGCGGCTGGAAATGGAGGCGCGCTTCGGCGGCGACGTGCTCAGCCGCGGCTACCACGTCACCACCACCATCGACCCGGTGATGCAGGCCGCGGCCGACCGCGCGGTGCGCAGCGGACTGGCCGCCTACGACCACCGCAATGGCTGGACCGGCGCCGAGCAGACGTTCGAACTGGCCGCCGACGAGGACGCGGCCACGGCCAGCGCGCGCCTGCGCGCGATTCCCGCCCAGGGCGGCCTGTTGCCGGCCCTCGTGCTCGGCACCGGAACGGGGACGGCCGAGGTGGTCCTGGCCGACGGCACCACGGTCACCCTAGATGCCGCGTCCAGCCGCTGGACCGGCAAGTCGCCGGCGGCCCTGGTCAAGCGCGGCGACCTGGTGCGTGTGGCGAGGATCGAGAAGCCCGCCAAGGCACCGGCCGCGGAAGGTGCCGCGCCCACCGTCAGCTGGCAGCTCGACCAGCTTCCGCGCGGACAGGCCACCCTGGTGTCGCTGGAGCCGGACAACGGCGCGGTGCGTGCGCTGATTGGCGGCTTCAGCTTCGCAGGCAACAAGTTCAACCGCGCCACCCAGGCGCGCCGCCAGCCCGGCTCGAGCTTCAAGCCCTTCATCTACGCGGCCGCGTTCGAGCGCGGCTTCAATCCGGCCTCGATCGTGCTCGACGCGCCGGTGGTGTTCCGCATGCGGCGCGGCCAGGAATGGCGCCCGCAGAACTCCGACGGCCGTTTCGCCGGCCCGATGCGGCTGCGCGAGGCGCTGGTGCGCTCGCGCAACCTGGTGTCGGTGCGCCTGCTCGACGCGATCGGCGTCGACTACGCACGTCGCTACATCAGCCATTTCGGCTTCGAGGAATCCGAACTGCCGCCCAACCTGTCGATTTCGCTGGGCACGCCGTCTCTGACCCCGCTGTCGGTCGCGCGCGGCTATGCGGTGTTCGCCAACGGCGGCTTCCGCATCGACCCGTGGTTCATCGACGAGGTGCGCGACCGCAACGGCGAGCTCGTGTACAAGGCCAACCCGGCCATCGCGTGCCGCGGCTGCGCGCCCAGCACGACGGGCGTGCAGGTCGCGCGTCCCAACGTGGTCGACGGCTTCGACCTGGGGCCTGCGCGCACCGTCACCGGCACCGGCACCGACGGCGCCGAAGGCGCCGCGGCGGCCGAACCGGTCGAGCTGCCCGAGGATGCGGTCCTGGCGCCGCGAGCGATCGACGAGCGCGTGGCCTACCAGCTGGTGTCGATGATGCGCGACGTCGTGCAGCGCGGCACCGGCGCGGCGGCCAAGGTGCTGGGACGCGAGGACGTGGGCGGCAAGACCGGCTCGACCAACGACCACCGCGACGCCTGGTTCTCAGGCTTCGGCGGCAACCTGGTCACCTCCGTCTGGGTGGGCCGCGACGACAACCGTTCGCTCGGCTACCGCGAGTACGGCGGCCGCGCGGCGCTGCCGATCTGGATCGACTTCATGCGCGTGGCCCTCGAAGGCGTGCCGGTGGCGAGCAACGAGCCGCCGCCCGGCATGGTCAAGGTCGCGGTGACGGCGGGCGGGCAACTGCTGCCCACCTCGTCGGAAGGCGGCATCGTCGAATACGTGAAGGCCGAGGACCTGGAACGCATGGAGGCGGTGAACACGTTCGAGTTCGACGACCTGCCGGCCGAAGAGGCGTTCGACATCTTCTGACCGGGGCGCCGGGCGGGCGGCGCTTCACGTTGACGTTTCTCCGGCGTCGGTTACAGTCGGGGCGTCGCAGGACCGGGGGATCGTGATGCACCGTGCCCGCCAGCACGCCGAAACCCGCACGCGCGAGCGTCGGCACCGCCTTGCCCACGAAGCGGCCAGGCTGATGGCCGAAGGCGGCATCCGCGACTACCACCAGGCCAAGCTCAAGGCCGCCGAGCGCCTGGGATTCCACGACGACGCCTCGCTGCCGCGCAATCGCGAGATCGAGGATGCGTTGCGCGAGTACCAGCGCCTGTTCCTGGGCGACAGCCAGGCCGACGGGCTGCGCATGCGCCGCGAGGCCGCACTGCGCGCGCTGGAGTTCTTCGACCGCTTCGACCCGCGCCTGGTCGGTCCGGTGCTCGACGGCACGGCCGATGCGCGCACGCCGATCGCGCTGCAGCTGTACAGCGACGATGCCGACGCGGTCACCCGCTTCCTGGAGGAGGCCGGCATCCCGGCCGAGTCGCGCGCCCGCCGGCTGCGGCTGGACAGGATCCGCGAGGGCGATTTCCCGGTCTGGATGTTCACCGCCGAAGACCTCGGCTTCGAACTGACCGTCCTGCCAGCGGTGGCGCTGCGGCAGGCGCCGCTCTCGAGCATCGACGGCAAGCCGATGAAGCGCGCTTCGGCCGCGCAGCTGCGGCAGCTGCTGGTCGAGGACGAGATCGCCGGCTACGGGGCGGCCGGCGGAAGCGCCGGCTGATCCGTCGCCGCGCCGGGCCGGAAACGAAGACGCCCCGCGATGCGGGGCGTCCTGGCGTGGCCTGCGCGGAAGCTCAGCGCTTGCCGGCAGGCACGTAGTCGCGCACGTCGCTGCCGGTGTAGATCTGGCGCGGACGGCCGATCTTGGCCTCCGGGTCGACCTGCTGTTCCAGCCAGTGCGCCACCCAGCCGGCGGTGCGGCCGATGGCGAACATCACGGTGAACATCTCGGTCGGGATCTTCAGCGCCTTGTAGATGATGCCGCTGTAGAAATCGACGTTGGGATAGAGCTTGCGCTGGATGAAGTAGTCGTCCTGCAGCGCGGCCTCTTCCAGGCGCATCGCCACTTCCAGCATCGGATCGTCCACGCCCAGCTCGCCGAGCACCTTGTGGGTCATCTCGCGGATGATCTTGGCGCGCGGGTCGAAGTTCTTGTAGACGCGGTGGCCGAAGCCCATCAGGCGGAAGCCCGATTCCTTGTCCTTGGCCTTGGCGACGGCCGAGGCGACGTTCTTCGGATCGCCGATCTCCTCGAGCATCTTGAGCACCGCCTCGTTGGCGCCGCCGTGCGCGGGGCCCCACAGCGCGGTGATGCCGGCGGCGATGCAGGCATAGGGATTGGCGCCGGTGGAGCCGACCAGGCGCACGGTCGAGGTCGAGGCGTTCTGCTCGTGGTCGGCGTGCAGGATGAACAGCAGGTCCAGCGCCTTGGCCACCACCGGGTTGAGTTCCAGCGGTTCGCTGGGCACCTCGAACATCATGTGCAGGAAGCGGTCGACGTACTCGAGGTTGTTGCGCGGATAGCGGATCGGCCAGCCGATCGAGTAGCGGTAGGCGGCGGCGGCCAGGGTCGGCACCTTCGCCAGCAGGCGGATCGCGGCCTGGTGGCGATGCGCCGGATCGTCGAGGTCGAGGGTGTCGTGGTAGAACGCCGACAGCGAGGCCACGGTGCCGGCGAGCATCGCCATCGGATGCGCGTCGTAGTGGAAGCCGTGCAGGAAGTTCTTCAGCGACTCGTGCATCATCGTGTGATGCGTCACCTCGTGCTCGAACTTGGCGAACTCGGCCTGGTTGGGCAGCTCGCCGTTCATCAGCAGGTAGGCCACTTCCAGGAAGCTGGAATGCTCGGCCAGCTGTTCGATCGGGTAGCCGCGGTAGAGCAGCACGCCGTTGTCGCCGTCGATGTAGGTGATCGCCGACTTGCAGCTGGCGGTGGCGGTGAAGCCCGAGTCGTAGGTGAAGAGGCCCGTTTCCCTGGTCAGCTTCGAGACGTCGACACAGTCGTTGCCGAGCGTGGGTTTCAGGACGGGCAGGTCGACGGACTTGCCGCCGGCGTTCAACACGACTTTGTCGGACACGGATGTGCTCCTCATGGTTCAGACGTACGGACGGGCCCGTGGAGCCCGGCGACGGCGGCAAGCTGGCTACCGCAACGCAGCAATTATCGCACAGGCGGCCCGGAGGCCGCCTCGGACTTTGGTCCCGTAGGGCAGCAGCGGGCAGCGCCTGCCGCGGCGCGCGGACCGCCCGCGGCCGCCGGTCGCGACAACGCAGACGGCCGCCCGAAGGCGGCCGTCTGGAACATTCCGGAACGGATCGTTCCGTTCGCGATTACTTCGCGTAGCGGCGCTTGAACTTGTCGATGCGGCCGCTGGTGTCGACGATCTTGTTCTGGCCGGTGTAGAACGGATGCGTCGCGGACGACACTTCGATCTTGACCAGCGGATATTCCTTGCCGTCGTCCCACTTGATCGTCTCCTTCGAGGAGGCGGCCAGGGTCGAACGGGTGAGGAACCTGAAATCGGAAGTCACGTCCTGGAAGACGACTTCGCGGTATTCGGGGTGGATGTCGGCCTTCATGGCGTCACACCGTTGAGATTGCGCAGGGAAGCCCGGCATTGTAGCGGCAGCCCCACCCGCGATGCAAGCCGTCCCTATCCGGCCGCCAGTGCGCGGCAGACCCGCTGCTCGAACGCGGCCTGGTCGTAGCGCAGCAGGATGCGCGCAATGTCCGCGCGCCCGGTCTGCCGGTTCCAGTCCACGATGGTGGTGCCCCGCGCCGGGCCGCGCTCCAGGCACACTTCGAGCGGACGCTCGGCCAGTTCCACCGCGCCCTCCGGCGCCAGCGCCCAGGCCATGGCCAGCGCGTCGGCGGCGAACCAGCGGTCGCCGCGACGGTCGGCCGACCATTCCCGCGTCTGCCGCGAAATACCGTCGAAGAAGCACCCGCGGGCGGAACCGGCGGTCAGCCAGGCTTCGACCTGAGCATGCGGCAGCCCGTGCTCCAGTGTGGCGTCCCAGTCCGCGAGATCGAAGCGCGGGAAGGCCTCGAACACCAGGTGGGCGGCCTCCGGGTCGAAGTAGACGTTGAATTCGGCCGCCGGGGTGATGTTGCCGCGACCGCGGACCGAACCGCCCATCACCACCAGCCGGTCGATGCGCTGCGGCAGGGTGGGATCGAGCTTCAGCGCCAGCGCCAGGTTCGTCAGCGGACCCAGCGCGACCAGCAGCAGCCGCCCGGCATGCGCGTGCGACAGGCGCAGGATGGCCAGCGCGGCGTGCTCCTGTGCCGCGTTCCGCGCGCAAGGCGCGTAGCCGGTATCGCCGAACCCGTCCTGTCCGTGCACGTAGGCCGCATCCGGGGCGGCGTGCAGCAGCGGTGCGGCGCAGCCGGCGAACACCGGCACATCCTCGCGCCCGGCCACCTCGCACAGCTTCAGCGCGTTGGCCACGGTATGGCGCAGGCCGACGTTGCCCTCGGCGATGGTCAGGCCGACGATCTCGTGCGCCGGATCGTCGAAGGCCATGAGCAGGGCAAGCGCGTCATCGACGCCGGGATCGGTATCGATGAGCAGGGGAATCGGATCGGGCATCGGTCTGGAATTCGGAAGGGAGGGTCAGGCGCCGGCACGCATCGGCGACGGCTTCGGAGCAAGCTGGCGCCGGCACCGACCAGCGTAGCGATTTACGACGTCACGCGCAGGGGGCGAGGCCGGGCGGCGCTGCAATCGTTGCACGCATCGATGGTGCGTCAGCTGAGAACGCGTGCTGCCGGCGCCGCTTCCGCAGCCCTCACTGCCCCCGGGGATTGGCGGCACGCGATCCCGCTGCGCCTCGCCTGGATCGTCCCGTCATGCCGCGGCATAGCGCGCCGCGCCGCCGATCCAGCGATCGACTACGCGATCGGCGGCGTCCGGAGACGCCTGCACCAGCGCGTCGGCGATGCGGTGCACTTCCGGCAGCAGGTCGGCGTCGCGGGCGAGGTCGGCGATGCGGAAGCCGACCAGGCCAGTCTGGCGCGTGCCGAGCAGTTCGCCGGGGCCGCGCAGTTCCAAGTCCTTCTCGGCGATCAGGAATCCATCGCTGGTGGTGCGCATCGTGTCCAGCCGCTCCCTGGCCATCTGCGACAGCGGCGGCTGGTACAGCAGCACGCAGCTGGACGCACGGCTGCCCCGCCCTACCCGTCCGCGCAGCTGGTGCAGCTGCGACAGGCCGAGGCGTTCGGCATTCTCGATGATCATCAGCGAGGCATTGGGCACGTCCACGCCCACCTCGATGACGGTGGTGGCGACCAGCAGATGCAGCTCGCCGCGCTTGAAGGCGAGCATCGTGGCCTGCTTCTCGCCGGGTTTCATCCGGCCGTGCACGAAGCCCACGCGCAGCTCCGGCAGGGCGGCGGTCAACTGCTCCCACGTGGTCTGGGCGGCCTGCGCGACCACCTCGTCGCTCTCGTCGATGATCGTGCACACCCAGTACGCCTGCCGGCCCTCGGCGCAGGCAGAGCGGATGCGTTCGATGAGCTCCGGCCGGCGCCCGGCGCCGAGCACCACCGTCTGCACCGGGGTGCGTCCGGGCGGCAGTTCATCGATCGCCGACACGTCCAGGTCGGCGTAGGCGGCCATCGCGAGGGTGCGCGGGATCGGCGTGGCGGTCATCACCAGCTGGTGCGGGACCACGCCGGCATCCGCCCCCTTGTCGCGCAACGCCAGGCGCTGGTGCACGCCGAAACGATGTTGCTCGTCGACGATGGCCAGGGCCAGGTCTCGGAACACCACGCCCTCCTGCATCAGCGCATGCGTGCCCACCACCAGCTGCGCGGCACCGCTGGCGGTCTCGGCCAGCACCGCGCTGCGCGCACGGCCCGAGACCTTGCCCGCCAGCCAGGCCACGCGCACGCCCAGCGGCTCCAGCCAGGCGCGCAGGTTGGCCAGGTGCTGTTCGGCGAGCAGTTCGGTCGGCGCCATCAACGCCGCCTGCCGTCCGCAACCGATGGCGGTTAGCGCCGCCATCGCGGCGACCACGGTCTTGCCGCTGCCGACATCGCCCTGCACCAGGCGCAGCATCGGCGCGCCCTTGCGCAGGTCCGCGCGGATTTCCGAGAACACGCGCTGCTGCGCGGCGGTCAGCGCGAACGGCAGCGACGCCTGCAGGCGTTCCACCAGGCCGCCGTCGGCCGCCAGCGCGGGTGCGGCATGCGACTGCAGCGCGATGCGCTGGCGGCGCAGGCTCAGGTGGTGGGCCAGCAGCTCTTCCAGCGCCAGCCGCCGCTGCGCCGGATGGGTTCCCGCCAGCAGCGCGGCGACGTCGGCACCCTGTGGAGGCCGGTGCAGCACGAGCAGCGCATCGCGCAGCGTCGGCATGGCCGGGTCGCCGGCCTGCAGCAGCGCGGGCGGCAGCAGTTCCAGCACGCCCTCGTCCGGCAGCCGGTCCAGGGCCTGCGCGATCAGCCGGCGCAGCGTGGCCGGGCCGATGCCTTCGACCGGGGGATACACCGGATCGAGCGCATCGCCGAGCGCGCCGTCCTCGCCTTCGGCCAGCACGCGGTAGCTCGGATGCACGATCTCCAGGCCCTGCTGGCCCGGTCGCGGCGTGCCGTAGGCGCGAACGCGGGCGCCGACGCGGAACTGGTTGACCTGCTGCGAGCGGAAATGGAAAAAGCGCAGCACCAGCGTGGCCCGCGACTCGTCGGCGATCGCCACGCGCAGCATTGGCCGGTAGCGGAAGCCGCGTTCCACCGCCTCCACCCGTCCCTCCACCTGCGCCGCCACGCCGGGCTGCACCTGGCGTACCGGCGTGATGCGGGTGCGGTCCTCGTACTGCCGCGGCAGGTGCAGCCACAGGTCCTGCAGGGTGAACAGGCCCCGCGCGGCGAGCTTGCCGGCAACGGCCGGGCCGACGCCGGGCAGTGCATCCAGCGCGACGCTGCCGCTGGCCGCAAGCGCGGGCGCAGGCCTGGACATCGCGTGCCGGGATCAGCCCAGCACCATCACCGCATCGACTTCGAACAGCACGCCCTTGGGCAGCGCGGAGACCTCGATGGTCGAACGGGCCGGATAGGGCGACTCGAAGTACTCGACCATCACCGCGTTCACCGCCGCGAACTGCGACAGGTCGGTCAGATACAGGCCGACGCGGGCGATATCGGCCAGCGAGCCGCCGGCGGCCTCGGCCACCGCCTTGAGGTTGTCGAAGGCGCGCCGTGCCTGCGCCTCGATGCCGCCCTCGACGACCTCGCCGGTCGCCGGATCGAGCGGGATCTGGCCGGAGAAGAACACGGTGTTGCCGGCGCGCGTGGCCTGGGAATACGGGCCGATCGCGGCAGGCGCCCGGTCGGTCTGGATGGGAGTACGTGGCATGGGGCGTCCCGGTTCGGAAAGCCCGGATTATAGGTCGCCGGCAGGCACGACGCGGCCCGCCTCCAGGCAGGCGACGCGCTCCGCGCTACATCCGCTGCACGCCGTGCACGGCCGCGAGGCGGCGCGTGCGGCGGATCACGTCGGCCAGGTGCTGGCGGTTGCGGACCTGGATCGAGAAGCGGATCACGGCGATGTTGGTGTCGCGCTCCAGGTACTCCACGCCTTCGATGTTGGAATTGGCCTTGGCGATCGCGGCCGCCACCTCGGCCAGGGAACCGGGCCGGTTCTCGGTTTCGATGATCAGGCCCACCGGATACTCGCCGATCACCTCGCGATCCCAGCCGATGGCGACCCAGCGGTCGAGCGACTTGCGGTACTCGGCCACGTTGGGACAGTCCAGCCGGTGCACGACGATGCCCTTGCCGGCGGTGTGGTAGCCCATGATCTCGTCGCCGGGGATCGGCATGCAGCAGTTGGCGAAGCTGATCACGCCGCGCTCGTGGCCGCTGATCAGGATGCGCTCGCCGCGTCGCCGCACCTGCTCGTCGCCCGGGGCGGTGCCGGCGGTATCGGACTGCGCCAGCGCCATGGCCACCTGCGTGGGCATGCGGTTGCCCAGCGCGATGTCGGCCAGCAACTCCTCCAGCCGCGGATAGCGCAGCTCGCCCAGGTAGGCATCCAGCCGCGCCTGGGGCAGGCGGTCGAGCGAGGTGCCCATGTCCTCCAGCGCGCGGTCGAGCATGCGGTGGCCGAGGGTCACCGCGTCCTCGTGCTCGAGCTGCTTGAGCTGGGCACGGATCGCGGTGCGCGCCTTGCCGGTGACCACGAACTCCAGCCACTGCGGCTTGGGCAGCGAGGACTTGGCGGTGACGATCTCCACCGTCTGCCCGCTGACCAGCTTGGTGCGCAGCGGCACCAGCTTGCGGTCCACGCGCGCCGCCACCGCGGTGTTGCCCACGTCGGTGTGCACGGTGTAGGCGAAGTCGAGCGCGGTGGAGTTGCGCGGCAGCGACAGGATGTCGCCCTTGGGCGAGAACAGGTAGACCTCGTCGGGGAACAGGTCGACCTTCACGTTCTCCAGGAACTCCAGCGACGAGCCGGTCGCACGCTGCGACTCGAGCAGGTTGGCGATCCACGAATGCGCGCGCGCCTGCGCGCCGCTCGGCGCCATGCCGTGCTTGTAGGCCCAGTGCGCGGCGATGCCGCGCTCGGCGATCAGGTCCATCTCCTCGGTGCGGATCTGCACCTCGATCGGCGAGCCGTAGGGGCCGAACAGCACGGTGTGCAGCGACTGGTAGCCGTTGGCCTTGGGGATCGCGATGAAGTCGCGGAAGCGTCCGTCCAGCGGCTTGTATACCGAGTGCGCCACGCCCAGCGCGTGGTAGCAGTCGGCCACCGAGGTCACCACGATGCGGAAGCCGAACACGTCCATCATCTGGGCGAAGGTCTTACCCTCGCTGCGCATCTTGCTGTAGATGCTCCAGGGCGACTTGACCCGGCTCACCAGCCGGTACTTGAGCCCCTCGCTGGTCAGGCGCTGCGCCAGCTGCGCCTCGATCTTGGCCATCGCCTCGCGCCGCAGCATCGGCTGGCCGCGGATGTGCTTTTCCAGGATCAGGTGGCGCAGCGGGTGCAGCGCGTGGAAGCCGCGGTCCTGCAGCTCGGCCTTGATCAGGTTCATGCCCAGCCGCTGCGCGATCGGCGCATAGACCTCGAGCGTCTCGCGCGCGATGCGCTCGCGCGCCGGACCGGGCTGCGCGCCGAGCGTGCGCATGTTGTGCAGGCGGTCGCTGAGCTTGATCAGGATCACGCGCAGGTCGCGCGCCATCGCCAGCATCATCTTGCGGAAGCTCTCGGCGGCCGCTTCCTGGCGGCTGCTGAAATGCAGCTTGTCGAGCTTGGTGACGCCGTCGACCAGCTCGGCCACGGTCTCGCCGAATTCGCCCGCCAGCTGTTCGCGCGTGAGCGGCGTGTCCTCGATGGTGTCGTGCAGAATTGCCGCGATCAGGGTCTCGACGTCGACCTTCTGCTCGGCCAGCGCCTGCGCCACCGCCACCGGGTGGGTGATGTAGGGCTCGCCCGACTTGCGCGTCTGTCCCGCATGCGCCGCCGCGCCCATCGCCCAGGCGCGCCGCAGCAGTGCGCGCTGGTCCGCGGGCAGGTAGGCGGCGGCGCGTTCGAAATCGCGCACGTAGTCCGGCACGTCCTCCTCGGACGAAGGCACGGGCTGGATCAGGGCGGGCACACCGGAAGTCATCCCGCGAGCCTAATTGGAAGGCGCCGAATGGGGAATAGGGGTGGAGCCGGGATTCGGGATTCGGGATTCGGAATCTGGAAAAGCACGGCGGCAGCAGACGACCGAAAACGAGGAAGCCCCGCCGAAGCGGGGCTTCTACCGGCATCGTGGATGCGGGAAGGCGGGCGCTGTTCCGAATCCCGAGTCCCGACTCCCGAATCCCGGCTGCTACAGGTCGTCGCCCTTCATGTCGTCGTCGCCGGCGACCACTTCGGCAGCGGCCCACTCGAGCGCCTCGCGCTCCTTGCGCTCGCGCTCGGCCTTGTCGACGGCGTCGATGAACGGCTGGTCGATGCGGCGCGACGCGATCTCGCGCAGCGCCAGCACGGTCGGCTTGTCCTGCGCGTCGGCATTGTCGATCTGCGGCTCGACGCCATTGGCGAGCTGGCGGGCGCGCTTGGCGGCCATCATGACGAGCTCGAAGCGGTTGTCGACCACTTCCAGGCAATCTTCAACGGTGATGCGGGCCATAAGTCTCCCGGCGGCCGTGCGGCCGTCGATCCATGTGTCGTAGAGGGACCGGCAATTCTAGGTAGGCCGCCGACAGAAATCAAGCGTTCGCTTGTGAAATCAGGGGTTTAAGGGGCATCCGCCCACGTTTGACCCTGCGCGACGCGATCCGCGCCCTCGCTGCCCGACGCCGGACCACCGCAATCCGGCCGGCAGGCCATGCAGCCCTGGGGCCGTGTTTCAGCCGTCGGCCAGCAGGGCGTCGATCAGGCGTGCGTGGCGCTGCACCTGCAGGTTCCGGCGCAGGCGGCTGGCCAGGAAGATCGCGCACATCTCGTCCACCGCCGTCTCGAAATCCTCGTTGACGATGACGTAGTCGAACTCGGCGTGGTGGGACATTTCCTCGCGCGCGTTCGCCATGCGCCGGGCGATGACTTCTTCGCTGTCCTGGCCGCGCTTGCGCATGCGCTCCTCGAGCGCGGCGCGCGACGGCGGCAGGATGAACACGCTCACCGCGTCGGGCACCTGGGCCTTGACTTGCTGCGCGCCCTGCCAGTCGATCTCCAGCAGCACGTCGCGGCCGGCCGCCAGCTGCGGTTCGACCGACTGCCTCGCGGTGCCCTTCCAGTCGCCGTGGACTTCCGCGTACTCGAAGAAGTCGCCGTCGGCGATCATCGCCTTGAACTCGTCGGCGCGGACGAAGTGGTAGTGCTCGGCGTGGCGCTCGCCCGGGCGCGGCGCACGCGAGGTGAACGAGATCGACAGGCAGATGTTGCGGTCGCGCGCCAGGCAGGCGTTGACGATGCTGGACTTGCCCGCGCCCGAGGGCGCCGCGACGATGAAGAGGGTGCCTCGGAGGCCGGGATTCGGGATTGGGGATTCGCGATTCGACAA
>JAEWZE010000263.1 GCA_023395465.1 Pseudomonadota bacterium
ACAGGCCGCGCTGGGGCGTGCCGATCGACCAGCCGGCGCAGCCGGTGCGGATGCGGTGCGCGGCCATGGCGTCAGGGGCGCCAGGGATCGGACGTGGCAAGTGCCTGCTGCACCGGTTCGGCTCGTGCGTCGATGGAGCCGGGAGGCTGACGCAGCCGCCATCAATGCCTCGTGAGGTGGCCGGAGCGGGCACGGCCAGGCGGGTCCCGCGCGGGCTCGTGCTACTTCCGTGCGGTCGCCTTGCGCGCGGTGGGCCTGGCCGCCGCCGGCTGCGGTGCGCGCAGGCGCGGCGTCTTGCCGTGCTTCAGGGCGGCACCTTCCTCGCCGTGCAGGTTCATCAGCGATGCCATCAACTGCTCATCGGCACTCGAACACACGCCCAGCAGCAGGACCTCGTCGCAGCCTTCGGCGGCGATATAGGCATGGCCCATGTTCGAATCGATGTACACCGACTCGCCGGTCTCGAGCACCATCGGATCGTAGAACTCGGTATGCACCTCCATGCGCCCTTCCAGCACGTGGATGTACTCCTCGCCGGAATGGCGCACCAGCTCGCCGAACTCGGCGATGGTCTTGGCGCGCACCCGCGTGAGCACCGGGATCATGCGCTTGCGGCGCAGTTCCGGGCACAGGTAGTAGTAGTCGTAGTTGGGCGTGTTGACGCGGATGGCGTCCTCGATCCGGCCGATGCTGCGGCGCGCGGTGACCGGCGGCTCGGGCGCCGCGTCCTGCTCGGCGAACAGCTCGGACATGCGCAGGTTCAGGCGCTGGCTGAGCTGCAGCAGCTTGTCGTAGGTGAGCGTGAGCCGGTCGTGCTCGACCTTGGACAGGGTCGACAGCGGGATCCCGGAATGCTCGCTCATCTGCTTGAGCGTCCAGCCCTTGCGCGCGCGCAGCGAGCGCAGGAGGCCGCCGATGGTGGGGTGCTGCGGGGTCATCCTTGCTGGGTCTCCAGGAAACAGGTGCGGGACGTATCGGTCCCGCACGGGACCATCATCGCCCCGTGGGACGAGTGCTGGAAAGAGGCCTAACCGCCCGGACTGCGCGGGACGGGACTTGTGGCACTGGTTGACAATTCTCTGATTGGGATCATTATCGCCAAATCAGGATAAACGGCAGCCGACCAGCACCGTTCGATACCGCCTTACGGCAGGAGATCCGTCGATGCGCATGATGTCCATGATGCTGTGTGTGTGGCTGCTGGCCGCAGTGCCGGGTTCCGCCTCGGCCCAGGAAGCGGCCGTGACGCCGGCGCCGGTACCCATCGTAGTCCCGCCGGCCCCGGTTGCAGCCACCGAAGCGACGGTGCCGGCCGAGACGCTGCCCACCAGCGGGCCGCCGGTGCTCGAGCGCGCCGACCTCGAGGCCTGGCTGGACGGCTTCCTACCCCATGCGCTGGACACGGGCGACATCGCCGGCGCGGTGGTCGTGGTCGTCAAGGACGGACAGGTACTGCTGCAGAAGGGCTATGGCTACGCGAACCTGGCCGAGCGCACGCCGGTCGACCCCGAGGCCACCCTGTTCCGTCCCGGCTCGGTGTCCAAGTTGTTCACCTGGACCGCGGTGATGCAGCTGGTGGAGCAGGGCAAGCTCGACCTCGACGCGGACGTCAACCAGTACCTCGACTTCGCCATTCCCGCCCGCGATGGCGTGCCCGTCACGTTGCGCCAGATCCTCACCCATACCGCCGGCTTCGAGGAGCAGATACGCGCCCTGATCACCGCCGAAGCGGACGAGATCACCCCGCTGGGCGAGGCGCTCAAGTACTGGGTGCCCGAGCGCATCCACGCGCCCGGCACCACGCCGGCCTACTCGAACTACGCCACCGCGCTGGCTGGCTACATCGTCGAGCGCGTGTCCGGGCAGTCGTTCGACGACTACATCGAGCAGCACATCTTCCAGCCGCTGGGCATGGCGCACTCGAGCTTCCGCCAGCCGCTGCCGCCCGAGCTTCTGGCGGGCATGTCGAATGGCTATTCGCGCGCGTCCGACGGCGAACCCAAGGACTACGAGTTCATCAGCCTCGCGCCGGCCGGCAGCCTGGCCTCCACCGGCGCGGACATGGCGCGCTTCATGATCGCGCACCTGCAGCTGGGCGCTTACGGCGATGCACGCATCCTCGGCGCCGACACCGCGCGCATGATGCACACCACCGGCCAGGCCTCGGTCGGTCCGCTCAACCGGATGATGCTCGGCTTCTACGAGACATCGGTGAACGGCCATCGCGCGATCTCGCACGGTGGCGACACGCAGTGGTTCCACAGCGACCTGCAGCTGTTCCCGGACGATGGCATCGGCCTGTTCGTGTCGATGAACAGCTCGGGCCGCGACGGTGCGACCGGGCATATCCGCTACGCGCTGGCACGACGCTTCGCCGATCGCTACCTGCCGGGCGAGCCCGCGCAGCCCGGGGGCGTGTCGGCGGAAGTGGCCGCGCAGCACGCGCAGGCGATCGCCGGCAGCTACGGCAGCAGCCGGCGCCCCGACAGCAACTTCGTCTCGCTGGCCAACCTGCTCGGGCCGGTCAAGGTGCTGGCCAACGAGGACGGCACCATCAGCGTGACGCTGGCGTTGGGGCCGGCCGGCGCGCCGAAGAAGTGGCGCGAGATCGAACCCTGGGTATGGCAGGACACCGACAGCACCGACCGCCTCGCCGCCGACGTGGTCGATGGCCGTGTGACGCGCTTCAGCCTGGAGCCGTATGCACCGATCATGGTGTTCGAGCGCCTGTCGGCGTGGACCGCGATGGCGATGCCGCTGCTGGTGGCGAGCCTGCTGGTGCTGCTGCTGACGGTTCTCGCCTGGCCGGTGTCGGCGCTGGTGCGTCGCTACTACGGCGCGCCGTACAGGCTCTCGGGAGACGACGCGCGCATGCACCGCCGGGTGCGCATCGCCGCTTTGCTGGTGCTGCTGGCGATGGGAGGCATGCTTGGCTTCGTGGTCGCGATGCTGAGCGCGCTGGAGATGACCAGCCCCGGCAGCGACGGCGCGATCATCGCGCTGCGCCTGTTCGCCACCGTGGTGCTGCCGCTGGGCGCCGCAGTCGCGGTCTGGAATGCCTGGCATGTGCTGCGCGCGCGCCGTCGCCTGCTGGCGAAGCTGTGGGCGCTGCTGCTGGCCTTGGCCTGTCTGTTCGTGTTGTGGATCGGCGTCGCCCATCACGTGATCGGATTCGGCGCGAACTACTGATGCCCGTGCCGGCGGCGCACGCCGCCGGCTTCCCAGGACCGCCGTCGCGGAGGATCGCGTGACCGCTGCCGTGCCCGTGACGCTCGAACTGCACAACGAACCGCTGCCGCTGGCGGCGCCCTTCCGCATCGCCGGCCACGTGTTCGAGGCCATGCCCGCGACGGTGGTGACGCTGCACGATGGCGTCCATGCCGGCCGCGGCGAGGCGGCCGGCGTTTACTACAACGACGACCGGCCGGAGCGGATGCTGACGACCCTGGAGTCGTTGCGGCCGCGTATCGAAGCCGGCATCGATCGCGACACGCTCCGGCGCCTGCTGCCCGCGGGCGGGGCGCGCAATGCGCTGGACTGCGCGCTGTGGGAACTCGAATCCCGCCGCGCCGGTGTGCCGGTCTGGAAGCTTGCCGGGCTGGAAACAGTGCGGCCGCTGCTGACAACCTTCACCGTCGGCGCCGACACGCCCGAGGTGATGGCCGAGCGCGCTGCCGCCTATGCCGGCGCACGCGCGCTCAAGCTCAAGCTGACCGGCGAGCTGCAGCTCGACATCGCCCGCGTGCGCGCGGTGCGCGCGCGTTGTCCGGGGCCGTGGATCGGCGTCGACGCCAACCAGGGTTACTCCGCAGACACATTGCCGATGCTGCTGCCTGCCCTGGTCGAGGCCCGCATCTCCCTGCTCGAGCAGCCCTGCGCACGCGGCGACGAGGACGCGCTTGCCGGCATCGACCGGTTGCTGCCCTTCGCCGCCGATGAAAGCATCCTCGACCTCGCCGAACTCGAAGCCCGGTACCACCACTTCGATGTCATCAACATCAAGCTCGACAAGTGCGGCGGCCTCACCGAAGGCCTGGCGATGGCGCGGCGCGCGCGCGAACTGGGCAGGCAGGTAATGGTCGGCAACATGGCCGGCACCAGCCTGGCGATGGCGCCTGCCTTCGTGCTGGGCCAGCTCTGCGACGTGGTCGACCTGGACGGGCCGGTGTTCCTGGCGCGCGACCGCACGCCTTCGGTGCGCTACGAGGACGGCTACATCGTCTGCGGCGAGGAAGTCTGGGGGGCGGCGGCCGCACCGTGAGCACCGCAGCCGAGCGCACCTGGTTCGGCCAGCCGCGCGGGCTGACGATCCTGTTCCTGACCCAGATGTGGGAGATGTTCTCCTACTACGGGATGCGCACGCTGCTGGTCTACTACATGACCAGGCAACTGCTGTTCGCGCAGGAGAAGGCCTCGTTCGTGTACGGCATCTACACCGCGATGGCCTACTTCACACCGATCCTGGGCGGGGCGATCGCAGACCGCTGGCTGGGCAAACGCAATGCCGTGGTGCTGGGCGGCAGCATCATGGCCGTCGGCCACTTCGTGATGGCCTTCGAGCCGATGTTCTACCTCGCCCTGGGCGTGATCGCACTGGGCAATGGCCTGTTCCTGCCCAGCCTGCCCAGCCAGATCAACGACCTCTACCGTGCCGGTGATCCACGCCGTGGCCGTGCCTACAACGTCTACTACGTGGGCATCAACATCGGCGGCTTCATGGCGCCGCTGGTCTGCGGCACGCTCGGGGAGCTGTACGGCTGGCACTACGGCTTTGGTGCCGCCGGCGTGGGCATGGCCGCCGGTCTGCTGATCTACGTGGCCGGTCGCCGCGATCTGCCGCCGGAACCGCCACGCGTGGTGCCACCCGCTCGCGATGCGAACCGGCAGCGTGCCGACGCGCGCCGCATCTGGTGGCTGCTGCTGGGGGTCGGCACTGCTGCGACCGTCTTCCGCGGCGCCTACGAGCAGGTGGGCAACACGCTGCCGCTGTGGATCGACACCAGCGTCGAGCGCAGCTTGTCCGGAGTCTTGATTCCGATGACCTGGTTCCAGTCGCTCAATCCGCTGCTGGTGATCGTGATGACGCCGCTGCTGCTGATGGCCTGGCGTCGCCGCGCCGACGCAGGGTACGTGGCCTCCCCCGCGCAGCGCATGGCGATCGGGGCACTGGTCGTCGCTGTCGCCTATCTGCTGCTCGCCGCGCTGTCGGCGGTGGCGGGCGATGCCCCGGTGAGCTGGCTGTGGCTGCTGGCGTTCTTCGTGATCCTGACGCTGGGCGAGCTCTACATCCTGCCGACGGGCCTGGGCCTGTTCGCCCGCTTGGCGCCGCCCCGGCTGGGAGCCACCACGGTCGCTTCCTGGTTTCTTGCCACGTTCACCGGCAGCCTGCTGGCGGGCCTGGTCGGCATGCTGTTCACGCGCGCCGGGAATGCCGGCTTTTTCCTGCTGCTGGCAATGCTGGCGATGGCCGCCGCCCTGATGTTGTGGCGCCTGGACCGGCCGATCCGCGCCCTGTCCCCCTGATGCGCGCATCGGCCGGAGGCCATGCGTTGGCGCGGATTTCTCCCAAAGCGTTGACAATTTTCCGATTGGGATCATGATCCCTGATTAGGACGTTCCAGGACCGGCTGCCAGCATGGCACCGCCGAGCGTCCGCCCGACCAATCCGACTCCGGGGAGAACACCGATGCACGCGTCCCAGCCCGCCCGCCCCTGGTACCGCTCCCCCTTGTCGCTTGCCATCGCCGGGAGCCTGGCCTGCTCGACGATTCCCGCACTTGCGCAGGACAGCCCGGCCGACGGCACGCCGTCCGACCAGGCGGTCGACCTCGACACGGTGATGGTGACCGCCAACAAGCGCGTGGAGAATGTGCGCGAGGTCGGCGCCGCGATCAGCGTGATCAGCGAGCGCCAGCTGGAGAATCTTGGGGCGGTTTCGCTGTCCGATTACGCCGCCTTCATCCCGGGCCTGCAGGTGCAGAACGACGGAACGCCGGGATTGACCCGGGTCTCGTTGCGCGGCGTCGCCGCGCTGTCCTCGGGCGCCACGGTGGCGACCTACATCGACGAAGTGCCAGTCGGCTCCAGCGGCATCTACCAAGGCGCGAGCACGCTGATGCTCGACCTGCTGCCCTACGACATCAGCCGCATCGAGGTGCTGCGCGGGCCCCAGGGCACGCTGTACGGTGCCGGCGCCATCGGCGGGCTGCTCAAGTACGTCACCGTGCCTGCGGACACCACGGCCGTGGAGGCCCGCGTGGGCCTGGGCCTGCGCTCGGTGGGCGGCGGCGAACAGGACTGGAACACGCGCTTCAGCGCCAGCCTGCCGCTGCAGCACGACCGCCTCGGCCTGCGGCTGGGCTTCGTGCGCAACGGCCTCCCGGGCTTCACCGACAACGCCGTGGACGGCCGCGAGAACATCAACGGCGGCGAGCAGGTGGGCGCGCGCGCCGCGTTGGCATGGGACGGCGAGCGCGTCGATGCCAGCCTGTCGATGCTGCACCAGCGCATCCGCAGCGACGATCGCGCAGGGGTCGCGCTCGACCCGGGCACGCAGGCGCCGCTGAACGGCAAGGACGACGACCTGGCCTGGCAGCCGCGGCCGTTCGCGAAGGACCTGACCCTGTTCTCGCTCAGCCTGGACTGGGATCTGGGCTGGGGCAATTTCGTGTCCGCGACCGGCTGGTCGGAGAGCGAGACGCTGGACCAGATCGACTCGACCATCCAGTTCGGCGAAGTGGCCGACCAGCTGCTGGGCCTGCCCGAACCCGGCAGCTCGTTCGTGCGCTACACCTACGGGATGGACAAGCTGACCCAGGAATTCCGGCTGTCCTCCGATACCGGCGGCCCCCTCGAGTGGATGGTGGGTGCCTTCTATACCCGGGAAGACGCGCTGCAGAGCCAGTTCGCCTGGCTGGGGCTGCGCGACGGCTCCCCGCTGCCGGCGCCGCTCGCCGCCGACTTCGGCACCCTGGCGATCATCAATCTTCCCAGCACCTACAAGGAGGTGGCGCTGTTCGCCAACGGCTCATGGCGCTTCGGCGAGCGCTTCAAGCTCGACGCCGGCGTGCGCCAGGCACGTAACGACCAGTGGTTCAGCCAGAACGTGCCCGCCGGGATCCTCGCCGCCATTGGGGAATCTCCGGGCGAGTCCACCGAGGACGTGTTCACCTGGAGCCTGAGCCCGCAGTTCAGGTTGGCCCCGGACGTGATGCTGTACGCGCGCGCCGCCACCGGCTACCAGCCCGGAGGGCCCAACGTGGCGCTGGCCGGCATGCCGCCGCAGGTGGACTCTTCGATGCTCGACAGCTACGAGGTCGGACTCAAGTCGCAGTTCGCCGATCGCCGCGTGACCCTCGACGTGTCCGCGTTCCGGATCGACTGGGAGGACATCCAGGTCCTCTCGTCGTTCAACGGCGTGGGCGGGCTGGTCAACGGCGGCGAGGCCAGCAGTGAAGGCCTGGAACTGTCGGCATTGTTCCGCGCCACCGATGCACTGCAGCTCGGCTTCAACGCGGCCTATACCGACGCCAGCATCAAGAACGACTTCGAGCCGACAGTGATCCCGCAGGGCCCCGTGGACGTGATCCTCTGGACCGGCCTGGCTGGCGACCGCATGCCCTATTCGCCCAAGGTGTCCTGGACGGCGACGGCCGAGTACGCGTTCATGACAGCCGGCGGTCTCGGCGGGCAGGTGGGCGCCGCGCTGCGCTTCGTGGGCGACCGCCTGAACGAGACCACCGAACGGCAATGGCTTACCGCGCCGGGCGATCCCTCCACCGTCCTGGGGGAAGACATCACCGCGCCGCTGACGCTCGACAGCTATCGTTCGCTGGACCTGTATGCCGGCATCGGCAAGGGCGGCTGGGAACTGCGCGCCTACGTCAACAATGCGACCGGGGAAGAAGCCTACCTGGCGATGATGCCGATGGACGGTGCCCTGACGGGTGCGCGCTCGCACCTGTCCGGGGTGCCGCTGCAGCCGCGCACGTTCGGGCTGGAGTTCGACCTGCGCTTCTGAGCCGTGCCGCCCCGCGGGCGGCCAGCACCCACCGGATCGGGATCCACGCTGCATGCATAACGCCGTTCCCGCGACGCGCGCCGCCGAAGCATTGCCGGGGCCTTACCTGCTGTTCCTCGGCGACATCACCGAGCCAGGCTACGCCAAGACCGCGTTCGGGCTGCTCGACTGGGCCAGCGACCGCTGCGTGGGCGAATACGCGCTGGCCGGCGCCAGCGTGCGGACCGGGTTGCCGTTCCTCTCGCCGGCGCAGGCACGGTTGCTGGGCGCGCGTGCGATGGTGATCGGGGTGGCCAATCCGGGCGGCCGCATCCCGCCGAGCTGGATCGCGCCGCTGCTCGAGGCATTGCAGGCGGGGCTCGACCTGATCGGCGGCATGCATGCGCGGCTGTCGGAGATCGAACCCCTGCGCAATGCCGCGGTGCTCCATGGCAGGCGCTTGGTCGACGTGCGCGAACCGCCGCAGGACCTGCCCGTGGCCAGCGGCCGCAAGCGCAGCGGACGACGCCTGCTCACCGTCGGCACCGACTGCGCGCTGGGCAAGAAGTACACCGCGCTGTCGCTGGCGCGGGCGTTCCGCGAGCGCGGACTGGACGCGGATTTCCGCGCCAGCGGACAGACCGGCATCCTGATCGCGGGCCAGGGCGTGCCGATGGACGCGGTGGTCGCCGATTTCGCCGCCGGCGCAGCCGAGCTGCTGTCGCCCGATGCCGATCCGGCGCATTGGGATATCGTCGAAGGGCAGGGCTCGCTGTCGCATCCGGCCTATGCGGGCGTCTCGCTGGCGCTGCTGCACGGCAGCCAGCCCGATGTCATCGTGGTCTGCCACGAACACGGGCGCGAACGCATGCTCGGCCATCCGCACTACCTGCTGCCCTCGATCGAGGAGACCATCGACCTGGCGCTGCGGCTGGGCGGTCGCACCAATCCGGCGATCCGCTGCGCCGGCGTCAGCCTCAACACCGGCAGCCTGGACGCCAGTGCCGCGCAGCGCGCGATTGCCGACACCGTCGCCCGCCTGGGCCTGCCGGTGGCCGATCCCATGCGCGGCGGCGAGGCCTTCGCGCGCCTGGTCGACGCCTGCCTGGCATGACGCGCGCATCCACCTGGTTCCAGCGCTACCTGCTGCCGGGCTTCGTGTTCCAGGCCGCGGTGATCGCCGGCGGCTACGCCACCGGACGCGAGCTGGTCGAGTTCTTCCTGCCGGCCGGCCCCTGGGGCGGCCTGCTCGGCATGGCGGTGAGCATGCTGGTGTGGAGCGTGGTGCTGATGCTCAGTTTCGAGCTGGCACGGCTGGCGCGGGCCTACGACTACCGCGCCTTCTTCCGCGTGCTGCTGGGCCGCGGCTGGGTCGCGTTCGAGCTCGGCTACCTGCTGCTGATGCTGGTGATCCTGGCGGTGATGGGCGCGGCGGCCGGCGAGATCGCGCACAGCCTGTTCGGGCTGCCGCGAGTGGCCGGCTCGCTGGCCATGATCGCCGCCACCGGCGCGATGCTGGTGTGCAGCGGTGCGGCGATCGAGAAGTTCCTGGTCGCCTCGGTCGGCTATCTGTACCTGGTCTACTTCGTGTTCGTGGCCTGGTGCGTGTGGGCGTTCGGCGACCGCATCGGCGCGGCGTTCGCATCGGTGCCGGTGGACGGCCAGTGGTTCGGTGCCGGGGTCACCTATGCCGGCTACAACGTCGCCACCATCCCGGCAGTGCTGTTCTGCGTGCGCCACTTCGGGCGGCGGCGCGAGGCGCTGGTGGCCGGCGCGCTGGCCGGGCCGCTGGGCATGCTGCCGGGCGTGGCGTTCTACATCGCGATGATGGGCTGGCACCTGGAGATCGCCGACCAGGCGCTGCCGTCGGCGTTCCTGCTGGCGCGGCTGCAGGCGCCCTGGTTCGAGTGGGCGTTCCAGATCGCGGTGATGCTGACCCTGGTCGACACCGGCGTGGCCCTGCTGCACGCGATCAACGAGCGCGTGGCCAATGCATGGAGCGAGCGGGGCCGGACCATGCCGCGTCCGCTGCGGCCGGCCATCGCCGTCGGGGTGATGTTGGTGGCGGTGTACGCGGCCACCGCCTTCGGCCTGGTCGACCTGATCGCGAAGGGCTACGGCACGCTGACCTGGTATTTCCTGGCGATCTACGTCTTGCCGCTGCTGACCTGGGGGCTGTGGCTGCTGTGGCGGCGCGCGGATCCCGCCCACTGACTTCCCGGA
This sequence comes from Pseudomonadota bacterium, assembly GCA_023395465.1. Lineage (GTDB taxonomy): Bacteria > Pseudomonadota > Gammaproteobacteria > Xanthomonadales > Xanthomonadaceae > Luteimonas. Next base: position 10,223 of record JAEWZE010000263.1, read on the forward strand.
GGACTGGGCCATGTTCGTGAACCGTCTGTGTGTCGCCGTCGTGGCGCTGTTCCTGTTCGCCGGCGCCGCCATCGCCGCGCCGCCCGCCGGCTTCGATGCACGCGTGCTCGAAGCCATGCGCAGCCGCGACGTGCCGGGCATGGCGATCTCGATCGTCAAGGACGGCAGGATCGTGCACGCCACGGGCTACGGCGTGCGCCGGATCGGCGGCAGCGAGCCGGTCGATGCCGACACGATCTTTCCCACCGGCTCCACCGGCAAGGCGGTGACCGCCGCGGCGCTGGCGATCCTGGTCGACGAGGGCAAGCTCGGCTGGGACGATCCGGTGATCGACCACCTGCCGGACTTCCGCATGTACGACG
>JAEWZE010000006.1 GCA_023395465.1 Pseudomonadota bacterium
ACCCGGTTGCTCGCCACGTACAGGAAGCGCGTGCGCGATGCGCCATGCACGGTGATGCCGCTGTCGGCGGCATAGGCCAGCTTCACCGCCTCCGGATGCGCGGGCATGCGCGAGAAGTCGAGGTTCATCGCCGGGGCTTCGAAGCCCGGCACCGGCCGGCCGTCGGCATGCAGCACCTGGTAGCCGACGCGATGCAGTCCCAGCCGCCGTCGCGGCAGGTTGCCGTCGACCTGGTCCCAGGCCTCGACCACCACCTGCACGCCGCCGGCGCGCGGCAGCAGCACGCGCCCGTCCTGCCGCTCCAGCAGCGGCGTGCCGGCGGCGTCGAGCAGGCTGACGTGGTCGATGCGCGGCGGCACCGTGTCGCTGTAGTTGCGGAAGCCGAGCCGGATCGCGTTGTGCTGGAAGCCGTACGGGCCGACGATCAGGTGCGTATGCGCCTGCGCGTTGACCGTGCCGAGCGCGTCGCCGGGTGCGAAGCGAGCGCCGCGCATGATCCGCACCGACCCAGCGCGGCCATCCTCGTCGCGGTCGATCACGAACCGGGATGGATCGAGGTTGCGCCCCTGCGCGGTGCGGCCCACGCGCATGTGCAGGTAGGTCAGCTCATCGACCGTGATGCCCTCGGCCTGTCCGCCGAAGCTGAAGGCGGCGAGCGGACTGGTCACCTTGCCGGCGGCGATCGACAGCACCGGCGTGCCGACATCGGCGCGCACGTCCAGGCCGTTGTGCAGGTGGCTGCGGCTTTCGCCGCTGAAGTTGCCGCGCACCTCGCCGAGGGTGCCGACTACTTCGTGCCAGCCATCCTGCGGCGCGAACGGCCAGCGCTGCGCGGTGTCGGGCAGCGCGCGCGCGGGCGACGGACCGACCGGTCCGTCCGCGGGCGAATCCAGGTCGCGCGGCACGATGCGGTGCAGGCGATGGCCCGCCGCATCGGCCAGCAGCAGGCTGCCGTCCGCTTCCCGCCACAGCGCCGAGGGACGCGCGAAGCCGCGGACGGTCCCGTTGCCGACCAGGACGCGCGAGCGGCCATCGGCGGACACCTGCAGCACGCGCCCGGGCGAGAGTTCGGCGACATACACCGCGCCATCGTGCGTAGCGGCGAGGGCGAGCGGACGCACCGGTTCGGGCGCGTCCCAGGCCGCCGCCCGCCAGGTGCGGACCACGCCGCCGACATCGATCCAGCGCAGCGCGCGGTTGCCGGTGTCGGCAACCCACACACGACCGTCGCCGGCGAGCGCGAGCGCGGCCGGCGTGTCGAAGCGCGCCGTCGCGCCCGTCCCGTCGGCGAAGCCGGGACCATCGCCGCCGGCGAGCGTGCGCACGCGGCCATCGCGATCGATCACGCGGATGCGGTCGTTCCAGGTATCGGCCACGTACACGCGCCCGGCCTCGTCCACCGCCACGCCCATCGGCGCGCGGAACTGCGCCAGCGCGCCCTCGCCGTCGCGGGAACCCGGTACGCCGGTGCCGGCGAGCGTGGTCACCCGGCCGTTGCGCGAGACCTTGCGGATGGCGTGGTTGCCGGTGTCGGCGACGTAGAGGTTGCCGAGCCGGTCGATGGCGAGCGAGGACGGCGTGTGGAACTTCGCGGCCGCGCCGATGCCGTCGGCGAAGCCTTCGCCCGAGCCGGCGAACGTGCCCACCGTGCCGTCCGGCGCGATGCGGCGGATGCGGTTGGCCTCGCCGCCGTCGGCGACGAACAGGCTGCCGTCCGGGCCGCGCACCAGGCCCCAGGGTTCGTCGAAGCGCGCCTGCAGCCCGTGGCCGTCGCGGGCCCCGCGGTGGCCGTCGCCGGCCAGCGGCACGATCCGCGGCACCCAGTCGAACGCGGTCGCGGGCAGGGACGGCGGCGGCCCACGCCACCAGTCGCGCAGCGGCTGCCAGAAGAAGGTCGCCGCCAGCGCCAGCGCGGTCAGTGCGGCGACGGCCAGCAGCGCGCGCCGCGTTCCCGGCCGCGTGCGGCCGGTGCGCCGGTTCAATCCAGCACGCGGCAGAACACCGCCTTGAGGTAGCGCGACTCCTGCACGTGGGCCATGAACGGATGGTCGGCGCCGGCGCCGGAGATCTTCAGCACCTGCACCGTGCGTCCGGCGTAGAACGCCGCGCGCCGCAGCATGTCGAGGAACTGCTCCTCGCTCACCAGGCCGGTGCACGAGAACGTGGCCAGCAGGCCGCCGGGCTTGACCACGCCCAGCGCCAGCTTGTTCATGTCGAGATACTTCTTGAGCGCCGGAATCACCTGCTCGCGGTCGCGGGTCATCTTCGCCGGGTCGAGGATCACCACGTCGTAGCGGTCGCCTGCGTTGGCCGCATCGCGCAGCCAGGGGAAGATGTCGGCCTGGACGAAGCGCGGCATCGCCTCCCTGGACAGCCCGTTCAACTTGGCGTTGCCGCGCGCGATCTCCAGCACGTCGCTGTCGATGTCGATGCCGACCACCTCGCTGGCCCCGCGCACCGCGGCGTAGACGCCGAAGCCGCCGGTGTTGCAGCACAGGTCGAGCACGCGCTTGCCGGTGCAGCGGTGCGAGAGCCACTCGCGGTTGTCGCGCTGGTCGGCGAAGCAGCCGGTCTTGTGCGCGCCGGCCGGATCGGCGCGGAAGCGGATACCGTTCTCGGTGATGAGCGCGGCCTCGGTGCCGGCGGTTTCGCGGAAGTCGAACGACTCCTGCTTCTGCACGTGCTCGTCGGCAAAGCCGTGGAAGCGGCAGCCCGGGAACTGCTCGCGCAGCGCGGCGTGGATCCACTCGCGGTGGCGGAACATGCCGGCGCTGAAATATTCGACCACGATCAGGTCGTCGTAGCGGTCCACCACCAGCCCGCTCAGGCCGTCGCCCTCGCTGTGCACGACGCGCCACGCGTTCGCGGTCTCGTCCAGCCGCAGCACCTCGCGGCGCAGGCGCACCGCCTCCGCGATCTTCGCGGCGAACCACGCGGCGTCCACCGCCACGTCCGGGTCGGTCTCCAGGATGCGCAGGGCGATGCGCGAGTGGCCGTTGTAGAAGCCGCGGCCGATCCAGACCCCGTCCACGCCGACGATGTCGACGATGGTGCCGGGCTTGGGGCGCGCGGCCGGCTTTTCGACCAGCTTCTGGAAGATCCAGGGATGGTTGGAGCGCCAGGCGTTCTTGAGGCGGATCGTGGGGAGGACATCGTTCATCGGCACAGTTTATCCGTCCGGTTGACCCTGCCGGGCGGCGGCCGCCACAATGCGCGCCGAAGGGGAGTAGCTCCCAACGTGCCGGCCGTCATTTCGAGCAGCGATGCTCCGGTCCCACGGCAGCCCACCGGGCTGTGAGCAAGACCTTCGCCGCGATGGCGAAGGTGCGTCCCCGGATCTCCGAGCGAGGGTTCCGTGCCGCCTGCGTCCGCGGCCGTCCTTTCCCCCTGCCCGGATATCCCGATGGAAACGATAGGCAACGTCTGGCTGTGGGCCGGCTTCTCCGGCCTGGTCCTGCTCGCGCTGATGGTGGACCTGGTGCTGATGCGCAATGGCGGCGCCCACAAGGTCACGTTCAGGGAGGCCGCCTGGTGGAGCCTGGGCTGGGTGGCCCTGGCGCTGGCCTTCAACGCCGCCCTGTGGTGGTACCTCGACCAGACCGCCGGTGCGGACGAGGCGCGTCGCGTGGGCCTGGAGTTCCTGACCGGCTATCTGGTCGAGAAGGCGCTGGCGGTCGACAACATCTTCGTGTTCCTGATGCTGATGACCTACTTCGCCGTGCCCGAGGAGCAGCGCCAGCGGGTGCTGGTGATCGGCATCCTCGGCGCGATCGTGCTGCGCGCGATCCTGATCTTCGCCGGTGCCGCACTGCTGGCGAGGTTCCACTGGATGCTCTACGCGTTCGGCGTCTTCCTGCTGCTCACCGGCGTGAAGATGTGGTTCGCCGCCGGCAAGGAGCCCGACCTCGACAAGAACCCGCTGCTGCGCTGGCTGACCGCGCACGTGCCCTTCGTGCGCCGCTATTACGGCAGCGCGCTGTGGCTCGGCCGCGGCAGCCGGCGCAAGTTCACCCCGCTGTTCATCGTGCTGGTGATGATCGGCATCACCGACGTGATCTTCGCGGTCGACTCGATCCCGGCGATCTTCGCCATCACCACCGACCCGTTCATCGTGCTGACCTCGAACGTGTTCGCGGTGCTGGGCCTGCGCGCGATGTTCTTCCTGGTGGCCGGCATGGCCGAACGCTTCCACCTGCTGCCCTACGGCCTGGCCGTCGTGCTGGTCTTCATCGGCACGAAGATGCTGCTGATCGACCTCTACAAGATCCCGGTGCTGTGGTCGCTGGGCGTGGTCGCGGTGATCCTGGCCATCACCATCGCCCTGAGCCTGGCGCGACCCCGCAGGCCTGTCGCCAGCTGATCCTGCGCCGAGCCGCCCGTTCTCTCCCCCGGTTCACTGGGAGCGCCAACCCGGTTCGCACTGATCGGGCCGGCGCGAGATTTGCTCCCTCCCCCGTTCCACGGGGGAGGGTCGGGGTGGGGGCCACCGGTCGCCGCGCCACTTCCGGCGCACTTCGCGCGCCCCCCCATCCCGGCCTTCCCCCGCAAGCGGGGAAGGAGCACACCCGCGCCGGCACCTCACCCTTGCATCCCCCCATTCCGCCGCCACCCTTGCCCGATGTACCTGCCCAGCCCCCACGACCCGCACGACCCCGAGACCCAGCGCGACGCCGACAGGCGCCGCCTGGGCGCCGCGCTCCGGGGCAGCATCGCCTTCGTCCTGCTGCTGCTGATCGTGTTCGGCGTGCAGGGCCTGGGCGACTACCGCGCCTTCGCCGTGGCCGCCGGTGCCGTGGCGGGCCTGCCCGGCATCCTCAGCGCGCCGCTGCTGCACGGCTCGCCCGAACACCTGGTCGCCAACGCCTCGGCCCTGCTCATCCTCGGCACGCTGGCGCTGACCGTCTACCCGCGCGCCACCGTGCGCGGGCTGCCGCTGATGTGGCTGGGCTCGGGCCTGGGCGCCTGGCTGCTGGGCGATCCCGGCTCGTTCCACCTCGGCGCCAGCGGCCTCACTCACGGGCTGATGTTCCTGCTGTTCGTGCTCGGCCTGCTGCGCCGCGACCGCCCCTCGATCGCCGCCGGCATGATCGCCTTCCTGTTCTACGGCGGCATGCTGCTGACCGTGCTGCCGCAGGAGCCGGGCGTGTCCTGGCAGTCGCACCTGGGCGGGGCGCTGGGCGGCGCCCTCGCGGCCTGGCTGCTGCGCCGCAGCGACCCGCTGCCGCCGCGGCGCCGCTACAGCTGGGAGCTCGAGGAAGAAGAAGCCGAACGCGCCGCCCAGGCCGAACGCGACACCTTCGAACCCGGCGCCCCCCGCGACGTGCCCGTGCTGTGGCAGCGCGAGCCCCGCGAGGACGAGCGCGGCGTGGTGCTGCCGTTCCGCCGCCGCGACGAGTAGAAGCCCTACACTCCCCCGGATGCGCCTGGCCGCCGCCCTGCTCTCCTGCCTGCTCGCGGCCTGCGCCAGCCCAGGAGGCACGATGCGGTCCACGGCCGACCAGGTCGATTCGATGATGGCCAGCTACGCCGGCGACGTCCCCGGCGCCGCGCTGCTGGTGCTGCAAGACGGCGAGCCGCTCGTGCGCAGGGGATATGGCCTGGCCGACCTGGAACAGGGCGCCCCGGTCACCCCCGACACACGCTTCCGCCTCGCCTCGGTGAGCAAGCAGTTCACCGCCGCCGCCATCCTGCTGCTGGTGCAGGACGGCACGTTGTCGCTGGACGACCCGCTGCGCCGCTGGTTGCCCACGCTGCCGCCCGCCACCGGCGGCATCACCCTGCACCACCTGCTCAGCCACAGCTCCGGCCTGGTCGATTACGAAGACCTGCTGCCACCCGACCTGGACGGCCAGGTGCAGGACGCCGACGTGCTGCGCCTGCTGGAAGGCGTGGACCGCCTCGACTTCGAACCCGGAAGCGCCTACCGCTACAGCAACAGCGGCTACGTGCTGCTGGGGCTGGTGGTCGCGCGCGCGTCAAACCGCGGTTTCCCGACCTTCCTGCGAGAACGCATCTTCCAGCCCCTGGGCATGGGCGCCGTGGCCCGCGTCGATGGCGGCTCGACGGTGCCGCATCGCGCCTACGGCTACAGCGAGGTGGGCGACGCCTGGACCCGCACCGACCAGGGCCCCACCAGCGCCACCCTCGGCGATGGCGGCATCTACGCCTCGATCGACGACCTGGCGAAGTGGGACGCGGCGCTCGGCGACGACCGGCTGCTGCGCGACGACCTGCGCGCCCTTGCGTTCACCGCGCACACGTCCACCGATGAACCCGACGTGGATGCCTACGGTTACGGCTGGCGCCTGCACGCGAGCGCGCACGGCCCACTGCAGTGGCATTCGGGCGAGAGCATCGGATTCCGGAACGTGATCCTGCGCTGGCCGGAGCGGCGGCTGACGGTGGTGGTGCTCGGCAACCGGAACGATCCCGAACCCTATGCGCTGGCGCGAAGGATTGCGGAGGAGTTCCTGCCGCGGTCCGGGCGGTGATGACGGCGAAGCGGGCCCATGCCGGAGCCGGGGATCGACGCAACGCGTTCGACAATCGTCAGTCGCCAATCGACTGGCAAATGGCCGGGCCAGCCTGTGCTGGCGGTTCGTCACTCGGGGTGGTGCTTGCTGGTCGCCGCCACGAACGCCAGATGCGTCCACGTCACGCCTGCTGTCCGGTTGCGGTCCGGATCGGCAACTCCGATCCAACAAGACCGATTACGGAAATGCAGTCTGGCAACGCTTCGATCGCCATCACTCTGGCGAGTGGCAAGCAACAAAGCGACAAGCCGGCAACAGCAAACGCCTGAAGCTCAAGGCAAGAGCGTCATGCACTCGGGGTTGACGGGGAGCTCCTTACGGCATTGTTAGGCCTTTGACTCTCGAGTACGAGACGCCAGCCGTCCCTTACGAAGCAAACGCTCCGCGCGCATGACGTACAGAATGAACACCTTGTGTCCGTCGTAGCGATAGAAGACGCGACAAGGCGGCTCCACAACCTGCCGATACCGTGACCGCCCAAGCTCCGGTGGGCGGCTACCGCTCTCTGGATGATCAGCAAGTTGCTCGACATGAGCAAAGATGCGTTTGACCAGCTCCGCGGCAGCAACCGGATCCTCCAATGCGATGTAGTCGGCAATGGCATCCAGGTCGCTCAGGGCAGGTTCTGACCAGACTATTTCAGCCATCGCGCGAGACGCTTCTTGGCTTGCGCGTGCGTCGCCACACGACCCTCAGCGATCGCCTGTTCTCCGCGCGCGATGCCCTCGAGCACGGTCATGCGTTGCTGCATGAGCTGGAAGCTCTCAACGTCCACGAGGTACGCGCTCGGCAGGCCGTGCTGCGTGATGAGGATTGGCTCCCTGTCCCGCTCGATATCGGAGAGGAGTTCGGTCGCCTGGCGCTTGAGGGTGGTAACGAGTTCTGTACGCATGAAGTGACACTACAGTATCACTCTAGGCCCACGCAAGTGCTTGGAAGAAAAGGCCTAACGCCAGAGTTAAACCGAGACGCGCAGTGGCGCAAAGTACATCGCAAGCTTTACCTGCCATGTACTTTGCGGAACGAAGCGGCTTCGGCTTGAAGGGCGTGGACCTGGCAAAGCAGGTGTTTTCGGTCGCCGAGCTCGATGGATCGGGCCGGGTCCGCCAACGCCGGGACCTCAAGCGCCGAAGCGCAGGCTGCCGGTGTAGGCGTGTTCGGCCACGAGCCAGACGTGCAGTGCGGCCAGGTTCGCTCGGTCGTGGTGCGCCATCCAGTGCGCGATCGCGTCGCCGGCGACGCCGGCTCGGCGGGGCTGGTCGGCACGGCCGTCGCGGGCGCCGGCGGCCAGTCGGGTCAGGTGGTAGCGGACCGTGCCTTCGCTCAGGTCCAGTTGGCGGGCAATGGCCCGCTTGGGCACGCCTTTGGCGGCCAGGGTCTTGATGGTCATGCGGATCTCCAGATCGGTGATCGCCACGCGCGCTCCCGTCAAGGACGACAGCGGTCGAGGCTACGGGGTCGACCCGGAGGTGCGTAAATCTGGGTGTCGCCTTAGCGGTAAATTAGGGTGTCGCCTTACAGGTGCAGCGGCCGGCCAGTGGCAGGAGAAAATATGCAGCTGCCTGAGCAGGCAGCACGTCGACACAACGTTCAACGCCAGAGCGAAGAGGTAGCAAGCGGTCAGACCGTCCCGGAGAGAGCGTGACTAACAAGGTGGCGCCACCACATGACACGGCTGATCCCCGTGCATGGGCGAATCCGATGAATGAGAGAGGCCTTCGGGTGCGGTTTTTACCCTGGTCCGGACCGGCAACTCCGATCCAACAAGACCGATTACGGAAATGCAGTCTGGCAACGCTTCGATCACCATCACCCTGGGGAGTGGCAAGCAGCAAAGCGACAAACCGGAAACAGCAAACGCCTGAAGCTCAAGGCAAGAGCGTCATGCACTCGGGGTTGACGGGAAGCTCCTTACGAACTGTTAGCTTGCAATCCGTGTGCGGAACGACGCACAAAGTGACGCCATTTGCTCATGCTCGGGTGTGTCCCGGAAGGTGACATCTCGTAACCCCTCAAGTACAACCAGAGCAAGTTGCTCAACGACGGAACGGAAGATCTTAAGGTTGGCAAGCAATGTCTCAAGAGAGTCATAGACCTCTTGGTAGGATCCGGCACTGAGCTGTGCCCCGTATGTTTCATTGAAATGGTGAACTACTTGATTGCGGGTCGCTACCAAATAGGCCATGTGTTCTGCAAAGTCCAGCGAGTCCGAGGTGGTTGAATCTACGAACCTCCCAGCTAGCTCACCCAATGTTCGTTTCTTCAATTTCTCGTGCCTTTTGAGGGATGCGGTAAGACTTGGGTCTTCCGAGCCTGTAAATGGCAACGTGATCTTCAGGTAGCGCTCTGCGTCCTGGCTCACCAGCACTATTGCGCCAACAAGTCTTAGAATTCTTTCGTTGTCGGGCTGTGTTGAACTGGACATTGCAAGCTAACGCCTGAATTAAGCCGAGCCGCGAAGCGGCTTCGGCTTGAATGAATTGTTAGCTGCCATTGAGCGCATCTGGCAGCCGCTGATCATTGAGCCAAACCACGTCTGATACGGCAAACGCCTCCGCGGCGCGGCCAGAAGCCAGGGCCTCCTCACGGGTGAGCATGCGTCCGAGAATTGGCTCATTGGCCCAGGATGTATCCGGGGCGTCCACAACCCGGCAGCCACGACCGGTATCCGTGTTGAGCCACTCGAGGGCAACGCACTCCTTGATTGAAGGGTCTGCCCCCTCGCCCCAGCCCCGAAGGCTTACCGCCATTGAAACGCCTTGCTCAGGATGTGAGTCGGTGTAGTAACAGGCATAGAGCCCATACGTACCGGCGCCCTCGTACACAAAACCACGGAAGAGCTTGGACTGATGCCCGCACGTGTCGCAGTGGCCGACAGTCGCCTCGATTCCTGGCTCAATTGCGAGAGTGTTTCCCATGGCAGCTAACGCCTGAATTAAGCCGCGCCGCGAAGCGGCGTCGGCTTGAATGAACTGTTAGACCGCGGCGCCGATCTGCCAAACGGCCAATGCAAGACCGCCGAACAGGCAGGTCTCTGCGATGCGTTGGATGATGCCACGGACAGGACTTGAAAAGCACAGCGCGATGGCGGTTACAAGCACGATGAA
>JAEWZE010000010.1 GCA_023395465.1 Pseudomonadota bacterium
ATCCTGGTCTTCATCCTGCTCACCGCGGCCGGGCTGCTGGCCTTCAACCGCCTCGCCGTCTCGCAGTTCCCCGACCTCACCGTGCCGGTGGTCAACGTCACCGTGACCCTGCCCGGCGCCAGCCCCAGCACCCTGGAAACCCAGGTCACGCGCAAGGTCGAAGACGCCACCGCCAGCATCCCCGCGTTGGACAACATGGTCTCGATCGTCAACGAGGGCGTGTCCACCACCGTGCTCACCTTCGAGATCGAGAAGGACGGCACCATCGCCAAGGACGAGGTGCGCGACGCCATCGACCGCGTGCGCATCGACCTGCCGGCCGACGTCGAACCGCCCATCGTCTCGCTGGTCAACGTCACCGGCGGCGACATGCTGCACTACGCGGTCACCGCCGACGGCTGGAGCGACGAGGAACTGAGCTGGTTCATCGACGACACCGTCGCCAAGCGCCTGTTCGCCGTGCCCGGCGTGGGCGCGGTGCGGCGCATCGGCGGGGTGGACCGCGAGATCCGCGTCGCCCTGCGTCCCGAGGCCGTGCAGGGTTTCGGCGCCAGCCCGGCGCTGATCAGCCAGCAGCTCGCGCGCATCCAGCTCGAGCAGCCCGGCGGTCGCACCACCGTGGGCGGCGGAGAACAGGCCGTGCGCACGCTCGGCACCGTCGACGACGCCGCGGACCTGGCCAACTTCCCGATCTCCATGCCCGACGGCCGCAGCGTGCGCCTGTCCACCCTGGCCACCGTCACCGACGGCAGCGCCACCGCCGTCCAGCGCACCACGCTCGACGGACGCCCGGTGATCGGCTTCGCCGTGCAGCGCACCACCAACACCAGCGAGGTCGACGTCGGCAACGCCGTGCGCGAAGCCGTGGCCGCGCTGCAGGACGAGCAGCCGCGCGTGCGCATGGTGGAAGTGGCCTCCACCACCCAGGTGGCCGAGGATTCGTTCGAATCCTCGATGCACATGCTTTACGAAGGCGCCGCGCTCGCGGTGCTGGTGGTGTTCCTGTTCCTGCGCGACATCCGCGCCACGCTGATCAGCGCGGTGGCGCTGCCGCTGTCGATCATCCCGACCTTCGCGGTGATGCACTGGTTCGGCTTCAGCCTCAACATGATCACCCTGCTGGCGCTGGCCGTGGTGGTCGGCATCCTGGTGGACGATGCCATCGTGGAGGTGGAGAACATCGACCGACACCTGCGCATGGGCAAGGCCCCGAAGACGGCCGCGCTCGAGGCCGCCGACGAGATCGGCCTGGCGGTGATCGCCACCTCCTGCACCCTGGCCGCGGTGTTCATCCCGGTGGCCTTCATGCCCGGCATCCCGGGCAAGTTCTTCCGTGAGTTCGGCTGGACCGCCGCTGCCGCTGTGATGTTCTCGCTGCTGGTCGCGCGCCTGATCACGCCGATGATGGCCGCCTACCTGCTCAAGCCGCTGCCCGAGCACAAGGGCGATTCGAAGGTGATGCAGTGGTACCTGCGCTTCGTCGACAACTCGCTCAGGCACCGCAACCGCACGCTGCTGGTGGCGCTTGCCATCTTCATCGGCTCGCTGGCGCTGCTGCCGCTGCTCAAGGTCACCTTCATCCCGCCCAGCGACGGCATCCAGAGCAGCGTGCTGCTCGAACTGCCGCCCGGCACCGCGCTCGCCACCACGGAGGAAGTCGCCGAAACCGCGCGCCAGCGCATCGCCGACATCCCCGAGATCGAGCACGTGTTCGTCACCGCCGGCAGCACCTCCGGCCCTGGCGGCCCGGCGGGCGACCTGACCAGCGCCGAGTTGCGCAAGGCCACGCTCACCATCCGCTGGAAGGACGACCGCGACGCCACCCAGTACGAGCTGGAATCGCAGGTGCGCGAACGCCTGGCCGACCTGCCCGGCGTGCGCCTGAGCTTCCAGGGCGGCGAACCCGGCCGCGCGCTGCAGCTGGTGCTGGCCGGCGACGACCCGGTGAAGCTTGCGACCGCCGCGCGCGACGTCGAGCGCGGGATCCGCCAGCTGCCCGGCCTGGGCACGGTGAGTTCGTCGGCCGCGCTGGTGCGCCCGGAAATCATCGTGCGCCCCGATGCCGCGCGCGCCGCGGACTTGGGCGTCTCCACCGAGGACATCGCCGCCGCCACCCGCGTGGCCACCCGCGGCGACTACGAGCAGTTCCTGTCCAAGCTCAACCTGCCCGAGCGCCAGGTGCCCATCCGCGTGCAGCTCGACGAGGCCGCATTGTCGGACCCGGCCCTGCTCGGCCAGCTGCGCGTGCCCACCGCCAGCGGCGGCAGCGTGCCTCTCTCGTCGGTGGCCGACATCACCACCGCCAGCGGCCCATCGCAGATCGACCGCTTCGACCGCCGCCGCAACGTCACCATCACCGTCGACCTCAACGGCATGGCCATGGGCGAGGTGGAAGGCCAGATCGACGCACTGCCCGCGCTGCAGAACCTGCCGCCGGGCGTGGAGCGCCAGGCCGCCGGCGACAGCGAGGTGTTCGCCGAGATGTTCGGCGGTTTCGTGATGGCCATGGTGGCGGGGATCTTCTGTGTGTACGGCGTGCTGCTGCTGCTGTTCAACCACGCCAGCCAGCCCATCACCATCCTGGTGGCGGTGCCGCTGGCCGCCGGCGGCGCCTTCGGTGCGCTGCTGGTCACCGGCCTGGACATCTCGCTGTCGGTGCTGATCGGCCTGATCCTGCTGATCGGCATCGCGGTCAAGAACTCGATCCTGCTGGTGGACTACGCGGTGATGGCGCAGGAGCAGGGCATGTCGCGCCACGAGGCGCTGATGGACGCCTGCCACAAGCGCGCCCGCCCCGTGATCATGACCACCGTGGCCATGGGCGCCGGCATGCTGCCGATTGCATTGGGCCTGACCGCCGACGCCAGCTTCCGCATGCCCATGGCCGTGGCCGTGATCGGCGGGCTGATCACCTCCACCGTGCTCAGCCTGGTCGTGGTGCCGGCGGCGTTCACGCTGGTGGACGACGTGGAAGAGCGGCTGATGGCGAAGTTCCGCAAGCCGAAGGTGGCAACGGCCTGAACCCACCGCGTCGGCAAGCGCGGTGTCGCCCGTCCCCGCTCTGCATCCGCCTCCGTTCTGCAGCGTCTGGACAGCCGCGCCAGCGCGGGTGTCCGCTGTCTTCCCGTATTCAAGGGAAGCCGCTCCAGCCACATCCGGGCTTCGGATCGACGTCACGTCCAGTCGGTCGGGGCTTGCTGTCGGCCATGCCCATGCTTTTGGCCCGACCGCTTCTCTCGTGGGAGCGACCTTGGTCGCGAATGCCTTCGCGCGCGAGCGCGCTCCCAGGGATGACCCGGCCGACGCGCGTGCAGACCGTCAGTTCTGCCTGCCGTGCCCCGGTCCGCCACGACCTTGGCGGCAGGCCTGATCCAGGCATTGCAGTCGGACCCATCGGGAGCAGGATGTTGTTTCCTGCCGCTCGACTTGGCCGAGCGGCCCGGCAGCTCCACCAGCGGCCGCGACTCACGCGGCGCCGACCGCGGGACTGGTCCACTTGCCGCCATGCCGACGCATGCACCTTCCACTGCCGATACGGTTCCGCCGCTTCTGGAGACGCTCGCCCGCGCTCGTTTGCGCGACACGCCGCTGCCGCTGCCGGGCCGCGGCGACACGCTTGCCCGCTGGCGCGCTTTGGCCCGGCTGGGCGCTGAAGACCTGGCCTTGGCGAAGGTGCTCGAAGCCCACCACGACGCGCGCGCGATCCTGGCCGAGCTGGACGCCGCGCCACCGCCCGCCGACACCCTGCTGGCGGTCTGGGCCGCCGAAGGCCCGGAGTCGACTGTCGCGGTGCGCGAAGCGCCCGGCGGGCCGCGCCTGTCGGGGCGCAAGCCCTGGTGCTCGGGCGCGCGCTTCGTCGATGCCGCGCTGCTCACCGCAGGCGAGGGCGATGCGCGGCAGCTGGTGCTGGTGCACCTGCGCCAGCCCGGCGTCGCCATCCCCGATGCCGGCTGGCAGGCGGTCGGCATGGCCGCCATCGAAAGCGGCCCGGTGGAGTTCGACGCCGTGCGCTGCACGCGCATCGGTGCGCCGGGCGCCTACCTGACACGGCCCGGCTTCTGGCACGGCGGCGCCGGCGTGGCCGCCTGCTGGCTCGGCGCCGCGGTGGAGATCGCCCAGCGCATGGCCGACCCGGAACGCGTCACGCGCGATCCGCACCTGGCCGCGTTGCTGGGGCGCGTCGACATGGCACTGGGCACCGCATCCGCGCTCATGCGCGAACTCGCCACACGGATCGACGCCGACCCCGCGCAGCCCCACCAGCGCGACGTGGTGCGGCTGCGCTCGGTGGTCGAGCGCGCCTGCCACGACGTCCTCGATGCCGCCGCGCGCAGCCTCGGCCCCGGCCCGCTGTGCCGCGACGGCGCACATGCGCGGCGCTGCGCGGACCTTGCCGTATTCGTGCGTCAGAGCCACGCCGATCGCGACTGGGCCGCGCTGGGCGCGCAGGTCGCAGCCCTGGAGGCGGAGGCACGATGGCCGCTGTAGCCCCGCCGCGCATCCATGGCGCAGGCCAGTGCGAATCCGCATGGCGCGCGTCCCCCTGGCTGGCAACGCTGGACGAGCGGCCCGCAACGCAGCTGCTGCAGGGCCGGCGCCGCCTGGTGCTGCTGTCGCCGCACCCGGACGACGAGACCCTGGCTTGCGGCGGCCTGCTGCGCGCCGCCAGCGATGCCCGACTCGATATCCACCTCGTGGCGGTCACCGATGGTGAAGCCTGCTATCCCGGCGACGCCGCCTGGACGCCCGCGCGCCTGCGCGACGTGCGCCCGCGCGAAGTCGCGCAGGCCTTCGATGTGCTCGGCGTACGCGCGCAAGTGCAGCGGCTGGGCCTTCCCGATGGCGGGGTAGGGAGTCACGCTGCGGCGCTCGAGGCCGCGCTGCGCACCCTGCTGCAGCCCGGCGACCTCGTGCTCGCGCCCTGGGAGCAGGACGGCCATCCCGACCACGACGCCGTCGGCCGCGCCGCGCTGGCCGTCGCGGCGCAGCCCGGCATGCGCCTGCTGCGCTATCCGGTCTGGGCCTGGCACTGGCTGTCGCCGCACACCCATCGTGCGCCCTTCGATGCGATCCGCATGCCGCTCACGCCAGACACGGTCGCGCGCAAGCAGCGCGCCATCGCCTGCTTTGCCTCGCAGTTGCAAAGCGACGCGCCACGCGCGCCCGCGCCGATCCTGCCGACGCACGTCGTGCAGCGCTTCCACCGCCCGTTCGAGGTCTACCTGCCATGACGCTTGCGCGCTATTTCGAGCAGGTCTGGCAGGAAGGCGACGACCCCTTCGGCTACCGCAGCCGCTGGTACGAAACCCGCAAGCGCGACCTGCTGCTGGC
>JAEWZE010000039.1 GCA_023395465.1 Pseudomonadota bacterium
GAGGCGTCGGCCTCGATCGGGTTGAACATCTTCATCGCCTCGATGATGCCGATGGTCTCGCCGGCCTTGACCGCCTGGCCGACGGTGACGAAGGGCGGCTTGTCCGGGGCCGGGGAGGCGTAGAAGGTGCCGACCATCGGCGAGGTCACCACGTGCCCGGCCGGCAGGCCGGACGCGGCCTCCGGCGCCGGGGCGCGGCCGCCGGTGGCGGCGTCGACCGGCGACTGCATCGGCATCACCTGGTCGGCGCGCAGGGCCTGCGCCGGTGCGGGCGCTTGCGCATAGACCATCTGGGCGCCGGCGCTGCTGCCGCGCGACAGGCGCACCGACTCCTCGCCTTCCTTGATCTCGATTTCGGCGAGGTTCGATTCCTCGAGCAGTTCGATGAGTTTCTTGAGCTTGCGAAGGTCCATGGACGGCCTCGTGTTCGGGCTTGCGAAAAGGAAAAGGGGTCAGGGGGCGGCCGGCAGCCTGCGCAAGGCCGCGTCGAGCGCGTAGCGGTAGCTGTCGGCGCCGAAGCCGCAGACCACGCCGACCGCCTTGTCGCTCAGGTAGCTGTGCTGGCGGAAGGGCTCGCGGGCATGCGGGTTGGACAGGTGGATCTCGATGAACGGGATCGCCACCGCCGCCAACGCGTCGCGGATCGCCACGCTGGTGTGGGTGAAGGCCGCGGGGTTGATCAGGATGAAGGCGGTACCGTCGCCGCGGGCGGCCTGGATGCGGTCGACCAGGACGTGCTCGGCATTGGACTGCAGGCTTTCGAGCGCGTGGCCCGCCTCGGCGGCGCGCGCCTGGAGGTCGGCGTCGATGTCGGCCAGGGTGGCGTGCCCGTAGACCTCCGGCTCGCGGGTACCGAGCAGGTTGAGGTTGGGGCCGTGCAGGAGCAGCAGCTGGGCCATCGGTCGGGCGGGGCGGGACAAGGCGCGCAGTCTGGGGGATGTCGCGGATGCTGTCCAGTTCGCCGAAGTTTGCCGGATTTAAGCGGGTGTTTGAGTTTCCGCCCGGTCAAGACCCGCGCCCGGCGTGGTTGTCGATCCGCGCCCCGCCCGTTCGCCGGGAAAGAGGCCGACCACTGGAAGCGCAGCATGCAGACCGACGACATCCTGTACTACTCGCACCACCTCAATCCACGCGTGGCGGTGGCGGTGGCCCGCTACCTGCAGGCGCCCGTGCGCCTGGTCCGGGTCGAGCCGATGGGGCGCGACCAGGCGACGTTCCGCGCCATCAACCCCAATACGCGGGTGCCGGTGCTGGTCGAGCCGGCGCTGACGCTGTGGGAAACCGATGCCATCGCGATGCGCCTGTCCGGTCGCTTCGCCCCGGAGTTCTGGCCGCAGGCGCGGCGCGAGGAGGTGATGCAGTGGGTCAGCTGGAGCGCCCACCATTTCACCCACTGGGCCGGGGTGCGGTATTTCGAACGCATCGTGGTGCCGCGTTACTTCACGCGGGCGCCGGACGAGGCCGCCATCGCGGCGGCGGACGCCGAGTTCCAGCCTTTCGCCGCGGTGCTCGACGGGATCCTCGCCGGGCGCCGCTGGCTGGTGGGCGATGCGCCGACCTACGCCGACTTCCGGGTGGCCTCGGCGCTGCCGTTCGCGGCGCAGGCCGGCCTCCCGCTCGCGCCGTTCGCGCACGTGCGCGCGTGGTACGCGCGGCTGGAGCAGATCGAGGCCTGGCGCGATCCCTTCGCGGGACTGGACTGACGCTCGGCTCAGGGCTGCGCCCAGGCGTCGATCTCGCCGTGCTCGAACGGGCCGATCTTCTGCTTGAGCAGGCGCCCATCGGCCGACACCAGGATCGAGTAGGGCAGCACGCCCTTCGGATTGCCCAGCTGCACGCCGGCATCGGCCGGGCCGGGCGCGTCGATCGCCTGCGGGTAGCCCACCGGCACGCGCTGCAGGAACTCGCGCACCGCCTGGCGGTCGTCCAGGGCCAGGCCGAGCACCTGCACGCCGGCGTCGCCCTGGGCGCGGGCATAGCGGTCGAGTTCCGGCATTTCCTTGATGCACGGACCGCACCAGCTGGCCCAGACGTTGACCAGCAGCGGCCGTCCGGCGAAGTCGCCGGGCAGGTCGAAGGACGGACCGTCGAGGCCCTGCACCCGGATCGCCGGCAGCGGCGCGCCGCGACGCGCGACGGTGACGCCATCGGGCACGGCGGTATTGGCGGTCAGCGCATCGTTGAGCACGCGCTGGCCGAACTCGCTGCCCAGCAGGGGCCCCGGCCCCGTGGCGAACATGCCCACGACCACGCCGAGCGCCCCGGCGGTCGCGGCCACCAGCACGATCTTGAGCGGGGTGAGCTTCACGGCGCGGCCCGGCGCAGCGCCGCGGTGACGATCTCGTCGCTCAGCAGCGCCGGCAGCACCTCGCCCTCGCCGCCGCCGCGCGGATAGACCACGTACAGCGGTACGCCCACCGCCCGGTGGCGGTCGAGGAAGACGGTGATGGCCGGATCGGTGTTGGTGTAGTCGCCCACCAGGTAGGCGGCGTCGGCCTGCTCGAGTGCGGCGCGGAACGCGGGTTGCGACAGTACCCGCCGCTCGTTGGCCTTGCAGGTCACGCACCAGTCGGCGGTCATGTTGACGAACACGGCGCGGCCTTCGCTGCGCAGCGCCTGCAGGCGCTCCTCGGACCAGGCCTGGCGCCCGTCGGCGCTGGCCTCGGCCGCGCGCTGCGGCGGCGGCAGCGAGTCGACCTTCCAGACCGGCAGCAGCGCCATAACGGCCAGCGCCACTGCGAGCAGCCGGCCGGCCGCGCCGCCGGTCCAGCGCCTGCGCTCGTGCCACCACAGCGCCAGCGCGAACACCGCCAGGCCCACCGTCACCAGCGCCATCGCATCGACGCCACGCTGCTTGCCCAGCACCCACAGCAGCCAGATCGCGGTCAGGTACATGGGGAAGGCCAGGACCTGCTTGAACGTCTCCATCCACGCGCCGGGCCTCGGCAGGCGGTCGGCCAGCGCGGGCACGAAGCCGATCAGCAGGAACGGCAGCGCCAGCCCCAGGCCCAGCATCAGGAACACCGCCAGCGCCAGCCACGGCGAAGCGGTGAAGGCGAAGGCCAGCGCGCCGCCCATGAATGGCGCGATGCAGGGGCTGGCCACTACGCAGGCCAGCACGCCGGTGAAGAAGTCGCCGGCCGGCCCGGTCCGGGATGCCAGCGCCTGGCCGACGCTGCCGATCCCGCCGCCGAGGGTGAACACGCCCGACAGGCTCAGGCCGACCGCGAACATCAGGTACACCAGCGCCGCCACGAACCACGGCTGCTGCAGCTGAAAGCCCCAGCCCAGCGCCTGGCCGCCGGCGCGCAGCGCCAGCACCAGCGCGCCGATCGCGGCGAAGGCGACCAGCACCCCGGCGGTGTACCAGAGCGCGTGGCTGCGCGCACGGGCGCGGCTCTCGCCGCTCTGCGCCAGGCCCAGCACCTTGAGCGAGAGGATCGGCAGCACGCAGGGCATCAGGTTGAGCACCAGGCCGCCGAGCAGCGCCAGCAGCAGGGCGCCCAGCGCCCCCCCGGCCGGCAGCGCGCTGGCAGGCGGCACGGTGCGCGCGGCGTTGTCGGCGGAGGCGTCAGGTGGCGATGAGGTGGGGTCAGAGTCACTTTCCCCATCGGCCATTTCCGAGGCTGCGAGTCGCTCGGGGGAAAGTGACTCTGCCCCCGACGCGGCTGACCCCGGTTCCGCCGCTGCATCGTCCCGGGCGGCCGGCGGCTGCGATTCCGATGCGGGTCGGGCCGATGTCGCGTCGTCCGACGTGTTGACCGTTCCGGCCGGCAGGGCCACCTCCACCGCGCGCGTCATCGGCGGGTAGCAGATGCCCTCGTCCTGGCAGCCCTGGAAAGTCGCGGTCAGGCGCACGGTCGCGGCGGCGGCCGTGGTGCGGCGCATCGGCAGCGGCACGTCGACCTGGTCGAAATAGACCACCACCTCGCCGAAGTGCTCGTCGCGATGCGCCACGCCCGGCGGCCAGCCCGGCGCGCCGGCGCCGATGCCGGCGTGGCCGTCGACGCGGAAGCTGCTGCGGTCGCGGTACAGGTAGTAGCCGGGGGCGGGGGTGAAGCGCAGCAGCAGGTTGTTGCCGTCGCCGGCGATGGCCTCGAAGCCGAAGGCCTGTTCCGGCGGCAGCGGCAGCGGCTGCGCCGCGCCGCTGGCGTCGAC
>JAEWZE010000166.1 GCA_023395465.1 Pseudomonadota bacterium
CGCATCACGCCCGAAGAAGCGGCCGAAGGGATCGCGGTCACCGCCGCGGTGCGCGAGTTCCTGCACTGGCTGGGAGGACGGACCCTGCTCGGCTACCACCTGGGTTTCGACCTGGCGATGCTGTCGCCGCACGTGCGCGCGCTCGCAGGCTTCGGCCTGCCCAATCCGCGCGTGGATCTGGCCGACGCCTTTGCCGCGCGTGCGCGCCGCGCGCAGCCCGACGCACCACCCAACCTCGACTTCCAGCACATCGCCGACAGCCTCGGCGTGCCGGTGCTCGGCCGCCACAGCGCACTCGGCGATGCGGTCACCGTCGGCCTGTGCTGGCTGGCATTGCAGGCCGCGCGCAAGCCGGCCCACGGCGGGCGCGGCCGGCAGCGGGGCGAACACCCGTTGCCGGCGTATTCGACCAAAGGGGAATAGGCGGGGGCGCGACCCACGGTCAGGCTCGGGACACCGCGCGCTGCGCGGACGTCCTGTGGGAGGGAGCGATGACGATGAAACGACGCAATTCACGGCGGTTGCTGGCCAGCGCGGTGCTGGTGGCGCTGGCAGTCCCCGGCATGGCCTTCGCGCAGAGCGCGAAGGAAGTGGAGCTCGAGGCCCGTGTGGCCCAGCTCGAGGCACAGATCCAGGCCCTGCTGCAGGGCCAGCAACAGCAGCAGGAGAGCATCACCCGGACCCAGGCGCAGCTCGACCAGGCCCAGGTCGCGCAGCCGGCGTCCAAGCCGGTCCAGTCCAAGCCGATCCTGGCCAACCCGGACGCGGTGTTCAGCTATGGCGGCTTCATCAAGTTCGACGCCATGGTCACCGACACCAGCGACGGCGCCATCGCCGAAGGTTCGGCCGGACGCCTGTTCTACGTGCCCAGCACGATCCCGGTGACCGCCAACGGCGCCGAGCCCGACACCGATCCCTACACCGACATGCACGCCGCGTTCTCGCGGTTCTGGTTCGCCGCCGACCACACCACCGAGGGCGGCGACAAGTTCCGCGCCTACATCGAGGCCGACATGTACGGCGGCGGCTCGTCGAACCTCGGCAACGAGGTGTCCACCAATACCCACGGCATCACGCTGCGCCACGCCTTCGTGAGCTGGAACAACTGGCTGGCCGGCCAGACCTGGTCCAACTTCCAGGACGTGGCGGCGCTGCCGGAAGCGGTGGACTTCCTCGGCGTCTCCGAAGGCACCACCTTCGTCCGCCAGGCGCAGATCCGCTACACCAGCGGTCCGTTCTCGGTGGCCCTGGAAAATCCGCACACCACGGTCAGCAGCATCGCCACGGCCGCGCGCAACAACGCCGCCGGCAGCGATTCGCTGCCCGACCTGACCGCGCGCTACGTCATGAAGGGCGACTGGGGCCACTTCAGCGCGGCCGGCCTGGTGCGCCAGCTCAAGTCCGGCGACGAAAGCCAGACCGGCGCCGCGGTCAGCCTGTCGGGCCGCTTCAACCTCGGCGCCAGCGACGACATCCGCTGGATGGCGAACTACGGCAGCGGCATCGGCCGCTACCTCGGCTTCGGCCTGGGCGCCGACTCGGTGCTCGACGCCAACGGCAACCTGCATGCGCAGGACGGCGCCGGCGGCTTCGTCGCGTGGCGCCACGCCTTCAACGGAAAGCTGCGCACCAACCTGATGTACTCGGTGGCCGAGTTCGACAACGACCGCAGCCTGGCGGGCTGGGGCCCGGCCAGCTTCGCCGCCACGGAACGCGCGCAGTCGTTCCACGCCAACCTGATCTATTCGCCATTCCCGAAACTCGACATCGGTGCCGAGATCGGCTGGGGCCAGCGTGAGCTCGAGGACGACCGCAAGGGCGACCTCACGCGCGTCCAGACCACCGTCAAGTACACCTTCTGATCGGAACCCCGGCGCCGTCCGCCTGGCCTGCGCCCGCAACAGACACCTACCTGAGGGGGTAAGGCACACATGTCCGAGAAATCACCAAGCAACTACTGGAAGGCCAATCTCCGGATCATCTTCATCTGCATGGGGATCTGGGCGCTGGTCTCGTACGGGTTCGGCATCATCCTGCGTCCGCTGCTCGCGGGCATCCGCATCGGCGGCACGGACCTGGGCTTCTGGTTCGCGCAGCAGGGTTCGATCCTGACCTTCATCGCGCTGATCGCTTTCTACACCTGGTACATGAACCGGCTCGATCGCGAGTACGACGTGCACGAAGACTAAGGGGCCGACCATGGATCAGTTCACTCTCAACCTCATCTTCGTCGGCGGCTCGTTCCTGCTCTATATCGCCATCGCGATCTGGGCACGCGCCGCATCGACGTCCGAGTTCTACGCGGCGGGCCGCAGCGTCCATCCGGTCACGAACGGCATGGCGATCGCCGCGGACTGGATGTCCGCAGCCTCGTTCATCTCGATGGCCGGCCTGATCGCCTTCGTCGGCTACGGCAATTCGGCCTACCTGATGGGCTGGACCGGCGGCTACGTGCTGCTGGCCATGCTGCTGGCGCCGTACCTGCGCAAGTTCGGCCGCTTCACCGTGCCCGACTTCATCGGCGACCGCTACTACAGCCGCACCGCGCGCCTGGTGGCGGTGGCGTCGCTGCTGATGATCTCGATCACCTACGTCATCGGCCAGATGACCGGCGCCGGCGTGGCGTTCTCGCGGTTCCTCGAGGTCGACACCAACACCGGCCTGCTGATCGCCTCGGCGGTGGTGTTCGTGTACGCGGTGCTGGGCGGCATGAAGGGCATCACCTACACCCAGGTGGCGCAGTACATCGTGCTGATCATCGCCTACACCATCCCGGCGGTGTTCATCTCGCTGCAGCTGACCGACAACCCGATCCCGCAGCTGGGCCTGTTCTCCACCCACACCGATTCGGGCATGCCGCTGCTGGCCAGGCTCGACCAGATCCTGGTGGACCTGGGTTTCAACGACTACACCGGCCTGCACGATTCGACGTTGAACATGACCCTGTTCACGCTGTCGCTGATGGTCGGCACCGCGGGCCTGCCGCACGTGATCATCCGCTTCTTCACCGTGCCGAAGGTGTCCGATGCCCGCAGGTCGGCGGGCTGGGCGCTGGTGTTCATCGCCCTGCTCTACACCGTGGCCCCGGCGGTGGGTGCGATGGCGCGGCTGAACATCCTGACCACGATCTATCCGGAGGGCACGCAGGCTCCGTCGCTCACCTACGAGGCGCGCCCGGACTGGATGCGGACCTGGGAACAGACCGGCCTGCTCAAGTTCGAGGACAAGAACGGCGACGGCATGATCCAGTCCTACAACGAGGCAAGCACCGAGTTCGCCACGGTCGCTACCGAGCGCGGCTGGCAGGGCAACGAGATGGTCACCTTCAACCAGGACATCCTGGTGCTGGCCAACCCGGAGATCGCCGGGCTGCCGGGCTGGGTGATCGCCCTGATCGCGGCCGGCGGCCTGGCCGCAGCGCTGTCGACGGCGGCGGGCCTGCTGCTCGCGATCTCCTCGGCGGTGAGCCATGACCTGATCAAGAGCACGTTCAAGCCGGACATCAGCGAGAAGGGGGAACTGCTGGCGGCGCGCGTGTCGATGGCATTCGCGATCGTGGTGGCCACCTGGCTGGGCATGAATCCACCCGGGTTCGCGGCCCAGACCGTGGCCTTCGCCTTCGGACTGGCGGCCAGCTCGCTGTTCCCGGCGATCATGATGGGCATCTTCTCCAGGAAGATGAACTCCTCCGGCGCGGTGGTCGGCATGCTGGCCGGCCTGATCTCCACCAGCGTGTACCTGTTCACGTACAAGGGCTGGTTCTTCATCCCGGGCACGAACATGCTGGCCGACACGCCCGAGAACTGGCTGTTCGGCATCTCGCCACTGGCCTTCGGTGCGGTCGGCGCGGTCATCAACTTCGTCGCCGCCTACATCACGATGAAGATGACCGCACCGGTGCCGGAGCACATCCAGCACCTGGTCGAGGACATCCGCGTTCCGCGCGGCGCCGGCGCAGCCACCGCGCACCACTGATCCACCTACGGTCGTGACACGGCGGCCCGCTCCCGGCGACGGGGGCGGGCCGCTCTTCTTCCGGGATGCGGGTTCCGTATTCCACGGCTGGCTACAATCGGCCTTCATTCCAACCGCCAACGCATCGGGGAGCGTCCATGCTGCTGGAGTTCATCGCCATCATCGCCGCCGGCTTCGGCCTGGCCGGCATCGCGCTCTCGGTCAACATCGCGCTGCGACGGCGGCTTCCGCAGTGGATCGTGCCGGCGGCGGCCGGCGGCGGCATGCTGCTGATGGCGATCTGGCTGGAGTACTCGTGGCTCGAGCGGACCACCGGGACCTTCCCGGAGGGCGTGGAGGTCGCCTCCACCAACGAGGTGCGCTCCTGGTACCGCCCGTGGACCTACGTGGTGCCGCTGACCAACCGCCTGATCGCCGTCGACCGTCGCTTCGACCGCCGCCACCCCGACCGGCCCGGCCAGGTGCTGACGCGGGTCATCCTCGCCGGCCGCTGGGAACCCACGCGGCAGTTCGGTGCGGTCTACGACTGCAATGCGCACCGCCGCGCCGACCTGCTCGACCAGGTCGAGCTGGACGACAGCGGGGACCTGAGGAATGCGAAGTGGGTGCAACTGTCCGCAGACGACGCGGTGCTGCGCACGGCCTGCGCACGCTGACCGCAGGCGACGGGCCTACAGCCAGCGCAGCGCCGCGATCGCCACCAGCGTGGGCGGCAGGGCCGCGAGCAGCAGGCCCAGCGGGTGCACCGACTGGTCGTTGAAGTGGCGCCGCACGATGGACATGCCGGCGGGATTGGGCGCATTGGCGATCACCGTGAGGCCGCCGCCGGCTACCGCGCCGGCCACCAGCATGTACTTGAACTCGTCGCTCAGTCCCTCCACCAGCGATCCGAGATAGGTCAGCGCGGCGTTGTCGGTGATCGCGGTCAGTGCGGCCGCACCGAAGAACACCGCATCGCTGCTCATGCTCATCAGCAGCGGTTCCAGCCACCACTGCTGCTTGCCGCCAAGCACCACCAGGCCGGCCAGGAAGAAGGCGACCAGCAGGCCCTCGCGCAGGATCAAGCGGTCCTGGTACTGGCCGTAGGCGTTGGCCACGCCGAGGAACAGCAGGAAGATCCCCATGAACACCGCCGGATGGTGGGCGAACACCACCAGCCCCAGCAGGAACAGCAGGTGCACCAGCACCAGCGGGATCGACATCGGCGTACGCGTGCCCTGCTCCGCCGACGGCAGCTGTCCCAGCTCCCTGCGGAACACGAACACGACCAGCGCGGCGTTGACCACCACCGCGATTGCGGCCTTCCAGCCGAAGTTCGCCATCATGAAGGCCAGGTCCCAGTTCCACTTGGCCGCCACCATCAGCACCGGCGGCGCCGCGAACGGCGTCAGCACGCCACCGATCGAGACGTTGACGAACAGGGTGCCGAGCAATGCGTACTTGACCCGGTTGGACACGTTCACCGCATAGACGCGACGGGCGAGCATCAACGCCGCGAGCGTCATCGCCGCGGGCTCGGTGATGAACGAGCCCAGCAGCGGCACCAGGGCCAGCACGCTGAAGCAGAACTCCAGTCCGTTGCGCCACGGCAGCAGCCTGGCGAGTCCGTCCACCAGGCGCGTGGCCGCCCACAGGATCGGCCGGGTCCCGGCGATCACCATGATCGCGAACACGAACATGGGCTCGGTGTAGTTGCGCGAGTCCACGTAGGCGGTGGCATCGCCCACCCCGTCGACCAGCGCGATCGCCAGCACCAGCACCAGCGCCCAGAAGCCGAACACCACTTCCACCTCGCCCAGCAGGTGCCAGCTGCCGGCGTGCGCCGGCTGCCGGTGCGCCAGGCGCAGGAAGAACTTGGTGCTGAAGGTGTGCACGATCGCGAGCGCGAACAGCACGCTGGCGACGATTTCGATCGTTGCCGGATTCATGGCGACGTCCCCATCCCCGGATGCGGCCGATACTAGCAGCCGGACGGGGCTGCTCGTGCCCCGCCTCGGCACGCCGTGGCGGCAGCACGCGGCTCCGGTCTGCCGCCGGTGCCATGCAAGCGCATCCTCTGGTCCTGTCGCACCAATGCCGCCGGCAGGCCTTGCCGCACACTGTTGCATCCGGGCCCGTCTGCGAACCCGCGCCAACCGCCCATCGCGGCGATCGCCGCAGTGGGTGGAGTGGTGCCTTCGATTCGACGGCGGTCGATGTCCTCGCCACCCCTACCAAAGACGAATAGGCAGCGCCGGTTGCCGCGCGCAGCCTCGACCGACCGGTGTGTTCACGGGTTCCTACGGGGGGGGAATAGAGATGACACGACGCAGGACGCTGCGGCCGCGCGCGGCCGCCCTGGTGTTCGCCCTGACCGCGCCGGGCCTGTCGCTCCACGCCAAGCCGATCCACGCCGCTCCGGAAGCTCGATCCCGGCGTGGAACCCAGCCCGAGCGAACGCACGCCTGAGGACGGCCGCGAGGGCGATCCCGGGCGTATCCATACGACCGTCAAACAAAGCTTCTAAGGGGAGGTGCCGATGTCAACCGCAACCAGCAATCCCGCCGTCCGGACGGGCGGCATGACCAGGGAACACCGCAAGGTCATCATCGCCTCGAGCCTGGGGACCGTGTTCGAGTGGTACGACTTCTACCTGTACGGTTCGCTGGCCGCGGTCATCGCGGTGCATTTCTTCTCGTCCCTGGCACCGGGACCGGCGTTCATCATGGCGCTGCTGACCTTCGCCGCGGGATTCGCGGTGCGCCCGTTCGGCGCGATCGTGTTCGGTCGCCTCGGCGACCTGATCGGCCGAAAGTACACCTTCCTCATCACCATCGTGATCATGGGCATCTCGACCTTCCTGGTCGGCGTGTTGCCCACCTACGACACCATCGGCATCGCCGCACCAATCCTGCTCGTGGTCCTGCGCTGCCTGCAGGGCCTGGCACTGGGCGGCGAGTACGGCGGCGCGGCGACCTACGTCGCCGAGCATGCGCCGATGGGCAAGCGCGGCCTGTACACCAGCTTCATCCAGACCACCGCCACGGCCGGCCTGTTCCTGTCGCTGATGGTGATCCTGGGCTGCCGGATGGCGCTGGGCAACGAAGCCTTCGCCGAGTGGGGCTGGCGCATTCCCTTCCTGATCTCGTTCGCGCTGCTGGTGATCTCGATCTGGATCCTCATGCAGCTCAACGAGTCGCCGCTGTTCCAGAAGATGAAGGAGGAAGGCACGCGTTCGAAGGCGCCACTGACCGAGAGCTTCGGCACCTGGAGCAACGGCAAGATCGTGCTGCTGGCGCTGTTCGGCGCCACCGCCGGCCAGGCCGTGGTGTGGTACGCCGGCCAGTTCTACGCGCTGTTCTTCATGACCCAGACGCTGAAGGTCGATCCGATCACCGCCAACCTGTTCATCGCCGCGGCCCTGGCGATCGCCACCGGCGGCTTCGTCTTCTTCGGCTGGCTGTCGGACAGGATCGGCCGCAAGCCGATCATCATGGCGGGCTGCCTGCTGGCCGCGCTGACCTACTTCCCGCTGTTCAAGGGCCTGATGTACTTCGGTAATCCCGCCCTGTACGCCGCTTCGCAGGACAACCCGGCGGTGGTGATCGCGGACCCGAAGGACTGCTCGTTCCAGTTCGTCCCAGGCGAGCTGAAGAGCCACGTCAAGTTCAGCAACTCCTGCGACATCGTCAAGAACCTGCTCAACGCGCGCAGCGTGGCCTACACCAACCAGGATGCGGCGGCCGGCACCCTGGCGGCGGTGCGCATCGGCGACACGATGATCGAGAGCGTCAACCTGACCACGCTCACCGGCGACGAGGCCGCGGCCGCGCAGGCCAAGCTGCAGGCCGAGCTGACCGCGGCGATCGATGCCGCCGGTTATCCGAAAGCGGCCGACAACAGCCAGATGAACAAGCCGATGATGCTGTTGATCCTGACCATCCTGGTGCTGTACGTGACCATGGTGTACGGACCGATCGCGGCCTGGCTGGTGGAACTGTTCCCGACCCGCATCCGCTACACCTCCATGTCGCTGCCCTACCACATCGGCAACGGCTGGTTCGGCGGCTTCCTGCCGACCACGGCCTTCGCCCTGGTGCTGCTGACCGGCAACATCTACGCCGGCCTGTGGTATCCGATCGTGATCGCGGTGATGACCTTCATCATCGGCACCCTGTTCCTGAAGGAAACCAAGGACGTCGACATCAGCAGGTAGCCACGCCGGCTGTGATCTGCAACCAGGGACGCCGGCCGCAGGGCCGGCGTCTTTTTGTTCTGCCACCCGCAAACGTGCGCACAGGGTCGCGAAACCTGCGCCCGCGCACCAGCATTCCCAAGGGCGAGCCTCGCCGTGACCGGTGGGCCTGCGCAGCGAAATCAAGAAGGAGGCATGCGCCGACCGGCGCACGCCGGGGGACATTCGCGAAGCAGGCCCGCCGGTCACGGCGAGGCCCGTCAGGTCGCAACGCAACGACCAGAGCACGCAGCCCGGGCCTCCCGTCCCATCTTGCGTTCGCCACCCACTGCACCGCCCCGCGAAACAGGGCGCGTTCCGCACCGACCATCGGTCACGGCACCGCCACGGGCGTACCCCGGTCGCCTGCCGCCGCGCAACGCCGATACGCCCGGATCGATCGCCGTGCTAGGGTTTGCCGCCATGCCGCAGCCCCTGTCCTCCATCGCCGCGGCCCGCCATGCGCAAGACGGCGCCGACAGCGCCGGCGTCAACAGCATGCGCCAGCTGGTGCAGCTGCGCTGGATCGCGGTCGCCGGCCAGCTGCTGACCATTTCGCTGGTGCACTCGGGTCTGGACATCCCACTGCCGCTGCTGCCGATGTTCGGCGTGCTGGCGGTGCTGGCCGCGTTCAACCTCGCCATGACGCTGCGCTGGCGTGGCCGCGGGCGGGTCACCAATGCCGCGCTCACCCTGGGCCTGGTGGTCGACGTCGCCGCGCTCACCGTGCAGCTCTACCTCAGCGGCGGCATCACCAACCCCTTCGCCTTCCTCTACCTGCTGCAGGTCGGCGTGGCCGCGGTGCTGCTGCGGGCCTGGGCGAGCTGGGCGATCGCCGGCCTGACCACGGCCTGCATCATCGGCCTGGCGCTGTTCCCGGGGCCGGTCCACCTGCCCGCGCACCCCGGCCGCGGCATGCCCGACTACTACGTGCTGGGCCTGCTGCTGTGCTTCGCCCTGATCGCGACCCTGCTGGTGGCCTTCGTCATCCGCATCGGCCGCATCGTGCGGGCGCGCGACGCACGGCTGGCCACGCTGCGCCAGCGCGCGGCCGAGGAGGAGCACGTCGTGCGCATGGGCCTGCTGGCCTCTGGCGCCGCGCATGAGCTGGGCACGCCGCTGGCGACGATGGCGGTGATCCTGGGTGACTGGCGCCACCTGCCGCAGTTCCAGGCGGATCCGGAGCTGCTGCAGGACGTGTCCGAGATGCAGGCGCAGGTGCTGCGCTGCAAGTCCATCGTCTCGGGCATCCTGGCCTCGGCCGGCGAGACCCGGGCGGAGGCGCCGCGCGGCACCACCCTGCGCGCCTTCCTCGGGGGGCTGCTCGAGGAGTGGCAGCGTAGCCGGGTGGTGCGGGGCTTCGAGTACCGCGACGGGATCGAGGGCGAACACGCCATCGTCTCCGACGCCGGCCTGCAGCAGATGCTCTGGAACGTGCTGGACAACGCGCTCGAGGCGTCGCGCTCGCGGGTGTCGCTGCAGGCCTCGACGGCGGGCGGGATGCTGCTGCTGCGGGTGTCCGACGACGGCCCAGGCTTCGACCCGGAGATCCTCGACCGCCTCGGCAGGCCCTACAACTCGAGCAAGGATGCGCCCGGGCGCGGGCTGGGCCTGTTCCTGGCGCTGAACGTGGCGCGCACGCTCGGCGGTACCATTGACGCACGCAACCCGCCTACCGGCGGCGCCACGGTGACGATCTCCCTGCCGCTGGCGGCGCTGTCGCTGGAACAGGATGATGATGAACAATGATTCCCGCCGCCTGCTGATCGTCGAGGACGAC
This sequence comes from Pseudomonadota bacterium, assembly GCA_023395465.1. Taxonomy (GTDB): domain Bacteria; phylum Pseudomonadota; class Gammaproteobacteria; order Xanthomonadales; family Xanthomonadaceae; genus Luteimonas. The sequence continues at coordinate 9,969 of JAEWZE010000166.1, forward strand.
GCGGCCTTCGCGCGCACCCTGGCGCGCTCGTTCGAGCGCCGCGGTTACCAGGTCCGCGGCGCGGCCAGCGTCGACGGCCTGGCGCCGCTGCTGCAGGTGTTCGCGCCCACCCACGCGGTGGTCGACCTCAAGCTTGCCGGCGGCAGTTCCGGACTGGCCTGCGTCAAGGCGCTGCACGCGCACGATCCGGACATGCTGATCGTGGTCCTGACCGGCTATGCCAGCATCGCCACCGCGGTGGAGGCGATCAAGCTCGGCGCGCACCACTACCTGGCCAAGCCGTCGAACACCGACGACATCGAAGCGGCGTTCGCGCGCGAGGGCGGCAACGCCGAGGTCGAACTGACCCGGCGCCAGACCTCGATCAAGACCCTGGAATGGGAGCACATCCACGAGGCGCTGGCGGCGGCCGACTTCAACATCTCCGAAGCCGCGCGCCAGCTCGGCATGCACCGTCGCACGCTGGCGCGGAAGCTGGAGAAGCGGCGGGTGAAGTAGCGCCGTATCTCCGCCGCCGCCTCACTCCGGTTCCGGTTCGCGGTACACCGTCTCGATCTCGTCGCCGCGCTCGCGGCGCACGTTCTCGGCCCAGTGCAGCACCTCGGCCACGGCGTCGAAGAACTCGCCGGAGATGTAGTCGTCCAGCTCGACCTGTTCGTTGAGCCCGCGCGCCAGCGGCACGTTCTGCAGGATCGGGATGCCCTCCTCCTCCGCGGTCTTCTTGATCAGTTCGGCGAAGGCGCCCTCGCCCTTGGCCACGACCACGGGCAGCTCGGTCTCGCCGGGTTCGTACTGCAGGGCGACGGCGATGTGGGTGGGATTGGTCACGACCACGTTGGACTTGCGCACCGAGGTGAGCATGTTCTGCTGCGACCACTCCTGGTGCAACTGCCGGCGGCGCTGCTTGACGTAGGGATCGCCCTCGTTCTCCTTGAGCTCCTGGCGGATGTCGCGCCGGCTCATGCGCAGCTTCTTGGTGTAGGAGAACTTCTGGTACCACACGTCCAGCGCCGAGACGAAGAAGAACACCGCGATCGTCCACACCGCGATCCACTTCACCCCGTGCCAGAACGCCGCCGCCATCGCCGAGGGCGGCGCGTAGGGCAGCTTGAGCAGCCACTCCATCATCCCGCGCAGCACGATGTAGCCGATGCCGATCAGCGCCACGCACTTGAGCACCGACTTCACCAGTTCGACCAGGTTGTCCATCGAGAACATCCGCTTGACGCCCTCGACCGGATTCATCTTGTCCATGTTCGGGGTGACCTTCTTGATCGACAGCACCGGGCCGACCTGCAGGAACTCGATCACCACGCCCAGCGCCAGCACCATCGCCAGCAGCGGCAGGCAGACCCAGAGCAGGGTCTCGAACGCCAGCTGGCCAAGCCGCGGCAGCGCCTCGTGGAAGGGCTGGCCGATCGCCTGCAGGCTCTGGTCGAACAGGCCGGCGAGGCGGCCGTAGATGAACGAGGCCATCAGCCCGCCAAGCGCGATCCAGCCCAGCAGCAGCACGGTGCCGGTGAGCTCCTTGCTGCGCGCGACATTGCCTTCCTTGCGCGCGTCGCGGATCTTCTTCTGGGTCGGTTTCTCGGTCTTGTCGGCGCCCTGGTCCTTGTCGGCCATGCGAAGGTCCCGTGGCTGTCGTCAACGCGGCCCGAGGCTAGCATGCGCCGTGCGGCGGCCGTGCAGGCGGCCGCGGCGGCGTGTGAACGGCGCCCGGATGCGGGGCTCCGGCCTAGGGTCGGCCCGAGGTGCGCGCAGATGACAGCCTCGCTACAGTGTGCCCGTCGCCGCCATTGCGGCCCCAGCGGACCGTCACCAGCCCCCTCCCATGAGCAGCATCGGCTCCACGCCCCCAGGCTTCGGCACGACCGGCTTCCCGGCCGGGCAGGTCTCGCTCGACGAGGCCCGCCAGCAGGACCTGCTGCGCACCGGCGCCGACCTGGCGCTGGACGAGGCGACGCCGGCGGCGCTGGTCGATCCGGGCGAGGCGGTACTCGGGCTGTCGGCCTGGGACGGTGCGGACGCGCCCCGCATGCTGCCGCGCGATGCGGCCTTCGCCAGCCAGCTGGGGGCGATGGATCGGGCCGACGCGGCCCATGCCGGCGTCGACGGCATCCTCTCAGCGCTGTAGGGCGCCGACGCAGGCGGCAGCGCGCTGGCCGATAATGGCCCGGTGAACACCCAGGCCCCCTCGCCAGGGCAGCTGCGCGACGCTGCCGCCCGCCTCGTGTCCGCGCTCGCCGCGCACGACGATCCGGAATACCGCCTGGCCGTGCTCAAGCGCCTGTCGCGGCGGCTGGGCGAGGACCACTACCCGATGTTCCTGCGCCTGCTGGGCGTGGTGGCCGAGAGCGACGATGGCGACGCCAAGCGGCTGCTCGCCGACACCGTCGCCCTGGCGCTGCGTCGCTCGGACCTGCCCGGCGGCGCGCTCAGTTCCTGGGGCGCCACGCGCCTGCCGGACAACGTGACCGGGATGAGCGCCGGCGCGCTGTCGGGCGGCTTCTTCGGCAGTTCGCCGCGCCGGCTGCTGGGGCCGGTCGAGTACCTGGTGGTCTGGCACCTGCAGCGCACCCAGCGCACCACCCTGGGCGCCGACGCCTTCCGCCATCACCTGGCGCTGCTGGTGGACCTGCTCAACCACAGCAGCGAGGCGGCCCTGCTGTATCCGCAGAAGCTGGCCGCCGACGCGCAGAACGAACTGGAGGGCGCCTACACCCGCGCCACCCGCGACCGCCTGGCCGCCATCGCCCGTGCCTGGCAGGCCGGGCAGACGCCGCAGCAGGTCGCGCAGGCGGCGATCGACGCCGGCCACGTGGACATGCCACGGGGCTGGGTCGTGCGCGACCTCTAGGCCCGCCCCGCCGTCCAGGCGGCGTTCGAAAGCGCCGACCGCGCCTCGTTTCGCCACCACCGCGATTGCCGGCACGCGACCCAGCGGCCAAGATGCCGGCGCAACCAGGGGAAAGGGGCTGCAATGGGGAACCGCACAAGCGCCGCACTGGGCGTGCTGCTGGCCGTGGCCATGCTGCCCGGCTGCAGCCGGCCCGCGCCCGACCAGGCCGCGCCGGCCGAAGCCGCCACGCCGGCCGAGGCGGTGCGCCGGCTCACCGCCGACCTGCGCGCCAACGACCTGGACGCGTTCGCCACGCACGCGGTGACGCCGGCGGTGCATGCGCGCCTGCAGACCGCATGGCGCGAGGGCCGCACCCGCTGGCCGCTCGACCAGCTGCCGTTCGCGCGCCACCTCCCGCGCGGCATGGCCGCGCTGTCCGCGCCCGACGCCGAGCAGGTCCTGCAGCGCGGCTTCGAGCGGCAGCTGGCCGACGCCAGCCTGGGCGCGGCCGCCGAGTTCCTGACCCTGTTCACCGTGCAGTACATCCTGCAGCAGGGCGAGTTCAGCGTGTCCGAGCGCGAGCACTATCCGCAGCTGGTGCAGGCGTTCGGCGCCTGGGCCGCGGGCGCGCCGATCGGCGACCGCGACCGCGCGCGCGCCGCCATCGCGACGATGACCGCAGCCGCGCGCGAGGCGCGGCTCGACAGCGACCAGGCCTTCGCCGAGGCCGGCATGGAAGCATCGCTGCAGCGCATGTCGCGGGTCCTCGCCACCGGCAAGCAGGTGCTGGCGTCGTACGGCTTCGACCTCGATGCCGACCTCGCGGCGATGGACGTGCAGCTGCAGTCGCAGACCGGCGACGTGGCGCGCGTACGCATGCAGTACGCGCTGGCGGGTACCCCCATCGACACCGTGGTCAACCTCGAGCGCCGCGACGGCGTGTGGTACGTCAGCGATTTCCTGCGCCACGCCGAGGACGCGGTCGCCCGCGCGGACTGACGCGTCCGGCTACAGCAGCACGCTGATCCCCACCAGCACCATGAAGCCGGCGAACACGCGCTTGAGCGCGGCGCCGCTGATCGCGTGCGCCAGGCGCGTGCCCAGCGGCGCGGCGAGCACCGACGCCAGCGCGATGCCGATCGCCGCCGGCAGGTAGACGTAGCCCAGCGCATGCGCCGGCAGCACCCCGGCGGGCGCGTGCAGCGCATAGCCGGCCGCGCTGGCCAGTCCGATGAAGATGCCGCAGGCCGAGGAGGTGCCGACCGCGCGCACCGGCACCACGCCACGCCAGACCAGCAGCGGCACGGTCATGCTGCCGCCGCCGATGCCGACCACCGCCGAGACCGCGCCGATGCCGCCGCCGGCGACGCTCATCGGCCAGCCGATCGGGACCACGCCCGGCTGCGCCGCGCCGCCGCGCGGGCCGCCGAACGCCATCTGCGCGGCGACCAGAAAGCAGTACACGGCCACGCACCAGCGCAGCACCTCGCCCTGTAGCGCGACGGCGACGAGGCTGCCCAGCCAGCCGCCGAGCAGCAGGCCCGGCACCATCCACGCCACCGTTGGCCAGAGCACGCTGCCGCGGCGATGATGGGCGCGCGCCGAGGACGACGCGGTGAGCACGATGCTGGCCAGTGAGCTGGCCAGCGCCGCGTGCATCGCCGCGTCCTGCGGGATGCCGTAGGCCGGCAGCAGCCAGAACAGCGCGCCGATCAGCACCAGGCCGCCGCCGATGCCGAGCAGGCCGGCCAGCACGCCGGCGGCCACGCCCAGCAGCGGGAAGACCCACCAGCCCTCGATCATGCGCCGGCCCCGGCGCGCGGGTCTGAAAAGATGTTCATCGATGTCTGGATATAGTCGGCGGATGTCGAAACGGCTGCCCATCCTACTCGCCGCGCTGGCGCTGCTGGCCCTGCCCGCGGCGCGGGCGCAGGACGATCCCGCGCCCCTGCGCGTCGCACTCGAAGCCGCCGAACGCGGCCTGCCCGCGCCGGCGCTGGCGTCCACCCATCCGGCCCGGCGCTGGGTGGAGATGGCCGCGCTGCGGCGGAACATCGACACCCTGCCCGATGCGCAGGCGCAGGCGTTCCTGTCGCGCTACCGCGGCGAGGCGGTGGCCGAGGTGTTCCGCGAGGCCTGGCTGCGCGCCCTGCTCAAGCGCCAGGACTGGCGGGGTTTCCGCGCGGCCTGGTCGCCTTCGGTGCGCAGCACCGCCCTGCGCTGCGCCGAACTCGAGGCGCGCCAGCGTACCGGCGCGGTCGACGCGCAGTGGACGCGCGAGGCGCAGGCGATGTGGCGCAGCAGCGGCAAGTCGCTGCCCGACGAGTGCGATCCGGTGTTCGCCGCGCTGGCCGCCAGCGGCGGCCTCGACGCCGCGCTGCGCTGGGAGCGCATCGAGCTGGCCGCCGCGGAGTGGCAGCCGGGCGTGATGCGTTCGGCCGCGCGCGGCCTGCCGCCCGACCAGCTGGCCTTGGCCAGCGACTACGCCGCCTTCATGACGGCGCCACACGAGCGGGCCGCAGGCTGGCCGAAGACCGCGCGCAGCCGCCTGGTCGCCTCGCACGGCCTGGCGAAGTTCGCCAAGGACGACCCGCTGGCCGCCGAAGCGCGGCTGCCCGCCATTGCCACCGCGCTGTCGTTCGGCGAAACCGAGCGCGGCCGCGTGCTGTACCAGGCCGCGCTGTGGACGGTGGCTTCGTATCTTCCCGATTCGGCGCGCCTGCTCGACCTCGTGCCCGACTCCGCCTATGACGAGCGCCTGCACGAGTGGCGCGTGCGCGAGGCGCTGGCGCGCTCGGACTGGAAGGCGGCGCTGGCGGCGCTGCAGAAGATGGGCGCGAGCCAGCGCGGCGACTCGCGCTGGCAGTGGTTCGAGGCGCGCATGCGCGAGCTCACCGGCGATCGCAGCGGAGCGCAGGCGCTGTACGCGCAGGCGGCCAGGCAGCCGGAATTCCACGGTTTCCTCGCCGCCGATCGCATCGACCAGCCCTACGCACTGTGCCCGTGGATGCCGGAGCATGGCGCCGCGGAAAAGGCGGCGGTCGCCGCGGATCCGGCGCTGGTGCGCGCGATGGCGCTGTACCGCGCCGGCCGCAGCGGCTGGGCCATCCGCGAATGGCGCGACGCGCTCTCGCGCTTCGACGATGCGCAGCGGCGCATTGCCGTCGAGGTCGCGCAGGAACACGGCTGGTTCGACCGCGCCGTGTTCGACCTGGGCAAGGCGCCGGGCGAGAACCGGCTCTACACGCTGCGCTTTCCCATCCACCATGCCGACCTCATCCAGCGCGAGGCGCGAAAGAATGGACTCGACCCGGCCTGGGTCGCCGCCGAGATCCGTGCCGAAAGCGTGTTCAATCCCGACGCGCGCTCGCCGGCCGATGCACGCGGCCTGATGCAGGTGCTGCCGTCGACCGGCGCGGCGGTCGCGCGGCGGCTGGGCCTGCCCTGGGGCGGCGCCGCCAGCCTCTACGATCCGGAAACCAACATCGCCCTCGGCACCGCCTACCTGCGCGAGAAGGAAGCGATGTACGGCAAGCCCTACGTCGCCATCGCCGCCTACAACGCCGGGCCGACGCCGACCTCGCGCTGGCTGTCGCAGCGTCCGCAGATGGATCCGGACCTGTGGATCGAGACCATCAGCTATCGCGAAACGCGCGAGTACGTGGCCCGCATCCTCGCCTTCAGCGTGCTCTACGACTGGCGCATGTTCGGCAAGGCCGCGCCGGTGACCGCGCGCATGCGCGGCGAATCCGCCGCCACGCGCAAGGCGTTCGCGTGCCCGGCGCCTGCCGCGACGGGTTGAACGCCAGCCGCTAAGCTGGCGCCTGTCCTTCTTCCGGGAAACGCCATGGGCCTGTTGGACGCACTGCTCGGGAACGCCAGCGACGCGCCCGTCGACAAGGTCGCCGCCGAACTTGCGCCACTGCTGGTGGAAGGCGAGCGGGTGGAACGGGCGTTCGTGCTGTTCCGCGACCTGGTGGTGTTCACCAGCCGCCGCCTGGTGCTGGTCGACAGGCAGGGCCTGACCGGCAGCAAGGTCGAGACGCGGAGCATCCCCTATCGCAGCATCGTCAGCTTCTCGGTGGAGAACGCCGGCAGCTTCGACATGGATTCGGAACTGCGGCTGTGGATCTCCGGCCAGCCGGCGCCGGTCACCAAGACCTTCGGCCGCAAGGTCGACGCGAAGGCGCTGCTGGGGCTGCTCAGCGCGCGGGTCCTGGACTGAGTCCGATGCGGACCTACCTGGTCGGCGGTGCGGTGCGCGACCGGCTGCTCGGGCTGCCGCCGGGCGACCGCGACTGGGTGGTCGTGGGCGAGACGCCGGAATCGATGCTCGCCGCCGGCTTCCGGCCGGTGGGTCGCGACTTCCCGGTGTTCCTGCATCCCGACACCGGCGAGGAACATGCGCTGGCGCGCACCGAGCGCAAGAGCGCGCCGGGACATCGCGGCTTCGTGGTCCATGCCGACCGGTCGGTGACCCTGGAACAGGACCTGGAGCGGCGCGACTTCACCATCAACGCGATCGCCCGGGACGAGGCCGGCCAGCTGGTCGATCCGTTCGGCGGCGCGCGCGACATCGAGGCGCGCGTGCTGCGGCACGTCGGCCCGGCCTTCGTCGAGGATCCGCTGCGGGTGCTGCGCGCGGCGCGATTCATGGCGCGCCTCGCACCGCTGGGCTTCCGCGTCGCCGACGAGACCCTGGCGCTGATGCAGCGCATGGCCGCCGGCGGCGAACTCGCCAGCCTCGTGCCGGAGCGGGTGTGGCAGGAGCTGTGCAAGGCGCTGGCCGCGGCGCAGCCTTCGGCCTTTCTACGCACGCTGCGCACGGCGGGCGCGCTGGCGGTGGTGCTGCCCGAGGTCGACGCGCTGTACGGCGTGCCGCAGCGCGCGGAATACCATCCCGAAGTCGATACCGGCCGCCACCAGGAGCTGGTCAGCGACATGGCCGCGCAGCTGGCGCCGGGCGACCCGGTGGTCGGCTTCGCGGCGCTCACCCACGACCTGGGCAAGGCGCTCACGCCCGCCGACGTGCTCCCGCGCCACATCGGCCACGAGCAGGCCGGCCTCAAGCCGCTGCGCGCGCTGTGCGAACGGCTGAAAGTGCCGACCGGGCATCGGGAACTCGCGGTCGTCGCCTGTCGCGAGCACCTCAACGTGCACCGCCTGCACGAGCTGCGCGATGCCACGGTCCACGACCTGCTGCAGCGCTGCGACGCGTTCCGCAAGCCCGCGCGCGTCGCAGGCCTGGCGCGGGTCTGCGAGGCCGACAAGCGCGGCCGCCAGGGGCTGGAGCACGAGCCCTATCCGCAGGGCGCCGAACTGCAGCGCCTGCACGCGGCCGCGCTGGCGGTGAACGCACGCGACATCGCGCGCGAGGGCATGGACGGCCCGCAGATCGGCGCGGCCCTGCGCAAGGCGCGGATACGCGCCATCGGCGCCGCCCGGGCGCAGGCCGCGGACGACGCGGACGGGAGCTAGCGTCCCCGCCCGCGGTGCGCGCGCACCGTGGTCTTCGTCGTGCGCCCGACGTCCGCCGACCGGGCGCCGAACGCATGTCCGCGGGCCGCGGCGAGACAGCGGCGCCTGCGCCGCGACACGTGATGCGATGCGCTCAGCCCGTGGCCGCCGCCTGCGCGCCCCGGCCGCGCGTGCCGCGCGCCAGGAACCGCAGCAGCGCGGTTTCCCAGCGGCGCCGCCCGGCCGCGCCTTCGGCCGCGCGATGCAGGCGGCCGTCGCGCCAGCCCTCGAACACCCGCGGATCGACATAGCTCTTGCGGCACACGGTTGGCGTGTTGCCGAGCATTTCCGCCACCGACGCCACCACGTCGCGGCACACGCCCGCCGCGGCGGTGTCGGACGTCGCCGCATCGGCCGGAATCCCGGCCAGCTGGCGGAACGCCGCTTCGGTCGCGCCCCAGGTGCGGAAGTCCTTGGCGGTGAACGCATCGCCCATGCGGTCGCGCAGGTACTGGTTGACGTCGCTCGATTCCACCGGCACCAGCTCGCCGTCCTGGTCGCGGTACTGGAACAGGCGCTGGCCGGGCAGGTCGTGCATGGCGCGCACCAGGCGCAGCAGGCGCGGATCCTGGATGCCGGCTTCGTGCGCCCGTCCGCCCTTGCCGTTGAACTGCAGCCGCAGTTCCCGGCCGAGGAAGCGCGCGTGGCGGGTGCGCAGCGTGGTCAGGCCGAACGAGCCGTTCTCGCGCGCATAGCAGTCGTTGCCGACCCGGATCAGGGTGCTGGCCATGATCGCGACCACGCCTGCGAGCACCTTCTCTCGCGGCAGGCCGGGCAGGGCGAGATCGGCACGGACCCGGCGGCGCAGCTTCGGCAACGCGCGTCCGAAGGCGACGATGCGGTCGAACTTGTTGGCGTCGCGCAACGGGCGCCAGTCCGGATGGTAGCGGTACTGCTTGCGGCCGCGCGCATCGCGTCCGGTGGCCTGCAGGTGGCCACGCGCCGACGTGCAGATCCAGACCTCGCGATAGGCCGGCGGGATCGCCAGCGCGCGGATGCGCGCCAGCGTGTCCGCATCGCGCACGCAGCCGCCGTCGGGATCGAGGTAGCGGAAGCCGCGCCCGCAGCGCATGCGGCGGATGCCTGGCGCGGTATCGCTGACATAACGCAGGCCCGCTTCGACGGCATCGCGTTCGGCCGGCGTGAGCGGCCGGCGGCGTTTGCGGCGGCTCGTGCCGGAAGCGTTCCTGCGCATGCGGCGAGCGTAGCCACGCGCCGTGATCGGGCAGTGAACCGCGAGGCCACCCGGAACTGTCCGGCCTGTGTTCACGCAGCCCGCGCGGCAGGACGTGGCCGTCGTCATCCGGTCGCGACGTCGCCCGCCTCATCGCGGACAGGGGTTTCGCGGATCAGATCTTCAGGATCCAGCCGCGACCCGCCATCGCGCGCACGATTCCCCACCACAGCGCGACGAAGCCCAGCGCGAACGCCAGCGACGGCAGCCAGGGCCCGGTGTAAGGCGTCATCCAGGCAAAGCCGTGGCGGTAGGCGGCGTCCCACAATCCCGTGCCCGCCAGCAGGTAGACCATCAGCGCCGAGCCGGCGTAGGCGGCGATGGCATTGATGCCGAAGCTGCGCCCGATCGCCGGCCAGCCACGGCGGTCGACCAGCAGCTGCGCCAACGCCAGCGCCAGCGCCGCCCAGCCGGCGCTCCACAGCACGAACGACGAGGTCCACAGCGCCTTGTTGACCGGCATCGCCAGCGACCACAGCGCGCCGGCCGCCAGCATGGCCAGGGCCGCGCCCACGAGGCGATGCAGCCGGCCATTGCGCAGCCAGTCGCCGGCGCGCACGCCCAGCAGCACGGTCGCGATCGCAGGCAGCGTCGCCGGCAGCCCCTCGGGATCATGGCCGCGTCCTGTCAGGGCATCGAAGTCGTAGAGCCACGGCGCGAGCAGCGCGGTGTCGATGCGGTCGGCGAGGTTGAGGTAGCGTTCGTAGCTGCCGCCGGCGGCCAGCAGCAGCCACCAGCCCAGCAGCAGCGCCGCGATCAGCATCCACTGCGCGCGCGGGCGCAGGTGCAGGGCCAGCGGCGCGGCGACCAGGAAGCACAGGCCGATGCGCTGCAGCACGCCCGGAATGCGGTAGTGCGCGGCATCGAACGCCCACCAGGCCGCCAGGTGCAGCAGCAGGCCGAGGCCGACGATGCGCAGCCCGCGCGCGAGGATCGAACGCCACAGCGCGCGCAGGTCGTCGCCGCGCTCCATGCGCGGCACCAGGCCCAGCGCGATCGACACGCCGACCACGAACAGGAAGAACGGGAACACCAGGTCGGTCGGCGTGCAGCCATGCCAGTCGGCGTGTCGCAGCGGCGCGTAGACATGACCCCAGTCGCCCGGATTGTTGACCAGCAGCATCGCCGCCACCGTCAGTCCGCGCAGCGCGTCGACCGAGGCATGGCGTGGCGCCTTCGCGTTCAAGCGTCGTGGCGCTCCATGGCGCCGGCGATCCAGGTCGCGCGTACCTGCAGCGCGTCGTCGAGCAGCACCAGGTCGGCGACCAGTCCCGGCGCGATGCGGCCATGGCGATCGTCCAGGCCGAGGAACTGCGCGGGGTACAGCGACGCCATGCGCACCGCCTCCTCCAGCGGCAGGCCGAGCAGGCGCACGCTGTTGCGCACGGCCGTGGCCATGTCCAGCGCGGAGCCGGCCAGCGCCCCGGCGGCGTTGCGCACCACGCCGTCGACCGCGGTGATGGTTTCGCCGTAAAGCGCGAAGGCCGGATCGTCGGCGCCGACCATCGGCATGGCGTCGGTGACCAGGAACAGCTTGCCGCGCGGCTTGGCCGCCAGCGCGACGCGCAGGCTGGCCCGGTGCACGTGCACGCCGTCGACGATGATCCCGCACCAGCTGTCGCGATCCTCCAACGCCGCGCCTACCGCGCCCGGTTCGCGTCCCTGCAGCGGGCTCATCGCGTTGAAGAGATGGGTGAAGCCACGGATCCCCGCATCCAGGCCTGCGCGGACCTGCGCATGGCTGGCGGCGGTGTGCCCGGCCGCGACGATCGCGCCGCGCGCGAGCAGGGCCGCCAGCGTCGCGGCCGGCAGCTGTTCCGGCGCCACGGTGAGCAGGGTCACGCCGTTGTCGAGCGAGGTCGCCAGCGCGATCTCGTCCGCGTCGGGCGCCCGGAACATGCCCGCATCGTGCGTGCCCTTGCGCGCCGGCGCCAGGTAGGGGCCTTCGAGGTGGATGCCGAGCACGCCGGGGACGCGCTGCGCAATGGCGTCGCGCACGGCGGCGATCGCTTCGCGCATGACCTCGACGCGATCGCTGATCAGGGTCGGCAGCAGGCCGGTCGTGCCGAAGCGGCGATGCGCGCGGGCGATGGCGGCGACGCCTTCGAGCGTGGGCGCGTTGTTGAACAGCACGCCGCCACCGCCGTTGACCTGGGCGTCGATGAAGCCCGGCACCAGCAGCCCCCCCGCCAGGTCGAGCCGCGTCGCGTCGCGCAGGACCGGATCGTCCGCCTCGACCACCGCCCGCACGCGCCCGGCCTCCAGCAGGACGGCCACACCGTCGGCGAATCCCGCGTCGAGCAGCACGCGCGCGTTGACCAGGGCGATCGTCGTCATCGCGCGCGACCTGCGACGGCGGTCGCCACGTGCCCGGCCCGTGCGACGACGGCCGGACGGCAACGGATGCAGGCGTGATGCGCAGGCGCGAACACTAGACCGTCTCGGTGATCTTGTTGAGGTGCGGCGGCGTATCCGGATCGAAGCCACGCGCCAGCGACAGCACGTTGGCCATCCGGTAGAAGGCCTGCACCTGCAGCAGCGGCGCGCAGGCCGGGTGCGGTGCGACGGGCACGGGCAGGTCGGCCCCCTCGCCGGTGTCGGCCAACCACACGCTGGCGCCGCGAGCGCGCAGTTCGCCGGCCAGCGCGCGCGTGCCCGGGCCGGTGTCGTCGGGCTGGGCGAGCATCAGCACCGGAAACCCCGCGCCGACCAGCGCCATCGGCCCGTGCTTCACTTCCGCCGAACTGTAGGCTTCCGCATGCAGGCCGCAGGTTTCCTTGAACTTGAGCGCGAGCTCCTGGGCTGCGGCCAGGCCCGGACCGCGCCCGAGCACGAACAGGTTGCGCGCCTGCTGCAGGCCTTCGCGCGCCGGCGACCAGTCGCAGTCCCAGGCCGCGCGCAGCGCGGCGGGCAGGGCCGGCAGCGCGGTCGCCAGCGCGGGATCCTCGTCCCAGGCGGCCACCAGCTGCAGCAGCGCCGACAGCGAGGCGAGGTAGCTCTTGGTCGCCGCGACGCTGCGCTCGGGCCCTGCGTGCAGCGGCACCACCACGTCGGCCAGCGCCGCCAGCGGCGAATCGGCCGCATTCACCAGCGCGACCACGCGCGCGCCGGCCTCGCGTGCGGCCTGGGTATTGCGCAGCAGGTCCGGGCTGCGGCCGGACTGCGAGATCGCGATGAACAGGGCGTCGCCCAGCCGCTGCCGCACGCCGTACACCGAGCCCACCGAAGGCGAGACCGAGGCGGTGACCAGCCCCAGCCGGGTCTCGATCAGCGCCTTGCCGAAGGTGGCCGCGTGGTCGGAACTGCCGCGCGCGCAGGTGGCGACGAACGCCGGCGGCCGGCGTCGCAGCTCTTCGGCGAGCGCGGCGAGCGGGTCCTGGTTGGCGGCGAACTGCGCTGCCACCACGTCGGCCGCCTGCGCGGCTTCGCGGAACATCCAGGTCCCGGCAGCGTGCGCGGAAGCCTCGCCCATGGCGGTCACGCCTCCCCTGCCGGGGCGGGCGCCGACGGCGCGCGCGGACGCACCGGCGCGGTCGAGCCGCGCACCACCAGCTGCGGCACGAAGCCCTGGTTGGCCGGTTCGGCGGCATCCTGGCGCAGGCTGGCGATGAGCATGCGCGCGGCGTGGCGCGCGATCTCCTCGGTGGCCTGCTTGGCCGTGGTCAGCGCCGGCCACGACTGGCGCGAGAACGGGCTGTCCTCGAAGCCGGCGATCGACAGGTCGTAGGGCACGTTCATCCCGGCCGACTTGGCCGCGGCCAGCACGCCCGCGGCGATCTCGTCGTTGGAACCGAAGATCGCGGTCGGCGGTTCGCGCAGCGCCAGCAGCCGGCGCGCGCCGCGGAAGCCGTCGTCGAAGGTGTAGTCGCCGGGAACCACCAGGTGCTTGTCGAGCGCGATGCCGTAGTCCTTCAGCGCCTGCTCGTAGCCCAGGTAGCGCTCGGAACTGGAGCGGTGCTCCTGTCCGCCCCACAGGAAGCCGATGCGCTGGTGGCCCAGCTGGATCAGGTGTTCGGTGATCTCGTAGGCGGCGTCGCGGTCGTCGACGTAGACGCAGGGGTGGCCGTCGCGCGGATCCTCGACGCCCGCGATGATGCGCGTGGCGCGCACGCCGGCCCGCTCCAGCGCCTCGATCAGTTCCACCCGCTCGGAGATCGGCGCAGTCAACACCAGGCCCGCCAGGCGCGAACGCTGCACCAGCTCCACGAGTTCCTCGGCCAGCAGCGGCGAACTGGCATCGCAGGGATGGATCTGCAGGCCGAACCCGGTTTCGCGGCAGGCCGAGAGCACGCCGTTCTGCAGGCCGATGATGTGGTACGGGTTGGGGTTGTCGTAGACCAGGCCGATCACGTAAGCGCTGGCGCTGCGCAGGTTGCGCGCCGAGGGATCGGGTTCGTAGTCGAGTTCGGCGATCGCCTGCAGCACGCGCGCCCGGGTCGCGGGCAGCACGGCCGGTTCGTTGTTGATCACCCGCGAGACCGTCTTGAGCGATACCCCGGCCCGTTCGGCCACGGTGCGGATGGTCGGCTTGCGCGGGCTGCCCTGCTCGTCGTTCACACCCATGGCGCGATTCCTGTGTCCTGTCCCCATGCTCCGTGACTAACGTTGTCATACTTCGCGGCAGGATGCCAGCGAGAGCGGGCTTTCACCGCGTCCATCCTGCGCAGCGCGCTGCTGTCCTGCAACATGGGACATGCCGACACGGACACGCCAAGCGCGGACATCACGACCGGATTACGCCGTTCTGCATGATGATCCATCACGTCGTTACATCATCATTCTGCATGTGTGCCGAATCGCACGGCAACAGCGCATGGTGTTGACGACGCGCTTGACATCGTTGTCACGGCGTCGACACTGACCCCCGCACCCGGCAGTCCGCCGCGTGCCCGCCAGGAGTCCCCGTGGGAGCAAGCACCCGCCCCGTGTCCGTCAGCCCCCGCCCGCACCACGGGGCCGCGCCGCTGCTTGCCGCGGATGTCGGCGGCACCCACGTGCGCGTGGGCCTGGTGGATGCCTGCGCCCCCGACACGCTGCAGCACTACCGCCGGTATGCCTGCGCCGACTTCGCCGGTCTGGCCGAGGTGCTGCAGGCCTACGTGGTTGCCGTCCCCGCGGCGGCGACCGTCCGGCGCGGCGTGCTCGCCACGGCCGGCCACGCGCGCGAGGACGGGTCGGTGCTCTCGGTCAACCTGCCCTGGCCGGTCGTCCCGATGCACATCCGGACCGCGCTGGGCTTCGACGAGCTGGCCCTGGTCAATGATTTCGAAGCGCTGGCCCATGCCGGCGCCGCCACCGATGCGCACGTGCTGCTGCGCCTGTCCGGTCCGGAGGTCGCCCCTGCCGGGCCGGTCCTGGTGGTCGGGCCGGGCACCGGGCTGGGCGCCGCGGTCCGCATCCCGGGCAGGCATGGCCTGGTCCAGGTGCTGGCCACCGAGGCCGGGCAGGCCTCGCTCACCGCGACCACCGACCTGGAGATGGCGGTCCTGCGCGAGTTCCTGCGCGAGCGCCGGCACGTCCCGATCGAACATGCCCTGTCCGGCCCCGGCCTGCTGCGCCTGCACCTGGCGCTGGCCCGGGTGCGGGGGATCGCGCCCACGCAGGCAACACCCGACGCGATCAGCGCCGCCGCAGGCGCTGGCGACGTCCTGGCGCACGACACGCTGGAGCTGTTCTGCGCCCTGCTCGGCGGCGCGGTCGGCGACATGGCGCTGCTGTACGGCGCGCGCGGCGGCGTACAGCTGGCCGGCGGGATCCTGCCGCAGATCCGCGATTTCCTGGCCCGCAGCAGCTTCGTGCCGCGGTTCCTGGACAAGGGGCCGATGCGCGAATCGCTGCTGCGGATTCCCCTGACCCTGGTCGAGCACGGCCAGCTGGGCGTGATCGGCGCCGCCAGCTGGTACCTCGCCCGCGGTCGCGACCACGACGCACACGAGCAGGCGCGAACGGACGCGCGCCCGACCTGACCCCGGTCCGCGCGTCCGCCGCTGCGCGGGTGCACGGACCAGCCATGGGCCGCCGGAACCCCCGGCCAGCGGCCACAGCCCTACCCATTTTCGAAGGGAGAGAACCGCCATGAAGTACCGCACTTCCATGCTGTCGGCCGCGATCGCCGTGTGCCTCGGGGTTTCCGCGCAGGCACGGGCACAGGACGCCACCACCACCGACACCGCGCCCGCGGAGGCGAGCGAACTGGACCGCGTGGTCGTCACCGGCATCCGCGCCAGCCTGCAGCAGGCGCTGGACACCAAGCGCAACTCCGACGCCATCGTCGACGTGATCACCGCCGAGGACGTGGGCAAGTTCCCGTCGACCAACGTGGCCGAGGCGATCACCATGATCCCGGGCGTCACCATCGACCGCCTGTTCGGACAGGGCGAGCGCGTCAGCATCCTCGGCACCGACCCGGCGCTCAACCGCACCCTGCTCAACGGCCAGTCCGTCGCCTCGGCCGACTGGTTCATCCTCGACCACCCCAGCCGCACCTTCAACTATTCGCTGCTCGCGCCGCAGATCGTCGGCAAGGTGACCGTCTACAAGTCGCCCGAGGCCCATATCGACGAAGGCTCGATCGGCGGCACGGTGATCGTGGACACGCGCCGGCCGCTCGACCTGGACGACAACGTCGTGTTCGGCGGCCAGCTGGGCTACCTCTATAACGACCGCGACGAGGATGGCCAGCCGCAGGGTTCGCTGATGTTCGGCTGGAAGAACCAGGCCGAGACCTTCGGCCTGATCGTCTCCGCGCAGCGCCTGGACGAAACCATCCGCCGCGATGGTATCGAAGCCTATGGCAGCGTCTCGGCCCGCGACTACCGCGACGGTCAGGGCGGCGGCGGTTCGGTCAACAACCTGCCGCCGGACTGGTCGCAGCCGCCGATCCCGGGGGGCGGCCAGCCGACCTTGCCCGCCTCCTGCGTGGGGGCCTGCGCGGAGACACTCGAGGCCAACCTCGACGCGCGCGGCCCCAACTCGCTCAGCGCCTCGTTCTTCGAGCAGCAGCGCGAACGCAACAGCTATTCGCTGGCCCTGCAGTTCCAGCCGGTCGACGAGCTCGACATCGAATTCAACGCGCTCAAGATCGATGCCAGCTACGACAACATCAACCAGTCGATGTTCGCGTTCATGGGCAATGCCTGGAACAGCCTGATGCGGCTGACCGACGTGACGGTGGAGGACGGCATCATCACCCGCGGCACCTTCCGCAACGCGCTGTCGGTCTACGACATGCAGAACCGCAAGTCCACGGTCGAGACCGAGTCCTACGACCTGAAGGCGAAGTGGGACAGCGAGCGCTGGTTCGTCTCGGCGCACGTCGGCACCACCGAGGCCACCGGCGGCACCGACCAGCAGGTGTTCGGCGAATTCCTCAACTGGGCCGACTACAGCTACGACATCAGCCGCGCGCCATCACAGCCGGGCACCCTGACCTACCACGGACGCAATCCGTTCACCGATCCGTCCGCGTTCCGGATGGACGGCGGCTGGGGCGCAGACCCGACCCAGCCGCCCCCGTCCTGGAATCCGGGCTGGGGCGGCAACATCGTGTTCAAGCCGACCCGCGACGAGGAAACCTACGGCCAGGTCGACTTCGGGATCCGGCTCGACTCGCCGGTGTACATGCTGCGCTTCGGCGCCAAGCGTCGCGAACACGAAACCGAGCAGAAGATGGGCGGCGTGTCGCTGGCGTCGGTCGCCGGCTACGGCGATGCCACGGCGGACATGTTCAATCCGCAGCCGGTGCCGGACAACTACCTCGGCGGCTTTTCCGGCTACGGCGACCTGGGCGATCGTTTCTACATCGACGGCTGGGCGCTGGCCGACTACATCCTCAGCGGCGACTGGCTGGCGCCGTGGCAGACGATGCCCGAGCCCAGCACGTTCAACGACCCGTCGTTCGCGGCCAACACCTGGCGCATCGCCGAGGACATCAACGCCGCCTACGTGCAGGCCGATTTCAGCTGGAACGGCCTTCGCGGCAATGTCGGCCTGCGCTACGTGCGGACCGAGACGGAGAGCCACAGCTGGCAGTGCGTGCGTACCGACGCACCGCCGCCCTGTCCGGCGGACGGCTATGCGCCCAGCGTGGTCGGCAAGCAGTACAGCAACGTCCTGCCCAACGTGAACCTGGCCTACGACCTGGCCGACGACGTGGTGCTGCGGTTCTCCGGAGCGAAGGTCATCGCGCGACCGAACTACAGCGACATGTCCAGCTACCTGTGGCTGGGCGACCAGACCCTGACCGGCGGTGGCGGCAACCCGGAACTGGATCCGTACGAATCGACCAACTTCGACGTCTCGGCCGAGTGGTACTTCGCCGAGGACGCGATCCTGGCCGGCTCGCTGTTCTACAAGGACGTGGACAACTACATCCTGACCACCACGCGTGCGGAAGAGCACTTCAACCAGGCGTTGAACCGCGTGACCACGTACCAGGTCGCGCGCCCCGACAACGCCGGCACCGCCAAGATCCAGGGCTTCGCGCTCGCCTGGCAACAGCAGCTCGCGGCCGGCTTCGGCCTGATCGCGAACTACACCTACGCCGATGCCGAATCGAGTTCGGGCGATCCGATGCCGTACAACTCGAAGAACCAGCTCAACATCAGCCCGTACTTCGAGAACGAGCGCTTCAGCGCGCGCCTGAGCGCCTCCTGGCGGTCGGAATACTTCACCAACGTCGACCGCGGTGACAACCTCTGGGTGCGTCCATACACGTCGATGGACCTGTCGCTCGGCTACCGCTTCACCGACAGCGTCAGCCTGAACTTCGACGCGATGAACCTGCTCGACGAGGCCTACCACAGCTATGCCGATACCGAGCGCCTGACCCGCGGCGTCTACCGCTCCGGGCGTCGCTACCTGACCACGCTGCGCGTCCAGTTCTGACGGCCCCTCCCGCTCGAGCCGTCCTCCCGGTGGGCCCGGATGTGTCCGGGCCCTTTTTTCTTCTCCAGGACGCGGCGATTCCGGCCTGCCCGCCGGACATACGCCCGCCGTCCCGCGCTTCGCACCGCCAAGCGCCCGATCGAGGAACCAGATGCACCTGATTCCAGCTATGCGACTGTCCCTGTTCGCGCTGTGCTGCTGCGGCCTGCTTGCCGCGTGCAGCGGTCGCGCCACGCCCCTTGCCGGCAACCACGCTGAAGCCGTCGCCACGCCGGCGCTGATTCCCGCACCCGCCTCGCTGGTGCCTCGCGAAGGCAGCTTCCGCTTCGACAGGACGACACATCTACACGCCGAGGGCGGCGTTGCGCGCAACGTCGCCGCCGGATTCGGCGCGATGGTGGAGGGGAGCCACGGCTTCGCGCCGGTGTTGGCAGCAGACGGCACGGCTGGCGCGATCCGCTTCGCGATCGATCCGGCGATTTCGCCCGGCGCAGCGGAAGGCTACCTGCTCGAAGTCGGGCCCGAGGGCGTGCGGGTAGCCGCCAGCGACGAGCGCGGGCTGTTCTACGGCGCGGTGACGCTCTGGCAACTGCTGTCGCCGGCCGAAGGCGGGACGGTGCGCATCCCAGCGCTGCGTATCGAGGACGCGCCCCGCTTTGCCTGGCGCGGCTTCATGCTCGATTCGGCGCGCCACTTCCAGAGCGTCGAGCAGATCAAGACCCTGCTCGACGCGATGGCGATGCACAAGCTCAACACCTTCCACTGGCACCTGACCGACGACCAGGGCTGGCGCATCGAGATCAGGCGCTATCCCAGGCTGACGGAAGTCGGCAGTTGCCGCGCCGCGGCCGGCCAGGCCGGCCGGAAACCCGACGGCAGCCCGCACCTGTATTGCGGCCACTACACGCAGGAGCAGGTCCGCGACGTGGTCCAGTACGCCGCCGCGCGCCACATCACCGTGGTGCCTGAGATCGACGTGCCTGGCCATGCGCAGGCGGCGGTGGCGGCCTACCCGGAACATGGCGTCGTCGATGGCCCCACCCGGCCGTCGCACGATTGGGGCGTCAACCCCTACCTGTTCAACCCGGGGGAGCCCACCATGGAGTTCCTGGAGAACATCCTGGCCGAGGTGATCGAACTCTTCCCGGGCCCCTACGTCCATATCGGTGGCGACGAGGCGGTGAAGTACCAGTGGCAGGAGTCCTCCGACGTGCAGGCCTACATGCGCGAACTCGGCCTGCGGGACGAGGAGGCCATGCAGTCCCACATGCTAAAGCGGCTGGAGCGCTTCCTGGCCTCGCGCGACCGCAAGCTGATCGGCTGGGACGAGATCATCGAAGGCGGCCTGCCCCCGCAGGCCACGGTGATGTCGTGGCGCGGGATCGAGGGCGGGATCGAGGCGGCCAGGCATGGCCATGACGTGGTGATGGCCCCCGGGCACACGCTGTACCTGGATTTCCTGCAGACCAACCTTCCCGAGGAACCGCCGGGCAGGCCAAAGTTCACCTCGATGCAGAAGATCTACGCGTTCGATCCGGTCCCGGCCGGTCTCGAACCGGCGCAGCGCAAGCACGTGCTGGGCGTGCAGGCCAACATGTGGACCGAACACACCCGGACATTCGCACGCCTGCAGCACAATGTGTTCCCGCGCATGGCTGCACTGGCGGAGATCGCGTGGACGCCGCCGGGGCGCAAGGACTACGGCGATTTCCTGTCGCGCCTGCCGGCGCAGCTGCAGCGCTACCGCGCCTCGGGAATCGCCTATGGCCAGACCGCGCTGTCGGTTGCGATGACGCGCGAGGACGACAGGATCGAAGGCACCGTCACCGTGGAGCTGTCCAACCCGCTCGGGTATGACGATATCCGCTACACCACCGACGGCAGCACGCCCACTGCACGGTCGCCGGGGTACACGGCGGCGCTGACCGTGCCGGTACCGACGGTACTGAAGGCGATGACCTTCGTCGATGGCAGACCACTGGCCGATACAGCCGCGCACTGGAACCTCGACATCGCCTCGCAGCTGAGCCGTACCGACAAGCAGCTGGCGCAATGCCCCGACGGCGGCCGGCTGATCCTGAGGCTGGAAGACGACAATCCGCTCGACGGTCCGCGCGAGAGCTTCGACGTCTCCATCTTCCATCCGTGCTGGCGATGGCCGGACGCGCAGCTTGAAGGCATTGCCTCGGTGAAAGTGCGCGCAGGCCGGATTCCGTACAACTTCGGCCTCCTCCGCGAGGAGGAAGCGCAACGTCGCTTCCGCGCACCGGTGGCCGCGCACGGCGAGTTCGAGCTGCGTGCCGGATGCGAAGGCCCGGTCCTGGCATCCGCCCCGCTCCCGGC
>JAEWZE010000227.1 GCA_023395465.1 Pseudomonadota bacterium
GGCCAGCGCCGCGACCGCGGCGGGCAGGTCGCCCGCGTGGCCGGCGGTACCGCGCAGCTGCGGGGCGGCCAGCAGCATGGCCCAGAACCGGCGCGGCCACTCGGCGAACGGCAGGGTCGGGGCGGCCTGGGCGAAACCGCGCAGGGTGGCGGCCAGGGCGGCGTCGCCGGTCGCGGCGTCGCCCCCCTGCCAATGGGCGAACACCACGCCGCGGCGTTCGACGCCGCGCAGGAAAGCGGTCAGGGCAGCACGGGCCGCGGCAGGATCGTTCAAGGATGGAAAACCGGTTTACAGGCCCGGGGGCGGCCTGCTGCACGCCATGATACGGCCCCCTCCCGCGCCGCCGCCGGCTTGACGACGGTCTCATTCGCTGATCCGCACCGGATTGTGCAGGCGCACGTTGTGCACATGCGTCGCGAAAACGTCATACGGACCGGACCGTGAAGGCCGTTTGCGTATGTGAACGCTTTGTTTCACGATCAAATCATTGAATTTATTGACAAAATTCGGGTTGGCGTTTTTTTCGCCAAGGCAGCTCTTCACCTGCACGGCGCGGCGGAAATGACGCCGGAAAGCGCTTCGTGCACAGACTTATCCACACAAATTGTGGATAAGGGGAAATCCCTTCCCCGCCATCGACTTGCACGCCCTACATCCAATGCGCGGGAACTTGGGCGCGCAAGTCGCCGTCGCCGGCCCGCGCCGGACGAGCGGCCCGCAGTCGCTAGACTTCCGCGGTGTCCGAGTCCACGCCGCCCGTCTTCCAGGTTGCCCTGCCGCTGCCGCCGCTGCGGCTGTTCGACTATGCCGCCCCGGCGGGGCACCTGGCCGGCGCGGACGACATCGGGCGGCGGGTGCGGGTGCCGTTCGGGCCCCGCGAACTGGTCGGCGTGGTCGCCGGGGTGGGCCCGGCCGCCCCTGCGCCCGAGGGCCGGCTGCGGCCGGTGCACGAACTGCTCGACGGGACGCCGCTGCTGCACGGCGAACTGCTCGAATCGCTGCGCTGGCTGGCCCGCTATACCCATGCGCCCCTGGGCGAGGTGCTGGCCACGGCGCTGCCGGCGGCGCTGCGTCGCGGCGAACCGCTGCCCGCCACCCATGCCTGGGCCTGGCGCCTGACCGAAACCGGAGCGACCGCCCTGCCCGGCCTGCGCAGCGGCAGCCGGCCGCGACGCCTGGCCGAACTGCTGGCCGACGCGGTGCGCGACGAGGACGCGCTGGCATCGGTGGTGGAGGACTGGCGCACGGCGGCGCGGGCGCTGGAACGGCGCGGCTACGCCGAGCGCGTGGCCATTCCGGGCTCGGCGCTGGCGCCCGATCCGCGGCCCGGCCCGACGCCCAACGCCGAGCAGCGCGCGGCGATCGAGGCGCTGCGCGAGGCCAGGGGCTTTGCGCCGATGCTGCTCGACGGCGTCACCGGCAGCGGCAAGACCGAGGTCTACCTGCATGCGATCGCCGACTGCCTGGCGCGCGGACGCCAGGCGCTGGTGCTGGTGCCGGAGATCGGGCTGACCCCGCAGCTGCTGGCGCGCTTCCGCGCCCGCCTGGGCGTGCCGGTGCATGCCACCCATTCCGGACTCAACGACAACGAGCGCGCACGGACCTGGGCGGCGGCCTGGCGCGGCGAAGCGCGGGTGATCGTCGGCACCCGCTCGGCGGTGTTCACGCCGCTGCCCGAGGCCGGCCTGATCGTGATCGACGAGGAGCATGACGGCAGCTACAAGCAGCAGGACGGCATCCGCTACCACGCCCGCGACTTCGCCCTGGTGCGCGGCAAGGCGCTGGCGGTACCGGTGCTGCTGGGCAGCGCGACGCCCTCGCTGGAAAGCCTGCACAACGCCGGCGCCGGACGTTACGACTACCTGCGCCTGGCGCGCCGCGCCGGCGACGCGCAGCCGCCCGCGGTGCGCGTGGTCGACGTGCGCAAGCGCGCGCTCGATGCCGGACTGTCGGGGCAGATGCTCGACGCGATCCGCGCGGCGCTCGACAGCGGCGGCCAGGTGCTGGTGTTCCGCAACCGTCGCGGTTACGCGCCGGTGCTCCTGTGCCACGACTGCGGCTGGAGCGTGCAGTGCCCGCGCTGCAGTACCCCCGAACACGGCAGGCCGATGACCGTGCATGCGCAGGGACGCCGCCTGCAGTGCCACCACTGCGGCCATCGCCGGCCCGCGCCCCCGGCCTGCCCGGACTGCGCCAGCCTGGCGCTGCAGCCGCAGGGCGCCGGCACCGAGCGCATCGAGGAAGTGCTGGTCGAGAAGTTTCCGGACGTGCCGGTGCTGCGCATCGACCGCGGCAGCACCCAGCGCCGCGACGCCCTGGCGCAGCTGCTGGGCAGCCTCGGCGACCGTCCCGGCATCCTGATCGGCACGCAGATGCTGGCCAAGGGCCACGACCTGCCCGACCTGAGCCTGGTCTGCGTGGTGGGCGTGGACGAAGGGCTGTTCTCGGCCGACTTCCGCGCGCACGAGAAGCTGGCCCAGCTGCTCATCCAGGTGGCCGGGCGCGCCGGACGCGCGCGCCGCGCCGGCGAGGTGCTGCTGCAGACCCACCATGCCGACCATCCGCTGCTGGCCACGCTGATCGCCGGCGGCTATCCGGCCTTCGCCGGCGACGAACTGGCCCAGCGCGAGGTCGCCGGCTTTCCGCCCTACGCGCACTTGGCGCTGCTGCGCGCCGAGTCCAAGCACGCCGAACCGCCGATGGCCTTCCTGCAGGCCGTGCGTCGCCTGCTCGAACCCGCGGCGCGCGCGCGCGGGCCGGCGTCCGCCGACGCCCAGGGGCCCGCGCTTTCGATCAGCGGACCGATGCCGGCGCCGATGCCCAGGCGCGCGGGCATGCACCGTGCCCAGCTGCTGCTGCTGGCGCCGACGCGCCGCGGCCTGCACGCCGCGCTGCAGGACGCGGTGCCGGCGATCCACGCCCTGACCGAAGCGCGCAAGGTGCGCTGGTCGCTGGACGTGGACCCGGCCGACCTCTACTGAGCGCCGCCGCCCGGTCCGGCCTTGCCCGCCGCCGGCGCCTTCGCCGTGCGCCGGCGTCGGCGCGGCTCGGTGCGCGGACGCTCGCGCACCAGCACCTTCTGCCCTTCGCGGCGCACCTCGAACAGTTCCACCGCATCGATCAGCGCGCTCAGGCTGCGGTAGCCGTAGTTGCGCGGATCGAACGACCCCTGGTTGCCGAGGTGGCTGCCGACGCCGCCCAGGTGCGCCCAGCCCTCGTCGTCGGCCACCGCCGCGACCGCGCCGCGCAGCTGGTGCGCCAGCGCCTGGTCGCCCTTGAGTTCGCCCGAGGTCTTGGGCCGCGCCTGGTCGGGCGCCACGTCGCCGTCGTCGCCCAGCTTCTCCAGGAACAGGAAGGTCGAACAGGCCTTCACGAACGGCAGCGGCGTCTGCTTCTGGCCGAAGCCGTAGACCGCGTAGCCGTCGTTGCGCAGGCGCATCACCAGCGGGGTGAAGTCGGCGTCGCTCGACACCACCGCGAAGCCGTCCAGGGTGCGCGCGTACATCAGGTCCATCGCGTCGATCACCATCGCCATGTCCGAGGCGTTCTTGCCGGGCGAATAGGCGAACTGCTGGATCGGGCGGATCGCGTACTCGTGCAGCACCTTCTCCCAGCCCATCAGGTTCTGGCTTTTCCAGTTGCCGTATGCGCGGCGCACGTTGACCACGCCGTGGCGCGCGACCTCGTTGAGGATCGCGTCGATCTTCGCCGCCGGTGCGTAGTCGGCATCGATCAGCAGGGCGATGCGCTTGTCGCTGTCGGCCATGAGGGTTCCCGTGTGTTCGCAGGCATCAGGGTAGCGCGACCCGGACGCGATCGTACGTGCTGAAACCAACACGGCAGGGCCACGATGGATCGGCGACAATACGCACTTCCGCCGCTGCCAGACCGCCCACGCCGACATGCCCAGCCAGCTCGAACAGCTCCGCTCCCTGTCCACCGTCGTCGCCGACACCGGCGACATCGAGGCCATCGCCCGCTTCAAGCCGATGGACGCCACCACCAATCCCTCGCTGCTGTTCAAGGCCGCCTCGCTGCCGGCCTATGCCGCGCACGTGGACGGGGCGCTGGCCCGCGCGGCCGGCAGTGGCGAAGCGAAGGTGGCCGACGCCAGCGACCGGCTGGCGGTGGCGATCGGCGGCGAGATCCTCAAGCTGATCCCCGGGCGCGTCTCCACCGAGGTCGACGCGCGCCTGAGCTTCGACACCGAGGCCACCATCGCCAAGGCGCACCACCTGGTCGGGCTGTACGACCAGGCCGGCGTCGGCCGCGACCGCCTGCTGATCAAGATCGCCTCGACCTGGGAAGGCATCCGCGCCGCCGAACGGCTCGAGCGCGAAGGCATCCACTGCAACCTGACCCTGCTGTTCTCCTTCGCCCAGGCCGTGGCCTGCGCCGAGGCCGGCGTGTACCTGATCTCGCCGTTCGTGGGACGCATCCTCGACTGGCACCTGGCCAACGGCATGGACAAGCCGGCCACGCCGCAGGACGACCCGGGTGTGCAGTCGGTCACCCGCATCTGGCAGTACTACAAGCAGCACGGCTACCAGACGGTGGTGATGGGCGCGAGCTTCCGCAACACAGGCGAAGTGCTGGCCCTGGCCGGCTGCGACCGCCTCACCATCTCGCCAGACCTGCTCGGCGCCCTGGAGGCATCGGACGCGACGGTCGAACGCGCCCTGGTCGAGGGCGGCGAACGCGCGACCGCGCCGGCCGCGCTCGACGAGGCGGGCTTCCGCTGGCAGCACAACGAAGACCCGATGGCGACCGAGAAGCTCGCCCAGGGCATCCGCAACTTCGCCGCCGACCAGCGCAAGCTCGAAGCCCAGCTGGCGGCGAAGCTCGGTTGACCGCCCGCGGCTCGTCGCCGCGCGCACGCGCGGTCGACGCCCGCCGGTTTCCCGCCGCAACGGCGCTGCCTCGCACGCGGGGTCGTCGCGAGCGACCCGCGCGCAAGCGCATCGGCCTGGCGTGCATGGTCCGGCGTCGCGTCGCGTCCACGGACGCTTCGCGTCGCGTGCCTGGAATGGACGCATGACCCGGGCGCTTCCGCACGTGGTGATCGTCGGCGGCGGCTTCGCCGGCCTGTGGGCGGCGCGCGCGCTGAAGTCCGCGCCGGTCCGCATCACCCTGGTCGACCGCGGCAACCACCACCTGTTCCAGCCCCTGCTCTACCAGGTCGCCACCGCGGGCCTGTCGGCGCCCGATATCGCCGCGCCGCTGCGGCAGATCCTGCGCCGGCAGAAGAACGTGGTGGTGCGCATGGCCACGGTGGCCCGGATCGACGCGCCGGCCCGGCAGGTCGAACTGGCCGACGGCGCGCGCATCGGTTTCGACTACCTGCTGCTGGCCAGCGGCGCCACCCACGCCTACTTCGGCAACGACCACTGGGCCGAACACGCGCCCGGACTGAAGACGCTCGACGACGCCCTCGAGCTGCGCCGCAAGCTGCTGCTGGCCTTCGAGCGCGCGGAAGCGGCGGCCGATCCCGCCGAGCGCGACGCCTGGCTGAGCTTCGCCATCGTCGGCGGTGGCCCGACCGGCGTCGAACTGGCCGGCACCCTGGCGGAGATCGCGCGCCACACGCTGCAGGGCGAGTTCCGCAACATCGACCCGGCACGCGCGCGGGTGCGGCTGATCGAAGCCGGCCCGCGGGTGCTCTCCTCGTTTCCCGAAGACCTGTCCGCACGTGCGCGTGCGCAGCTCGAGCGGCTCGGCGTGGAAGTGTCGACCGGCGCGGCGGTCGAGGACATCAGCGCCGACGGCTACCGGATCGAAGGCCGCTTCGTGCCCGCGCGGACCGTGGTCTGGGCTGCCGGCGTCGCGGCATCGCCGCTGGCGCGGTGCCTGGACGTGCCGCTCGATCGCGCCGGGCGGATCCGCGTGACGCCCGGGCTCTCGATCCCCGGCCATCCCGACATCTTCGCCGCCGGCGACCTGGCCAGCCTCGACCAGGCCGACGGCAGACCGGTGCCCGGCGTGGCGCCGGCCGCCAAGCAGATGGGCCGGCACGTGGCGAAGGCGATCCGCGCGCGGCTGCAGCAGCGAGATGCGCCAAGCTTCCGCTACCGCGATGCCGGCAACCTGGCGACCATCGGCCGCATGGCCGCCGTGGTCGACCTCGGCGCGGTGCGCTTCTCCGGCATCCTCGCCTGGTGGTTCTGGCTGGTCGCGCACCTGTTCTTCCTGATCGGCTTCCGCAACCGATCGGTGGTGCTGCTCAACTGGTCGGTGGCGTACTGGACCCACCAGCGCGCGGCGCGGATCATCCTCGGCGGCGACGATCGACCCGATACAAAGTAACGATCGGCACGGCGCCCGGTGCAGGCGTCGCGCGCACCATGCGCTGGGCTAGGATGTCGCGTCCCCCCGAGCCACGCCGCGCATGACCGATATCCCGACGCAGAACCTGCTGATCGCGCTCGCAGTGACCACGGTGGCGGGTCTGTTCACCGGCTTCGGCAGCCTGCTGGTGTTCGCGTCGAAGGGACCCAATGCGCGCCTGCTCGCGTTCGGCCTGGCGTTCGCCGGCGGCGCGATGGTGTACGTCTCGCTGGGCGAGATCCTCGGCAAGTCGGTCGCCGCGTTCTCGGCGCAGTTCGGCGACAGGCTCGGCTTCACCTGGGGCACGCTGTCCTTCCTCGGCGGCGTGCTGCTGATTGTGACCATCGACCGCCTCATCCCCAACCCGCACGAACGGCTCGAGGTCGACGATCCCTACTTCCGCGAGCACAACCGGGACTACATCAAGCGCGTCGGCCTGCTGACCGCGATCGCGATCACCGCGCACAATTTCCCGGAAGGCCTGGCGACCTTCTTCGCCACCCTGGAGAACCCCGGGGTGGGCCTGCCGCTGGCCTTCGCGATCGCCATCCACAACATCCCCGAGGGCATCGCCATCGCGGTGCCGGTGTACTTCGCGACCAACAACAGGACCTACGCCTTCATCGCCTGCCTGGTCTCGGGCCTGGCCGAGCCGATCGGCGCGATCATCGGCTACGTCCTGCTGCGCCCGTTCCTGTCCGACGCGGTGTTCGGCGCGGTGTTCGGCCTGATCGCCGGGGTAATGGTGTTCCTGGCCCTGGACGAGCTGCTGCCGGCCGCCAAGCGCTACGCCAAGGGGCACGAGACCGTGTACGGCCTGGTCACCGGCATGGGCGCGCTGGCGATCAGCCTGGTGCTGTTCAAGTGGTGAGTCGCGGCTAGCGGCGTCCGGTCCGGCTGGATCACACCATCGCGGGCGCCTGGTGGCGTTCGAACCCGCCGGTCCGGACGACCGGCGACGCCCGGTTGCGCAGGCTGCTCCCATCGACCCCGATGGAGAAGCCCATGCGACCGCGCCTGTACGCCCTCGCCACGTCCCTGCCCCTGGCCCTGTTCTCGCTCGCCTGCGTGGCGACCGCCGCCTATGCCTTCGCCTACCTGTTCATGGCGTACCGCAGCGGCGATCCCTTCGCCGCGCAGTTCGCGGTTTCGGGCGTGGACGTCCCGGCGCACTTCTTCGGCGCCGGGCTGGCGCTGCTGCTGGTGCCGCTGCAGCTGAGCCGGGGCGTGCGCCGGCGCTGGCCGGCGCTGCATCGCCTCGGCGGCTGGCTGTCGGCGGTGGCGATCCTGGTCGGCGGCGTCTCGGGGCTGTCGCTGGCCCAGCACGCCCAGGGCGGCTGGCCGAGCCGGGCCGGCTTCAGCCTGCTGTCGCTGCTGTGGCTGGGGGTGACCGCGAACGGCATCCGCCTGGCGGTGGTCGGCCAGATCGCCAGGCATCGGCGCTGGATGGCCTATTCGATGGCGCTGACCGCGGGCGCGGTGACCCTGCGGGTGATGCTGGCGCTGGGCACCGGCGTGTTCGGATGGCCGTTCATGCCGGTCTACGTGGGGACGGCGTGGGCCAGCTGGCTGTTCAACCTGGCCCTGTGCGCGTGGCTGCTGCGCCTGCGCACGCCCCATGCGCTCAGCGTGGCGGCGCGTGGCGGCTCCGGTAGGCGCTGGGCGTCTGGCCAACCATCCGCTTGAACGCGGTGTTGAAGGTCGACTTGGAGGTGAAGCCGGCGTCGTAGGCGATCTCCAGGATGCCGCGCCGGTCGCTGGCGTCGGCCAGGCAGGCGCGGACCGCCTCGATCCGGTGCCGGTTCACGTATTCCCAGAAGTTGCCGCCCAGCCGGCGGTTGATCACCGCCGAGACCAGGTATTCGGGATAGCCGCTGCGTCGCGCGACCTGGGCGATGCCCAGCGCCGGCTCGCGATACAGGGCCTGCTCGGACATCAGCCGGGTCAGCCGCGCCTCGACCTCGTCGAAGCGCGGATCGTCCCCGGCCTCGCCACCGGCCTCGGGCGCGGGCGCTGCCGCATCGCCGAGCGGCTCGGCGACCGGCGGCTGGCCGAGGCTGAACCAGCCGACCACGCAGACCCAGGCCGCGACCGCGGCATAGATCAGGACGTAGTCGACCCCGGGCAGCCGCGCCGTCGCGTGCAGGGCCGCGATGGCCCAGATCACGAACTGGCAGCCGCTCATCGCCGCGAGCCAGCGCAACGACAGGCGGTCGGCATCCGAGCGCCGGCCGCGCAGCCAGCGCCGGTAGCGGCGCACCTGCCAGGTGGCCGCAGCCAGATAGGACAGGGCGACCGAGAACAGCAGCGGGTCGAACCAGCGCCGGTGCCAGTCGCCGTCGGCCGACACCGGATCGCCCACCAGCCAGCGCCACGTCATCCACGCCAGCAGCAGGCCCAGCCAGACGCCATGCCACAGGTCGCGCAGGCGCGGCGCGCGCCCGCCCACCAGGGTGCGCACGTAGAGGAAGAACAGCGGCGCGTAGGCGAACGGCAGCAGTCGCGCCACCCGGTAGGCCGCGGCAAAGCCGGCGTCGGGCGCGGACATGTGCGCGGCCTTGAGCGCGAGATCCGCGGCGATGATCGCCAGCCACAGCGACAGCACCCGGTTGGCCGGGCCGTTCACCGGGCAGCGCCACAGCGCGGGCGCGAGCATCGCGGCCTGCACCGCGCCCACCGCATACAGGAGGGTCCAGAAACTGGTCACATGGCAGCCGGGTCGAGCACCGCCGCACAGGGTACAGCGCGCAGAAAACAAAGCCCGGCGCAGGGCCGGGCTTCGCGTGGTGCCGCAGGCGGTCCGGTCAGGCCGTGAACAGCGCCTTCATCTTCTTCAGCGCGTTCGCCTCGACCTGGCGGATGCGCTCAGCCGACACGCCGTACTCGTCGGCCAGTTCCTGCAGCGTGACCTTGCTTTCGGCATCCAGCCAGCGGCGCCGGATGATGTCGCGCGAGCGCGCGTCCAGGCGGGTCATGCCCTCGCGCAGCAGCTCGAGCTGGCTGTCCTCGCTGTCCATGCGCTCGTAGGCCTGCGCCGGATCCTCGTCGCGCGAGATCAGGTAGGCGGCCGGCGCGGGCGGCGCGCGGTCGTCGTCCTCGTCCGAGGGCGCATCGAAACCGATGTCGCGACCCGACAGGCGCGACTCCATCTCCAGCACTTCGCGCTCGGAGACGTTGAGGTCCTTGGCCACCGCGCTGACTTCCGCCGCGTTGAGCCAGCCCAGGCGGGTCTTGCTCTTGCGCAGGTTGAAGAACAGCTTGCGCTGCGCCTTGGTGGTCGCGACCTTGACGATGCGCCAGTTACGGATGATGTACTCGTGCATCTCGGCGCGGATCCAGTGCACCGCGAACGAGACCAGGCGCACGCCGACGTCGGGGTCGAAGCGCTTGACCGCCTTCATCAGGCCGATGTTGCCTTCCTGGATCAAATCGCCCAGCTGCAGGCCGTAGCCGCTGTAGCCGCGCGCCACGTGCACGACGAAGCGCAGGTGCGAATGCACCAGCTCGCGCGCCGCGTCGAGGTCTTCCTCGTCGCGGAAGCGGCGGGCAAGCACCTGCTCCTGTTCGGGTTCCAGCACCGGGATCTGGTGCACGGCACCGATGTAGGCCTCCAGCGAGCCCAGCGCGCTCGGCACGGGCAGGTTGTTGGGGACCAAGGCAGTGGTGGAAAGGGTCTGGCTCATAGGGGCCTCATGTTAGCAGTCTGGATATTGGACTGCTCGGTACAGGAAAAGTTCCCGCACTTCGTATACATCGCGGAATGCCACGCTCCCGAACGGCCGGACCATGAATCCGCGTCGCCAGACTAGCACTCCCGCGGCGGCGTGACTGAACCGCAGGCGGAACGCTCCGGACGGTGCGAGCCCTCAATCGGCGCCGGGGCCGCCATCGTGCAGCATGGCCTCGACCTGCGCACGCGGCGGCAGCGACCAGTCGATCGGCGTTTGCCCCCGTCGCTGCAGGTAATCGTTGGCCGCGGTGAAATGCCCGCAGCCGAAAAAGCCCCGGTAGGCCGACAGCGGCGAGGGGTGCGGCGCCTTCAGCACGCGGTGCCGGCGCGCGTCGATCACCTTGCCCTTGGCCTGCGCGTAGCTGCCCCAGAGCAGGAACACCAGGCCTTCGCGCTCGCGGGCAAGGGTTTCGATCACGTGGTCGGTGAAGCCTTCCCAGCCCTTGCCCTGATGGCTGCCGGCCTTGCCTTCCTCGACGGTCAGCACCGAGTTCAGCAGCAGCACGCCCTGCCTTGCCCACGGCAGCAGGCAGCCGTGCTCCGGGCGCGGCAGGCCGAGCTCGTCGCCGATTTCCTTGAAGATGTTTTCCAGCGACGGCGGCGCCGGCACGCCGGGCAGCACCGAAAAGCACAGGCCATGTGCCTGGCCGGCGCCGTGGTACGGGTCCTGGCCGAGGATCACCACCTTCGCCGCATCGAATGGGGTGGCGTCGAAGGCCGCGAAAATGCGCCGCCCGGGCGGGAAGATCCGCGCACCGGCCGCCTTGCGCTGGCGCAGGAAGGCCGACAGCGCGCGCATCTCCGGCCGCAACAGCCAGTCGCCGACCTTCGCCTTCCACGAGGCTTCGAGCGCGACTTTCGGCGCGTCGGCGCCGCCGGGCATGTCGGCCGGATCGGTCACAGCACGACCGGTCGCGCATCCAGCCGCGCCAATCGAAGCTGGAACAGCACCTTGGTGATCAACAGGCGCTCCTCGATCGGCTTGATCACCAGGTCGTTGGCGCCGGCCTTGAGCAGTTCGGACTGGTTGAGCGGGTTGCTGTCGCCGGTCATCACCAGCACCGGCATGCGCCGCTTGCCGTAGCCGAAATCCACGCGGATGCGCTGCACCACGTCGCGCCCGCTGAGCTCGCCCTTGAGCGTCACGTCGGTCAACACCAGGTCGGTGCGCGGGGTGATCCGGCCGAGCGATTCGGCGGTCAGCCGGGCGAAGGCATCCTCGGCGGTCAGCACGTGCACCACGTGCAGGCCGTGGCGCTCGAGCATGCGCCGGGTGGCTTCGGCCACCACGCGGCTGTCCTCCACGTACAGCACGGTGGCGTCGGCCACCGGCTGCGGCTGCACGTAGCCGCGGATGAACGCGGCCAGCGCCTCGTGGCCGAGCGACTTGTCGAAGTAATCGGTGACGTACTCGGTGAAACGGCGCTCGACCAGGTTCTGCTGCACGTCGCCGGACACCACGATGACCGGCACATAGGCCTGGCCGGCCGCCTCGCGCACGCTGCGCGCCAGTTCCATGCCGTCGCCGTCCGGCAGCGCCAGCGCGGTGGTGACCAGATGCACGGGGCCGGATTCGAGCGCGGCGCGCGCCTCGGCAATGGTCGGGCAGCCGAGCACTTCGACCCCCGGCAGTTCGCGGGTCAGCACGTCGGCAATCAGCTTGCGTACCAATTTGGAGCCGTCCACCACCATGACCCGCGGGGCATCGCTGATCAGGTGCTTGAGTTCGTGGCTGCTGTCGGCCATGTCCGTGCGTCCGCCTCAGGTCTCCGTCGGCCGAGTCTGGCGCAGGAAATGCCCCGTCACCAGCCCGGCGCCCAGCCAGCCCAGCAACGTCGTGCCCAACAGCACGAGGCCGGCACGGCCGACGTCCAGACCCGACAACACGAAATGGCCGCCGTAGCTGGCCGACAAGGCCGACAAGGGCCCGCGCAGCGCCAGCCCGCACGCCACCAGCAGGCCCAGCGCGATGGCGCCGGCGGCCAGCCCATACCACGCGCCCAGATACAGGAACGGACGGCGGATGAAGCCGTCGCTGGCGCCAAGCAGTTGCAGCACGCCGATTTCCTCGCGCCGCGACTGGATGTCCAGGCGCACGGTATTGCCCACCACCAGCAGCGCCCCCAGGCCGAGCAGCAAGGCCAGCACCTGCACCAGCCGCGTGCCGAACCGCAGCCAGCCGTCCAGCCGCTGCCGCCACTGCGCGTCGCGGCGGACCACGTCCACCTGCGGCATGCCCTGCAGGGAGGTGGCCAGCAAGGCGTCGTCGCCCTTCGGGGTGACCACCAGCAGGCTTGGCAGAGGATTCTCGCCGAGCGCGTCGATGGCCTCGGCCAGGCCGCCGCGTTCGCGCAATTCGGCCAGCCCCTCGTCCGGCGTGCGCACCAGGATGCCGGCCACGTCGCCGCGCTTGCGCAGGCCCTCGGCCAGCGTGCGGGCCACCGCCACGTCGATGTCCGGCTTGAGGAACACGTCGATGTCCCGGGACTGCTGGACCGTGCCGGCCAGCCGCGACAGGTTGTCCAGCACCACCGACAGGCCCAGCGGCAAGGCCAGTGCCAGCGCCATCACCAGCACGGTCAACAGCGTTGCCCACGGCTTGCGCAACGCGCGGCCGAGGCTGAAGGCGATGCTGTGCAGGTGATGGCCCCACCACACTCCCAGCCGCGAAGGGGCGGGAGCGGGACCGGCGGCGGGCTTGCGGCTCATTCGGCCAGGTCCTCGGGGCGGATGTCGTCGGCCAGGCGGCCTTGGTCGAGGATCAACACGCGCTTGCGCATGCGCTTGATCAGCGCCAGGTCATGGCTGGCCACCAGCACGCTGGTGCCGCGTGCAGGCAACGAGGCGAACAATTCCATGATCTCCGCCGCCAGTGTCGGGTCGAGGTTGCCGGTCGGCTCGTCGGCAATCAGCAGAGGCGGCTCGGCGACGATCGCGCGGGCGATGCCCACGCGCTGCTGCTCGCCGGCCGACAGCTGCGAAGGCAAGGCTTTTTCGCGCGCACCCAGCCCCATCCGGTCCAGCGCCGCGCGCACGCGCTTGCCGATCTCGGCCCGGCGCGTGCCGCGCAGGATCAGCGGCAGGGCGACGTTCTCGGCGATGCTGCGGTCCATCAGCAGGCGGTGGTCCTGATAGACCACGCCCACGCTGCGCCGGTGCAGCGCCACTTGGCTGCCGCGCACCTTCAACAGGTTGCGCTCGCCGAACACCACCGCACCGCGGCTGGGCCGCTCGGTCAGCTGGATCAGCCGCAGCAAGGTGCTCTTGCCGGCACCGGAATGGCCGGTGACGAACAGCATCTCGCCCTCGGCCACCTCGAAGCCGACCTCGGTCAAGGCTTCGTGGCCGCCGGGATACAGCTTGCTGACGTTGTCGAATCGCAGAAGGCTCATGGCATCGGATTATGCCGGACGCCGACGCGCACTCAGCCGCCGGACACCAGCGACTTGATCCGGCGGCCGAGGCGGGACAGGAAGGATTCGCCCGAACCGGCCGGCGCCGGCGTGGCCACCTTGATGGCCGGCACCTGGGTCGGATGCGGCGGCGCACCGGCCGCCTGCTGGGCAGGCGCAGCATTGCCGCCTTCCCCGCCCTCGAG
>JAEWZE010000252.1 GCA_023395465.1 Pseudomonadota bacterium
GGAGTGCGCCGGCGCACGCCGTCTGGCGCATGTCGGCGGATGGCAGCCGCCTGACCGCCGAACCGCTCGATCTGTCCGGGACGCGGATCCTGGTGACAGCCGGCTGTCATTTTTCCGTCGATGCCGCAGCAGACATCGCCGACGATCCACTGCTCGGACCGGCGTTCGCCGAACATGCCGCCTGGCTGATGCTGCCGCCCGGCGAAGAAGATATCGACGCGGTCCGCCGATGGAACCGCCGGTTCCCGCGGACACCGGCGCTGATGGTCGCCGATCGCGACGCATGGCCGATGCCCGGGGATTGGCCGATGCCACAGTTCCACCTGCTGCGCGATGGGCGCATCCTGGAAACCGTGACCGGCTGGCCCGGTGGCGCTGCCTCCCAGCGCGGGGCGCTGGTGGCGATGCTGCGGCGCGCGGGACTGCTGGACGCCGCATCGCCCTGACCGGATCAATCCGCGCGCGGCTCCGGTCGCGCGAACACGACCCAGGCCATGACCACGCCCGCCAGCGCCCCTACCCATTCGAGGAAGGCGCGGGTGCCCACGTAGTCCGCGTCGTGGATCTTCGACAGCGCGATGCGTGCGTACAGCGGCGATTCGAGGGTGACCACGCCGAGGTAGAACAGGTGCCAGGTATCGATGCCGGCGGCGATCGCCACCGACGTGACGCAGGCCCAGCCGATCGCGTGGGCCTCGGTCCAGCCGGACCGGCGCGCCAGCCAGCGCCAGAACAGCAGGCTGGCGACGCCGATCGCGAACGCGATCAGAGCGGCGAGCAGCACGCCGGTCCAGCCGGCGGGCAGCGGCAGGTTCATGCGTTCAGTGCCGCGAGCAGGCTGCCGTCGGCCACCAGCTGCACCGCCGCCGCGACTTCCCCGTCGAGGGCGCGGTCGCGGTCGAGGAAGGCGATGCGCCTGCGAATTTCCGCGTGGGCCAGGCCCACCGCCCTGCCCGGGTGGAACGGTTCGGCCGCCGCCAGCTCGCCGCGCAGGGCCTCGACCTCGACCAGGAAGGTCGCGTGCAGCGGCGAGTCCTCGTCCACGCCGCGGATCTTGCGGGCGAAGCCGGCCGCGTCGCTGCGCCGGGCCAGGTCGCGCGCGGCGTTGATCATGTCCAGGCGCAGGTCCAGCGCCTGCGCCGCGGTGTACAGCTCCAGTCCCAGCACCTTGCCCAGGTCGTCGACCATCGACAGCACGTGGCGCGCCTCGTTGGTGCCCATCGACACATGGTCCTCGGCGTTGGCGCTGGTCGGCACCGAGTACACGCTGGCCGGATGCGCGCGCGTGGCCAGGTCGTTGACGATGGCCGCGGCGGTGTACTGCACGATCATGTAGCCCGATTCGGTGCCGTCCTCGTTGCCGATCAGGAAGGCTGGCAGGCCGTCGCTGGTGGCGGGATCGACGAGCTTGTTGAGGCGGCGCTCGCTGATCGAGGCCAGCACCGGGATCGCGGCCTTGACCGCGGCCATCGCCAGCGCCAGCGGCATGCCGTGGAAGTGGCCCGCGGAGATCACCTGCTGCTCGACGTGCTCGGCGTCGCGATCGGGGAATACCAGCGGGTTGTCGGTGACCGCGTTGAGTTCGATGTCGAACACGCGCCGGGCGTGCGCCACCGCGTCGCGCACCGCGCCATGCACCTGCGGGACGCAGCGCAGCGAGTAGCTGTCCTGCGGCTGGTGCTTCTTGCCGCCGCGGAACGGCTTGAAGCGGGCATAGAACTTCTCGCGGCCGTGGCGCTGGTCGCTCGGCACCCAGTCCCAGCCGATGTCGAAGCCGAGCGCGCGCGCCTCGTCCGTCTCCCAGCTCGACGGCAGCCAGGTGTGGAACCTGGGCACCAGGTGGTAGGGAATGTCGGCCAGGGTCGAACCGTCCAGCAGTTCGCGCAGCCGTGAGGCGCTGTGCACCTGGCCGGGATGCGGGCGCAGCGCGTGCACCTCTTCGGCGAAGGCGCCCAGGCGTCCGGCGAAGGCGTCGATGGTCATCGCCGCGGCCAGGTCGGCGGTGTCGAGCAGGCGCTCGAGCCGGTGCAGCGCCAGCGCGCCGGTGGCGAGCATCTGCGCGGTGCCGTTGTTGAGCGCCAGGCCTTCCTTGTACGACAGCGAGACCGGCGCCAGGCCCGCCGCTTCCAGCGCCTGCGCGCCAGGCATGCGCCGGCCGTCGAACCAGGCCTCGCCACCGCCGAGCAGCACGATCGCCAGGTGCGACAGCGGCGCCAGGTCGCCCGAGGCGCCGACCGATCCCAGCGCCGGCACCACCGGCACGATGCCGGCATTGAGCAGCGCCGCCAGCGCCTCCAGGGTGCGCACGCGGATGCCCGAATGGCCCTTGAGCAGGGTGTTGATGCGGATGCACAGCATCGCCCGCACCACGTCGGCGGCCAGCGGCTCGCCGACGCAGACGGCGTGGGTGACGATCAGGTTGTGCTGCAGTTCCTCGTGCAGCGAGCGCCCGGACTTCCTGGCGCCGGGCAGTTCGTCGCGCAGCGGATGGGCGCCCAGCAGCTTGTCGGCGTTGCTGCCGAAACCGGTGGAGACGCCGTAGATCGGTTCCTGCCGCCGCACCTGTTCGGCCAGGAAATCGGCCGCGCGCGCCACGTGGCGCAAAGCGCCGGGGTCGAGCGCGACCTGGGCGCCGTTGGCGACCATCACCAGCTGGTCGCGGGTGAGCGAGCTGCCGTCGAGGAGGACTGGTTTCATCGTGGTTCCACCCTTGTCATTGGCGCCGGCCGCCGTGCGGATCCGGGCGCGGTTGCTGCTGGCCGCCGCCGCACCTGCGTGCCGGCGCCATGCGTTTTCGGTTCGCCCGCGTGCGGCGCCATTCCGGCTGCCGTCCCGCCCCGGGCCGGGAGGGTGTGGCCGACTGCGCGCACACACGCCTGGCTCGCCCCCATTTCCCGGATGACACGCGGCCGCGCGCAGGATCCGGGACGGCCGCCTGCCGGTCCGGGCGACGGCGCGCCGGAGGAGGCCGCCACCGGCGTGGGATCAGCCCGCGCCCCTGCCCAGCGCCCGCCACTGCTCGCGCTCCACCAGCAGGGTGCGCGCCAGGTCGCCGTCGGCCACCTCGAACTGTTCGCCGCGGCGCAGATCCTTCACCGACACCACGCCCTTGGCCGCCTCGTCCTCGCCGCGGATCACCACGAAGCGGATCCCGGCGCGGTCGGCGTACTGCATCTGCTTGCCGAGCTTGCGCGGCTCGAGCTGGGTCTCGACGTTGAGTCCGGCCGCGCGCAGCTGCTGCGACAGGCCGAGCGCGTGGTCGAGTCCGGCGTCGTCGAACAGCGTGACCAGCACGTCGACAGAACTGTCCGCGGCCTGCACCAGGCCGGCCTCGCGCAGCTGCCAGAACAGCCGCGTCAGGCCGATCGAGATGCCCACGCCGGGCAGCTTCGACTTCGTGTAGTGGCTGGCCAGGTTGTCGTAGCGGCCACCCGAGCAGATCGAACCGATGCCCGGGTTCGCATCGAGCGTGGTCTCGTAGACGATGCCGGTGTAGTAGTCCAGGCCGCGCGCGATCGACAGGTTGACCGCGTAGCGCGACTCGGCCACGCCCAGCGCCTTGAGCCGGTGCAGCACCTCGCGCAGCTCGTCGCGCCCTTCCTCGAACAGCGGCGTGCCGTTGCCCAGCGCGTCGAGCTTCGCCAGCGCATCGTCGTGACCGGTCGAACGCACGCGCGAGAACGCCATCAGCCGGTCGATCACGTCCGTGGCCAGGCCGAAGCCTTCGCCGGCCAGCGTGGCCCGCACCGCGTCCTCGCCGCGCTTGTCGAGCTTGTCGATCTCGCGCAGCACCGGCACCTGCGCGTCGTCGGCGATGCCCTGCCCCTCGAAATAGCCGCGCAGCAGCTTGCGGTGGTTGAACTGGATGGTGAAATCGCCGATGTCCAGCGCCTCGAACACCGCGCTGATCACCGCCGGGATCTCGGCGTCGTGGCGCGTGGACAGCGCATCCTTGCCGATCACGTCGATGTCGCACTGGTAGAACTCGCGGAAGCGGCCGCGCTGGGCGCGCTCGCCGCGGTAGACGCGCTGCATCTGGTAGCGGCGGAACGGGAACGCCAGCTCGTGCTCGTGCTCGGCGACATAGCGCGCCAGCGGCACGGTCAGGTCGAAGCGCAGGGCCAGCTCCGGCAGGCCCTCGGACGCCTTCTCCAGCGCGCCGGTGGACTGGGCGAAATAGACCTGGCGCTCGGTTTCGCCGCCGGACTTGGTCAGCAGCACGTCCGACAGCTCGAACACCGGGGTTTCGATCGGCAGGAAGCCGAAGCCCTCGAAGATGCGCCGGATCGTGTCGAGCATGCGCTGGAACGCGATCTGGTCGCGCGGCAGCAGTTCCATGACGCCGGGCGGGGTTCTGGGCTTGATCATGCCTGTCGAATGGGCCGGAGAAAGACGCCCATTCTACCTGCGCGCCCCGGCCTTGCCGCGCTGTCCACCGGCCGTGGCGCCGGAGACCGTGCCTTCGTCCCGCCCGGCACGCC
Organism: Pseudomonadota bacterium; assembly: GCA_023395465.1. Taxonomy (GTDB): domain Bacteria; phylum Pseudomonadota; class Gammaproteobacteria; order Xanthomonadales; family Xanthomonadaceae; genus Luteimonas. The sequence continues at coordinate 4,482 of JAEWZE010000252.1, forward strand.
AGGACAAAGTTTCCAAGGCTGCGGCCGTTTACACCGGTATCATGACGCGAACCGCGAGCCGATCCCGCATGCCCAACTCCGCCGCCGCCCGCTGCCGCCCGCACCAGACACGCACCGTCCTCCCGCTCGACTGTGCCCGTTGCACCGTGCGCGACCTCGCCGTCTGCGCCTCGCTGCCGCCGCCCGAGGTCGATTCGCTGGAGCGGTACGCCGCTTCGCTGACGCTGCAGGCCAATGCCGAGCTGGCGCGCAGCGGCCAGCCCTGCCGCCACGTCTACAGCGTGACCGGCGGCATGCTGCGCCTGGTCCGCACGCTGCCGGACGCGCGTCGCCAGGTAGTCGGCTTCGCCATGCCCGGATCGTTCATCGGACTGTCCGACGTGACCGTGCACCGGCACAGCATCGAGGCGGTGATTCCCAGCCGCGTCTGCGTCTTCGACCTGGAAGTGCTGCGCGACCTGCGCCGACGCTTCCCGGCCTTCGAGCACACCCTGCTCGAACGCGCCTGCCGCGAACTCGACGATGCCCACGATTCGATGCTGCTGCTGGCGCGCCTGGCGCCGATGGAGCGACTGGCCAGCTTCCTGCTGCGCCTGCGCAGGCAGATGGGAATCCGCGACGGCGAACCGACCATGGCCCTGCCGATGGGCCGCGGCGACATCGCCGACCACCTCGGCCTGACCGTGGAAACCGTCAGTCGCAGCTTCACCCGCCTGCGCGAGCAGGGGGTGATCGCCCTGCCCGACCCGCAACACGTCGAGATCCTCGACCACGCCGCGCTGGCGGAGCTGGCCACCGTCCTGCACTGACCCGGCGCGGGTCAGGCCAGCGGCTGCAGCCGCGCGTCGCGCAGCAGCAGTTCGCGATGCACCGCGCCCGGCGGCAGCGGCGCGTGGCTGAGCAGCAGCACGCTGCGATCCGCGCACAGCTCCGGCAATGCCCGCATCACCGCCTCGGCGGTGTCCTGGTCGAGACCCTCGGTGGGTTCGTCGAGCACCAGCAGTGGCGCCCGCCGCAGCAGCGCGCGCGCCAGCGCGATGCGGCGCGCCTGTCCGGCCGACACCGTGGCCCCGCCCTCGCCGATCCAGGCGTCCAGCCCGCCCGCGGCCCGTGCCCACTGCTCCAGTCGCACGCCGGCCAGGGCCCGGTAGAGTTCGGCGTCGCCGGCATCGGCGCACCCCAGGCGCAGGTTCTGCGCCAGGGTGCCCGCGAATACCGGCGCTTCCTGCGGCAGCCAGGCCAGGTGCGCGTGCCAGTCGGCCTGCGCGGATTCGCGCAGGTCGCCCCCCCCCCCGCGCACCCCGCCGCCCAGAGGATCGGCCAGCCGCAGCGCCAGCGCGGCCAGGCTGCTCTTGCCGATGCCGCTGTCGCCGCGGATAGCGATGCGTTCGCCCGGCGCCAGGTGCAGCGCCGCGCCATCGAGCACGCGACGACCGCCCGGCCACGCGAACTCGACCGCATCGAACTCCAGCGCGCCACGCGCCGGCAGCAAGCGCGGCCGCCGCGGATCGACCACGGCCGGTGGCTGGCTGGCCAGCGATTCGATCCGTTGCATCGACGCGCGCGCGGCCTGCAGCGCCTGCCAGGCCAGGGCCATGCCGGGCAGCGCTTCGGACAGCGCCAACGCCGCGAACGCCAGGCCGGCGGCCTGGGCCGGCGCAAGACGGCTGTCGATCACCGCCGTGCAGGCCAGCCAGAACAGTCCGCTCCACGCGATCGCGGCCGTCAGGCCGTGCAGCGCGCTGGCATCGGCCAGGCGCAGGCGCCGGCGGCGCTCGCGCTGCGCGAGCCGCGCGCCCTGCTCCGGAAGCTTGCCCAGCCAGCGTGCGGTGGCGTCCATCGCGGCAAGGTCGGGGGCGCCGTCGTAAAGCTCGTGCAGGCTGGCGCGCAGCGCGGCGCGCTCCTGCGCCAGCGCATGCTCCTGTTCCTGCTGTCCGCGCGCCGCGCGCCACCAGACCGCCGCGGCGCTGGCCGTCGCCGCCAGCGCGATCCAGGCACCCAGCAGCGGATCGAGCGCGAGCGCGAACCCGGCCAGCGCCAGGATGGCCAGCGCCAACGCCAGCAGCGGCCCGATCGCCCGCACCAGCAGGCCGTCGACCGCATCGATATCGCCCAGCAGGCGCGCGAGCAGGTCGCCGGTGCGCAACTGCGACAACTGGCCTGGCGACAGCGCCAGCATCCGTTCGAACAGCCACACCCGCAGGTCGCGCGCGATGCGCAGCGTCGTCTCGTGGCCGACCACCTTCTCGCCGTAGCGGCACGCGATCCGCGCCAGGGTGAGCGCGCGGATGCCCGCCGAAGGCAGGAACAGGTTGAAGCCGGCGACCACGCCGAAGGTCAGCGCCGCGCCGGTCAGGAATCCGCCGGACAGGCCCAGCAGGCCGATCCCGGTCAGCAGCGTCGCCAGCAGCAGCGCCACCGTCGCCAGGCCCGCCGGTCCGTGCCGGGACAGCACCTGCCGCACGCGCGCCCGGTTCACGGACGTCCTCCGCCGGGAAAGGCCCGGAGGTCGCCGTCGGGCAATCGCAGCACGCGGCCGGCCCAGGCCATGACTGCGGGACTGTGCGTCGCGACCACGACTGTCCGGCCCCGGGCGACAGCCTCGAGCGCGCCCAGCAGCGCCGCCTCGGTAGCCGGATCGAGGAAGGCGGTGGGCTCGTCCAGCAGCAGCACGTCCGGCTGGCGCAGCAGGGCCCGCGCCAGCGCCACCCGGCGCGCTTCGCCGCCGGACAGGCCGACACCGCGTTCGCCCACCTGCGTCTCCAGCCCCTGCGGCAGGCGCCTGGCGAATTGCGCCACCTGCGCAGCCTCGGCCACGGCCTGCACGGCCGCGTCGTCGGCATCGGGATCGCCGAGCCGGATGTTGTCCGCCAGCGTGCCGCGGAAGATCCACGGCCGCTGACCGGCGAGCGCGATCCGCGCGCCTGCCGGCAGCTGCAGCCGGCCCTCGGCGGCCGGCATCCAGCCCACCAGCGCTTCGAGCAGGCTGCTCTTGCCTGCGCCACTCGGCCCGACCAGCGCGAGCCGTTCGCCGCGCGCCAGCGCGAATGACAGGCCGGCCAGCACCGGCGCGTCGGCATCGCGATGTCGCAGCGCCAGGTCGGCCGCCACGATCCCGCCGTCCGCCACCGGCGCGCTGCGGACGGCTGCAACGGGCGGCGAGGATGCGTCGGGAAGTCCGTCCAGCGTCTCCTCCGCCAGCGCGGCCGCCGCCAGCGCGTTCGCGCGGTCGTGGTAGTGCGCCGCCAGTCGTCGCAAGGGTGCGAAGTATTCCGGCGCCAGCAGCAGGCAGAACAGGCCGGTGTACAGCAGGCCTGCCGGGAGCGCCGGGCCGAATCCCAGCAGCCCCAGGTAGCGGAAGCCGAACCAGAGCGCCACGATCGCGACGCTCACCGAGGCGAAGAACTCCAGCACCGCCGACGACAGGAAAGCGATGCGCAGCACCCGCATGCTGCGGTCGCGGACTTCGTCGGCCGCTGCCGCGGCCTCCTGCAGTTCTTCCGCGCCGCGGCCATGCACCCGCACCAGGTCCAGGCCACGCAGGCGGTCGCCGAAGTGCGCCCCGGCCCGTGCCAGTGCCTGCAGCTGGCTTCGTCCGGCCGCTTCCGCACCCCAGCCGACCAGCATCTGGAACAGAGGCACCAGTGGCGCGGTGAACAGCAGCAGCAGGCCGGCCACCCAGTCGGCGGCGAACACCGCGAGCAGCAGCGCCGCGGGCACCCACATCACTTCCGCGCGCGCCGGCAGATAGCCGGCGTAGTAGCCGTCGAGTGCATCGACCTGCGCCATCGACAGTTCCACCAGCGCGCCCTTGCGGCGGGTGCGCAGCCACAGCGGCCCGCGCGCGAGCGCGTGGCGCGCCAGCTGCACGCGCAGCCGGTCCTTGATCGCTTCGGTCGTGGTGGCCGCCGCGCCTTGCGCGATCCTGGCCAGCGCGGCACGCGCCAGCATCGCCAGCAACAGCACCAGGAACGGCACGCCCAGCGCCCCCGGCGCGATGCCTTCGACGAGCACCGCCTGCGCGATCGACGCGATGGCCCAGGCCTGTGGCAGCAGCAGCCAGCCGCCGAGCACGGTGCAGGCCAAAGCCCTGCGATGCGTGGCGCGCACGGGCGCCAGCTGCGCATCCAGCCAGTCCACACGGCGCTTGCGTTCGCCGGGCACCGGCGCGGCAAGGGAAGCGTTCATCGCGTCTCGCAATCGACCCGATGCGCAGTATGGCGACCGCCGCATGGACGCGGCGCGATCCAAACCGTCAGCGACCAGGCACGGTGGCACGCCATGCGATGACAGAGTCCCGGAAACAAAAAGGCCAACCGTACGGACGTACGGATGGCCCAAATGATTGAATCGATTGGTCGGGGAGACAGGATTCGAACCTGCGACCTCTACGTCCCGAACGTAGCGCTCTACCAGACTGAGCTACACCCCGACAGCCGAGCCGCATATTCTAGTGATCCCGATACCCGGCAGGCAAGGGGTTGATGCGAAGCCGTCATTCGCCCCCCCCTCCCGGTGGCGGCACAGGCCGCTGTCCGCGGACGTGCGCTGGCTGCTTCGGCCCGACCCGCGCATCGCCGAGAGTCATCGCCTCGCCGGTTCGCCGACGCTGGCCGATCCGCCCCACCGACATGCTGCATTCAAGCGGCCGGCTGCAAGCACAGGTCCGTGCCACGCACCGCAGCGCCAGACAGCCCGTCCACGCGCGGGCGTTGACAGGCGCTTGCGTCGGCTGCGGCATCATGCCGCGCAAAGCGGGCGACCGCCGCACCGCACGGAGCCGGAACTGGACACGGGTCTTCCCCTGCACGCGCACTGGACCACGCTTCCGCGCGACTTCTATCGCCGCCACCCGGCGACGGTGGCGCCGGAGCTGCTGAACAAGATCCTGGTGCGGGACGACGGCCGCGCCGCGCGCATCGTCGAGGTCGAGGCCTATGCCGGCAGCGAGGACCCGGCCGCGCATTCTTTCCGCGGCATGACCGCCCGCAACGCCACCATGTTCGGCGAGCCGGGCCATCTGTATGTGTACTTCACCTACGGCATGCACTGGGGCAGCAACGCGGTCTGCGGCGAGGTCGGCGAAGGCCTGGGCGTGTTGCTGCGCGCGGCCGAACCGCTGCAGGGGGCGGAGCTCATGCGCCGGCTGCGTCCCGCCGCGCGGCGCGACCGCGACCTGGCCAGCGGCCCCGGCAAGCTGTCGCAGGCCTTCGGCATCACCCGCGAGCAGGACGGCGCCGACCTGGTGAGCGGCGACCGCGGGATCGCCATCGTCAGCGATGGCATGCCGCCGCCGGAGGTTCCCGTCGTCGGTCCGCGCATCGGGATCAGCCGCGCGGTGGAGTTTCCCTGGCGCTGGCACGTCCCCGGCCACGTCCACGTCTCGGTGCGTCCGCGCAAGCATCCGGCGAAGGGCAGCTGAGCGGCGCGGCGACGCGTGGGCCGACCGCCCGCAGTTAAGGAAACAGGCCCGCCTGCGCCGGTGGATACACCAGCAGGTCGCCGCTGGCCACGGCCGATGGATTCAGTTCGTGCTGCTGGACATGCCTGGCGTCGAGGATGTGCTCGACCGCGATCCCGCGATGCACCAGCAGGTCGGAAATCAGGCGGCGATGGCAGCGCCACCAGACCGCCTCGGCGCACATCAGCGCAGTGCGCCTGCGCGCCGCCAGCTCCAGCGCCAACGCCAGGCCTTCGGCGAACTCGGCGCTGGCCAGATGGTCGGCGTAACCCTGGAAGGCCGCATTGCGCCAGGCGCCGTTGGCCGAACCGGCGAGCGCCTTGCGCCGCCCGCCCAGCTGCGGCAGCCAGAGGTAGACCAGGCCGGCCTCCGGCAGCTGTTCGGCCATGGCCTCGCTGGCGAACCAGGGATAGCGGCGCGAACCCGGAAACCGCCGTACATCGGCGATCGCCTCGATCTTCCGGGTCGCCAGCAACTCCAGAAATTCCTCCCAGGACCGGGTCGAGTGCCCGATCGTCCAGACGCACTGGACGGGCGGATGCGGTGGCGACGATGGGGTCTTGGAAGAACCGGGCATGGGACCGCTCGCTGGGGACGGCCATTACACCGGGACGCGCGTGGTCGGCATGTGGTCGTCCGGCGCCAGCCCGCGATGGCCTCCCCGCCCAGCGACGCGGGCCGCCCGTGCCGGTCAGCCGAGCCGGTCCAGCACTTCGACCAGCTCCGGCGCCAGCGGCGCATTGAGCACGTACGGCGCCTGCCCGCCCTCGAGCGCGAACTCCAGCGATGCGGCGTGCAGGAACAGTCGACGCAGCCCCAGCTGCTCGCGCAGGCGTCGGTTGACCTCGGCGTCGCCATACTTGTCGTCGCCCGCGACCGGATGGCCGATGTGCTGGGCATGCACGCGGATCTGGTGGGTCCGGCCGGTTTCGATCCGCACCTCGCAGTAGGAGTGCCCACCGCGCCGCTCCAGCACGCGGAAGTGGCTGAGCGAGGCCTTGCCGGCGGGATTGACCTGCACGTGGCGCTCGCCGCCCTGGCGCAGGCCTACGTGCAGCGGCGCGTCGACGCTCATCACCCCGTCGGGCATCCGGCCGGCCAGCAGCGCCAGGTAGCGCTTGGTGATGCCCTTGGCCTGGAGCGCCGGGTCCTCGCGCAGCAGCGCCTGCAGCTCGCGCAGCGCCGAGCGCTTCTTGGCGATGACCATCAGTCCCGAGGTGTCGCGGTCCAGCCGGTGCACCAACTCCAGCTCCTGCCCCGGCCGCAGCGCCCGCAGGGTCTCGATCACGCCGAAGCCGATCCCGCTGCCGCCGTGGCTGGCCACGCCCGAGGGCTTGCTGATCGCCAGCAGGCGGCCGTCCTCGAACACGATGCTGGCCGCCATCGCCTCGAGCAGCCCCTTCGCGGGCGCGCCCTTGTCTCCCGGCTCGGTGAGACGCACCGGCGGAATCCGCACCTGGTCGCCGGCCTCGAGCCGGGTCTCGGGCTTGGCCCTGCCCCCGTTCACCCGGACCTGGCCGCTGCGCACGATCTTGTAGACCAGCGACTTGGGCGCGCCCTTGAGCTGGGACAGCAGGAAATTGTCGAGCCGCTGGCCAGCGCGCTCGCCATCGATCGCGACGGTACGGACGCCGCCGCTGGGGGGTAACCGGGTGTCATTCATTCTCGGGCTTTATCTGTTACACTCGGCGGGCGAGATAAGGTGCTGATTTCGCTGGAAGATCACGGGTCGAAAGCCTGCCTTCCGCGAGGTCCGTGCCAGCACGCGGCCACCGCCCTCGGGGCGGCCATGTTAGCGGCTGGACGGCAGTCCCGGACATCGCCCGATGCCAAGGCAGCGGTGCTGAACATGTCCCGCGCGGCGCAAGCGCCGGCCCGAAAGGCCTTCGCGAAGCAGCCGCCGGCCCCGTAACACTCTTGTATTGAAGCGCTCCCGCGGTCCGCCGTGGTGTCGTAGCGCTGGAAACCCGGGATCGCCGCTGCGCTTGCGCGGCTGGCGGCCAACCGAAGCTCCAGGCGAAACGCCCCGGCGTTCCGCGCGCCTGTCCACGCTCGTCGAGAGCGCGGTGCAGCGGCAAGCGCGAGGAAACGCAAACCATGAAGCGAATGCTCATCAACGCCACGCAGGCCGAAGAACTGCGCGTGGCGATCGTCGACGGCCAGACCCTGTACGACATCGACATCGAACAGCCGTCCCGCGAACAGAAGAAGTCCAACATCTACAAGGGCCGCATCACCCGGCTCGAGCCCTCCCTCGAAGCGGCCTTCGTCGAATACGGCGCCGACCGCCACGGCTTTCTGCCGCTCAAGGAAGTCTCGCGCGACTACTTCCAGGCGGGCGCCGACCACCGCTCCGGCAACATCAAGGAGCTCCTGCGCGAAGGCCAGGAAGTCGTGGTCCAGGTCGACAAGGAAGAGCGCGGCAACAAGGGCGCGGCGCTGACCACCTACCTGTCGCTGGCCGGCCGCTATTCGGTGCTGATGCCGAACACGGCGCGTGGAGGCGGCATTTCGCGCAAGATCACCAACGCCCAGGACCGCAAGCGCCTCAAGGAGGTCGTCGCCGACCTCGATGTGCCGGAGGGCATGGGCGTCATCCTGCGCACGGCCGGCGAAAGCCGCACCAAGGCCGAGATCAAGCGCGACTACGAATATCTGATGCGGCTTTGGGAGAACGTCCGCAGCCTGACCCTGCAATCGACCGCCCCCGCCCTCGTCTACGAGGAAGGCAGCCTCATCAAACGCTCGGTGCGCGACCTCTACAACAAGAACATCGACGAGATCCTCGTCTCCGGCGAGGAGGGCTATCGCGAGGCCAAGGACTTCATGCGCATGCTGATGCCCAGCCATGCCAAGGTCGTCCAGCCCTACCGCGACACCGTTCCGATCTTCGCGCGCAGCGGCATCGAGGCGCAGCTCGACAAGATGCTGCAGCCGCAGGTCACGCTGAAGTCCGGCGGCTATATCATCATCAACCAGACCGAGGCCCTGGTCTCGATCGACGTCAACTCCGGGCGCTCGACGCGGGAGCATTCGATCGAGGACACGGCGCTCCAGACCAATCTGGAGGCGGCCGAGGAGGTCGCGCGACAGCTCAGGCTGCGCGACCTCGCCGGGCTGATCGTGATCGACTTCATCGACATGGAGGAGAACCGCAACAATCGCGCGGTCGAGAAGAAGCTGAAGGACTGCCTGAAGAACGATCGGGCGCGCATCCAGGTCGGCCGCATCTCGCATTTCGGCTTGCTCGAAATGTCGCGCCAGCGCATCCGGGCGAGCGTCCTGGAATCGACCATGAAGCCGTGCCCGCATTGCGGCGGCGCCGGCCATGTCCGCTCCGACTCGTCGGTGGCCCTGCATGTGGTGCGCACGATCGAGGAGTTCCTGCTCAAGGATTCGCGCAGCCACCTCATCGTCAAGACGCCCGCCGCGACGGCTCTCTACGTGCTCAACCACAAGCGCAGCACGCTGGTCGAGATGGAGCGGCGCTTCGGGGTGACCATCACGCTGGAGGCCGACGAGACGCTCGGCGCACAGCCTTGCGCGATCTTCCGCGGCGCGGTCGCCGAGAAGCCTGTCCACCCGCAGGG
>JAEWZE010000260.1 GCA_023395465.1 Pseudomonadota bacterium
GTGGTGTGAGAATCAAGCCTAGAAGAGCCAGGAAGACAAAAACTAGTCCGAAAAGCATGTCAAAAAAATACGTCATATCGGCACTACTCAACACTCCGATAAAAAGACTCACTCGCCTAACACCTGAATTAAGCCGAGCCGCGAAGCGGCTTCGGCTTGAATGAATTGTTAGGCGCCACCCTGAGCCTGCTCGGCGAGAAAGGCAATGGCCTCAGGATCCTCCCGAGTGATGTGGTCGGTGATGTGAAACACCTCTTTGCACCAGGGATGGGCGAGTGCCTCGTCCCGGTTAAGTAGGCGTCCCAAGAACGTGGACTCGACCCAAGGTGACTCAGCGGCCTCAATGAGCCCGACGTTGTAGGAATCTTGGGTTGCCCATAGGCGGAATGGGAACGCAAGGCGGTCTGCGGGAGAGGCAGACTCACCCCAGTCACCTAGGCCGATTAGCCCGCTCATATAGTCATGCCCCGGGGTGTACTGGAGGTAATACACGGCGTGGGCGTTACCGTCCTCTAGAACGAAGCGGGTGAGGCGAACAGTGTCTTTGCCGCAGCACTCGCATCTCGACACGCTTGGCTCTTCGAACTCGATCTCGATCATGTGTCTGTGGCGCCTAACACTTGAGTTAAGCCGACTTGGCCCGCGCAGCGGGACAAGTTCGGCTTGAACGATTTGTTGGGCGGCAAAGTATCAGAATCCCGCGCCAGCCGGGACCCGCTACAGCGGGCGCGAGATGCCGGCCGAAGCGCTCAGGATGCCGGGGCGAGCACGCGACCTGTCCGATGCCAGCCCGAAGGCCCGTGGCCCGACCGAAGGCCCGCGGGAACGCGACGGCAACCGGGCGAGCGCGATCAAAGCCAGGGGCCGGCCCGAAGGGCGCGGTACGGAACGACGGCGCGAACTGAGAAGCCGTCCGGAGGTTGCGAACGGACCGCAGCGAGGTGCCAGGATAGTCGGAGCACCTGCAACTCGACGGCTCAAAGAACCCCACAACTCAGGAATCTGCAGCCGCCCAACTACTGTTCGACGGCAAACGACCGCCTAACCCGGATTCTCAGCCTCGGGCCGGCCGAGCGTCAATCGAAGATAAGCCAGCAGGATCAAATGGTTGGCCCGAAGGCAATCCGGGTCTCGGCGGGTGCACGCGCGGCGTTACACAGCGGGCGCACGGTGCGAAACGCGCGCAACGGTGGCCGCGCCGCGTAACGCGGCGTGTCGTTCGATCGGAATCCGTCGCGCAACCCTCTGAAATCAACGCGCTTCCGGCTTCCCGCAACGCTTCCCCGCCGCCTATTCGCCCAGCAGGTGCCGCTGCCAGAACAGGATGGACGCGGCGCCGAAGTAGTCGCTGTTGCTCTTCTTCCGGAAGCCGTGGCCCTCGTCGTTGAACATCAGGAACCACACCGGCTTGCCGTTGGCGCGCACGGCGGCGGCGATCTGTTCGGCTTCGGTGTAGGGCACGCGGGGATCGTTCCTGCCCTGTGCGACGAACAGCGGGGCGTCGATGCGGTGCGCGTTCTTCAATGGCGAGATGCGGTCGAACACGGCGCGCATGGCCGGGTCGCGTTCGTCGCCGTATTCGGCGCGTCGCAGGTCGCGGCGGTATTCCTCGGTATTGGTGAGGAAGGTGCTGAAGTCGGAGATGCCGACGATGTCGATGCCGGCGCGGATGCGGTCGCTGTAGTGCATCAGCGAGGCCAGAACCATGTAGCCGCCGTAGCTGCCGCCGCTCACGCTCACGCGCGAGGCGTCGAGTTCGGGCTGCGTCGCGATCCAGTCGAGCAGGGCGCCGATGTCCTTGACCGAGTCCTCGCGCCGGTCGGCATTGTCGAGGGTGAGCCAGGTCTTGCCGTAGCCCGAGGAGCCGCGCACGTTGGGCACCAGCACCGCGACGCCCAGTTCGTCGAGCAGGAACTGGATGCCGGCGTTGAAGCCGGGGCGCGCCTGCGATTCGGGGCCGCCGTGGATGCTGACCACCACCGGGTAGCCGTCCGCCGGTGCCGGCTTCGAGGGACGGTAGTAGAAGGCGGGAATGGTGCGCGGCTGGCCGTCCACGCTGTCGAAGGTGGGGTAGCGCACCAGGGTGGGCGCGACGAAGCGGCCGGTGTCCAGGCCGCCCACTTCGCTCTTCGTCCAGCGCGCCAGGGTGGCGGTGCGCAGGTCGATCACGTGGGCGTCGCTGGGCGAGGTGGACGTGTTGAGGGTCACCGCCAGGCGCTGGCCGTCGGGCGAGAATTCCAGGCCGCCGATCAGGCCCACCGGCAGTTCGGGCAGCGCCACCGGCGCATGCGACGGCAGGGCCAGCACGGTGAGCCGGTGGATGCCGTCCTCGTTGGTGACATAGGCCAGGTGGCGGCCGTCGCCGGAGAGTTCGAAGGCATCCACGTCCCACGGCGCGGTGCTCAGCTGCACCGGCGCGCCCTGGCCGGGGCGGTGGTGGCGCAGGGTGCGGAACTCGCTGGGCACGCCGGCCACCGGCTCGTCGGAGACGTAGTACACACCCTCGCCGTCGGGCGCGTATCGGAAGCCGTCGAACGCGGCCTTGCCGCCGTCGATCGGGAACATGCGCACGCGACCGGTCGCCACCTCCACCTCGCCGGGGTACGACTCGTTGGCCGAGACGTACTTCGTCACCAGCAGGCGGCTGCCGTCGGGCGAGAAGTCCTGCGCGCTCCAGCTGCCGCCTTCCTGCAGCAGCAGGCGCGACTGGCCACTGCGCAGGTCGCGCAGCCAGATGTCGCGGTCGGTGCCGTTGCGCGAGGTGCTGCTCCAGGCCATGCGGCTGCCATCGCGGCTGAGCACGGTGCCGCCGTTCTGGCTGCGCTTGCCGTCGGTGAGCAGGGTGGCCTCGCGCGTGCGCGCATCGAACCAGTACAGCTGCGAGAACTCGTCGCCGCCGCGGTCCTTGCCGAACACGAATCCGTCGCGCGGCGCGCCGGGCGGGGCGACGCGCACGCCGGCGACGGGCTCGGGATAGAACGTCAGCTGCTCGCGCATGGCCAGCGGTTCGCAGACGCGGTGCACCTGGCTGGTCTCGGCGAAGCGGGTGGAGACGAGCAGGCAGCCCTCGCCGGTCCAGCCATCGACCGAGGCGCCGCGCGTGTTCTGGTAGCGGTTGAGCCGCTCGACGAGTTCGGCGGGGATCTCCGGGATGTTCTCGGTGACGCGGTTGCCCTGTTCCTTGCGGTCGACGGTGGTGGGCGCGTCGGCGGATGCGGTCTGGCCGGCCTGGGCCGTCTGGGCAGTCTGGGCCGAGGCGGGCAGAGCCAGCGCCAGGCACAGGGCCAGGCTGGCGATCGGCGGGGTCAGGCGCATGGGTGGCTCCCGGGAAGAGGGTGGCCACAGGCTAGTCGAGATTGGCGCGTCGGGCAGCCGTTGCAGGCTGGGTGCGTCGCTCCGCTCGCTCCCTCCCTGCCTGCGGGGGAAGGTGGGGGTGGGGGTGCATCAGGCCGCATCGCCCAGAGATGGCGCCGCCCCGCTCGCCCCCATCCCAACCTTCCCCCGCACGCGGGGAAGGAGCTAAGCGGGTGTTCGCAGCGGGTGGTGCCGCTCCCTCCCCCGCTCGCGGGGGAGGGTTGGGGTGGGGTACGTCAGGTCGCATCGCACGGCCAGTGGCGCGACTTCGCCTGCCCCCATTCCGGCCTTCCCTTTGCGCGCGGGGAAGGAAGCAGAGACTTTCTCCGCACGCGGGGGAAGGAGCGGAGCGCGGCGGCGGGCTGCCGGCGCGGTCGCCTACTCCCGCGGCGTGAGCACCATCAGCACGGTCGCGCCGTCGCTGCCTTCCGGGGCTTCGACCAGGGCGGCGGCCACCCGCTGCTTGCCGTCAGTCCAGGCCGCGCGCGGATAGCCCGCGGTGCCGGTCGGGGTCAGCCCCGGTTCGGGTTGCCAGCCGGCGTCGCGGGCCTGGCGGTCGAGGTCGTCGCGCAGCGCGGTCCAGTCGCTGCCGTCGGACAGGCTGTAGTAGGTCGGCGTCCAGCGGCCGTCGCCGAGCGTGCGCAGCGAGGCGTGCAGGTCGGCGAAGGCCAGCGACACGCGGTCGGTGCTGGCGTCGTCGACGGCGTAGCGGGTCGCGCCCGCCGGCGGGGTCAGTTGCGGAACGCTCATGTCGGCACGCGTGCCGCAGGCGGTGCCGGCCAGCGCGACGCAGAACAGGGCCAGGACGAGTGGGCGGAAGGGCGCATGCATCGGCTGCGTGGACCGGGAGGGAAACGGCAGCTTAGCGCCCCGCGCGTCCACGCGGCATCGCGGGACGCATGCAGGCTCAGCGGTTGGCCTCGGCCACGGCGGCGAAGGCGGCGTTGTAGCTGTCCACGCCGGGGCCGTCGTCGTTGATCGCGCCGCTGGCATCGCGCGGGATACCCAGTTCGTACAGCGCCTGCTTGAGCTCCTTGTCGCCGTCGGCCACTGCATCGACGATCGAGTCGATCGCCTGCGCGGTGATGCCGTTGCCCACCGAGGCGATCACGCCCGCCGCGGGGTTGGCCGCGCCGGCGGCGCCGAAGCCCGCGCCGAAGATGTTCTTCAGCATGTCGGCCTGGGCTTCGCGGTCGCTGGTGATGTCGTTGATCGCGGCGGCGGTGGCGCCGGTGAAGTAGCCCAGGTTGCGCGAGACCACCGGATCCTTGAAGGCATCGTAGGCGTTGCCGCTGCCGTCGTTGCCCTGCTGCAGGCGCACGATGGTGTCGCGCACGCGGTCTTCCTGGCCGCTGGCGAGCAGGCCGGCGGTGTAGGACACCATCGCCTGGCCGGAGGGATCGTTGTTGGTGCGCAGCTGCGTCACGATGCCGTTGGGATCGCTGGCGAGCAGGTTGCCCATCGCATCGGCCACTGCCGAGACGTCCGCTTCCTGGCCCACGTACGGCGTCATCAGCCCGCCGGCATCCTGGATGTCCTGCAGCTGCCCGGCGGCGCCTTCGAACACGCGCGCCTTGGTGGCGACATCGTCGCTGCGCGCGGCGGTGTTGACGATGTCGGCGAGCAGGGCCGGGTCGTAGTCGACGCTGGTGGCGCTGGCGCCGTAGCCGCCGGTCACCGTGGTCATGCTGCTGCCGGCGGCGCTCTCGAGCACCGACTCGAGCTGCCCGTCGCTGAGCGTGGCCACGGCCTTGTCGAACGATGCCGGATCGTCGGACAGGCTGGCCAGCACCTGGCCCACCGCGACCGCTTCCGGGTCGGCCTGGGTGGAACTGGCGTAGCCGAAGCCGGCGTCGATACCGGTCTTGTCGCCGCTGTCGGTCTGCGCGGCCATGCGCTCGACGTAGTCCACGCGCACGGTGGCCGGCGCACGTTCTCCGATGGCGCGGCCGAGTTCGGCGATGCTGCCGCCGTGGCCCTCGAACGCGGCGGTGACGCGCGCCAGCTGCTCGCCGTCCAGGCCTTCGGCGAGGGAGTTGAACAGGTCCTGGCGCTCGCTGGCGCTCAGGTCGCCCATGGTGCCGTGGATCTCGTCGGCCCACTTGTCGAGGTCGCCATCGCCCAGCTGCTGGATGACCTCGTTGCGCTGTTCGGGGGTGAGCCCGGCCAGGACGCGGTTGTTCTCCGTGAGATCGCCATGGCTGACGTCCCAGTCGCTCCAGCCTTCCGACAGGTTGTCCTGGATGGTGTTGGTGGCATCGCCGACCGGATCGGACATGACGCATCTCCGTGGCGCACGCGCGCCGCATGATCGATGGCGTGATGATCGGCCGCGCCGGCGCGCCGAAACAGCTGGGGAGTGCCTTAGGTGTGTAAACCCAAGACGTTGTTCAGTGGAAGCTGGATGCGGCTGATTGGGGGTTGGTAGCCAAGGCTGGCGTGCGGCCGGTGCCAGTTGTACTGGTGCAGCCAACGAGGAAGATCGTGCCGGCGCTGCTCCGAGTTGTCGTAGGAACGGGCATAGGCCCATTCGCGCAAAGCGGT